>NZ_NASY01000042.1:0-302490 GCF_002075365.1 Anoxybacillus sp. UARK-01 | reverse complement strand
ATTCAGTATCTAATATCTAAATATTAGATTTGGAACTACTAAACTTGTGTAGAATATAGATTTTTTTGTCCAGTTATATCCTTTGGTTATTTTTTTAAATGCAGATTTTGAAAGCTTTTTTGCTAAATAGTTAACAACTTTTTCGGCCCCCTTAGTTAATATGATATTAGAAAGAACCGGGAATAAATACCAAGTTAAAACTTGCTTTATCACATAACTGGCGGCTAAACCTGCACCAAAGCCTATACCAGTACTTATTAAAAATCCAGGAGTTAAATTAATTGTTACAGATATTTCTTGCCAACCTATATTGGCCTTAATATAACTATTAAATCCCAAATCAAGTCGTTTTGAGTAGTGACCATTCGGATCAATAGAATTAATAGGATTATTTTTCGTATACGCATACTGATTCAAGCTTTGCGGCTCATTTTCAAACCCATGGAACGTATCTCTTGTAATAAACCGCCCCATATTCGCATCATAATACCGCGCCATTAGGTAGTATAGCCCGGTTTCCTCATCGTAATAATAACCGGCATAACGGTATGGGTTCGCTGTTGCCAGCGCACCGGTTTTAGACACAATATTGCCCCATGCGTCATACTCGTATTGCGCGACGACATTTCCGCTTGCATCCGTCAATGCGACGACATCTCCATGGCCGTTCAAATGATAGTAGTAAGTCACTCCGCGTTTCGTCATCGTGACCGGGCGGCCCAATGCGTCCCACGTATATTCCGCTGCGATGTTGTTGTTGGCATCTGTTTCATACAACAAGCGAATCGAGTCGCCATCGTAGTGATAGTAAGTCGTACCGCTTGATGTTGTTTTGCTGATGCGTCTTCCTTGATGGTCATACGTATAGGTTGCGATCGTAGCGCCGGATGCGTTTTTTACTTGAATGAGACGGTTTTCGTTATCATACACAAACGTCTTGTTGCCGTTGTTCGTTAAATTCCCGTTCACGTCATATGTGTATGCCTGTCCGTTAACGGCTGTTAATTGGTCCGCAGCATCATACGTATACGTGGTCGTTGTCGTAGTCGTTCCATTGTTGACGATTTTCTTCGTCCGGTTGCCAACCGCATCGTATTCATACGTAATCGCTGTTCCATCCGCTAGTGTTTCCTTTGTCAGCTGATTCAATGCATCATACTGATACGTAATCGTGCCATCTTTTGTTTCTACAGTCGTAATATTGCCGTTGGCATCGTAATTGTAGAGGAAGTAGTTTAAAACATTTCCGTTTGCACCGAAGTTTTTCAGTGATTTTAGCTGATTGGCATCGTTATACTCATAAGCGGTATAAGTTCCATTGGCATGGATGATGGACGAAATATTTCCGCGCTCATCGTACGTAAATCTCGCTAAATTCGCGCTGTTTCTTGACAAGACGACTAACTGGTCCAATGGATTATAGCTGTATCCGATCGTATCAGTCGTTGTACCAGCCGTAATGGATGTCGATGTAACATTTCCATTATCGTCATAACCGTAGGCAATGGCGTTCGATGATCCTTTGCTGATGCGAGTCAGACGGTTGTTTTTATCGTATGTGTACGTGGTCGCATTTCCATTGGCATCCGTCACCGACGTCACGTTGCCATTGGCATCGTAATTGAACGTCCATTTTGTTGTCCCGTTGTAAGCAACGGCAACGAGTCGGTTCAGCGCGTTGTAGCTATAGGATACGCGATCCCCGGTTGCATACGTAACCCCTGTAAGATTGCCGTTTTTATCATAAGCAAAGGATGTCGTTTGATTTAACGGGTTCTTGAAACTAGAGATTTGGTTCCATTCATTATACGTATAGTTGGTTGTATAATTCTTTGCATTAGTGACCGATGTTCGATTTCCCACACCGTCGTAACCATAGGTAGTCACATTTCCGTTTGGGTCGGTGACTTTGGTTAATTGGTTATTGTTGTTATATTCGTAAGAAGTCGTTTTTCCTTTTCCATCTGTGACGCTCGTTTGGTTTCCGATAGCATCGTATGTGTAAGAAACCGTATTTCCTGCCGGATCGGTGACTTTGGTGACGTAGTTTTTCTTTGCATCATACGTGTACGACGTCAGAGAAGCTCCTACTTCTAGACGCATTGCATCAAACCATGCTGTGCCCGTTTGATTATAATAGTAATAATACACGTCAATGTAATCGAATGCCTGTTTCGGCTTCACTTCCGCGGCAACATGCTGCCAATCGGTCTTCATCTTATCGAAATCGTTGGCGTAGTCCCAGTCTGTTGTACCATTCGTATAGTGGATCGCTACTTGCAAGCTATAGTAACCGCCGTTTGGATTGGCTCCTTCCTGTTTGGACCATCCAGACAACGTAAGTTTGGTGTTGCTGTCGCCGGAAATATTGATTCGTTGTTTAATATATTTATTTTTCCCAGACTCTCCCGTGATTTTAAATGACTTGCTTCCGACATATATATTCGCAACTGTTGTATCTAGTCCATCATTTGCTGATAAGTTGCCGCTTGTTGTCCAACTGTCAGGAATTCCATCACTATTAACATCTCGCTCAAAGCTTGAATTATCTACAAGATTATAGGCGCTGACAACCGTTCCTTTCTCTAGTTGGATCCCATCGAAATAAGCAGTTCCAGAACCAGCGTTTATACCGACAGATACTCGAATCGTCCGAGTTCCCGATGGAGCATTATCCGCTACAACATGAAATCGGGTCCAGTCGTTCGTTCCTGCCAACCCATAAGAAATTTTTTGATTTAACCAGTTTCCTTGTGCATCAAAATATTCAACTTTTATAAGGGCCTGTGCAGACATGGACGATGTTTTTACATAACCGCTTGCCACATAAATTCCACCATCATACGGCTGCTTATCAGAACTAACAATTGCCCATCCAGTTGAATTGGAAATACCAATCCCTTTATTCCCAAATTTGCTTGTTGCGGTCCAACTGAATGTAGCGGTTTTCCCTGATTCTACCGCCTTTGTCCAGTTATCTGGCCAATTATCCGCATTATTATCCAATTCGAAGCTAGAGTTACTTACCAAGTTATCGGCTGATGACATTGGATACGTCGAATACTGCAAATTTCCCACATTATCGTATCGTTGCGAAACTGATTGCGTATAAGGATCAATCGCTTCGGTTTGATTATTATTTTGGTCATAATCAAAGGTGCTGACGTTGCTGTTAAAATCCTGCTCTTTGATAAGATTGTTTTGTAAATCATACGTATATTGTGCGGACTGATTTTCCGGCAATTGAACGCTAACGATATTTCCTTTTTCGTCATATTGATAAATGAACGCTGCGGTTCCGTTTGCCTTATTTTCATTTGGTTCTATCACTCGGGTTAAATTATTGTTATTATCATAATCAAATGTGGTTACAGCTTTGTTTTGAGCATCTAAAGGATTTTCTGTGATTTGAATAATATTGCCGTTAGCGTTGTACGTATAATCTATCCGTCTCCCTTCTCCATCTGTAACCGACGTAACACTATTGGTTTTGTCATAGGAATAATTGGTAATACTCGTTGCAGGCGTGCCGTTAATCGTAATAGGGCGTTCAATACTTTTTACGCGGTCCGATGTATCATAGCCAATTGTCGTCATAATATTTCGAGCATTTTTAATACTTGTTAGATTATGATCTGAATCATACGTAAAAATGGTCGCATTTCCTTGAGCATCCCTGACTTTGGTTAGGTTACCGAAAGTATCATACTCATAAGAGATGGTTCTATTTGCCGGGTCGGTGATACTTGATACATATCCATTTGTTCCATAGGAAATGGTCGTCGTTCTTGCTGATGCATCTGTAATTAAAGCTAATTTTCCGTTTGCATTATAATTCAATGTAGTTGTGTTCCCGTTTGTATCAACAATGCGAGAAAGTTTTCCATTTGCATTGAAATAAAGTTTTGTACCGTCCGTTTTTGTTACTGTATAAGTGCCGTCTCCATTCTTGATTAGATCAAGATAGACACCACCAGCAGCTTCGTATCCCCCACCCACTTTTTCACCAAAAATATGACGAGTATTATCTCCATCAACAAACGTAATGGGGCCATTGCTTGCATCCCAAATGTTCATTTCGACATTAGACATCCAACCATAACCAAACATTCCATTTGTTCCGGACTTTCGACTATTGTATGTTCTTGTAACTTCAACATCTTCACCCAGACCAGAAATAGCAAGATCCGTTGTTTGTAAAACAAAGTTTCCGTTTGCTGGATTCACCCCATCTTTAGTGGTCGTCCAGAAAGATTCTTGGCCGATTGGCTCTACCCAATAGTTAATCGTGATGCGTGGAGTATTAACACTGCTATTTACCGTATTGAATGCGCGATAGGGAGAAGTCGATTCGTTTTGTTGTTTTAACATCAATCCGTAGTTTGGCTGAATGCCATTGTACCAGTCCTTAACTAACTGAGTGATGTCCCAACTCCAGTACGCATTGGCTGTATTGTTTGTTGTTGTTGATTCTTTTGTACTTCGAACAGAAGGTTGATTATTCCAAGTAACAGAAGAAGACCAGTTACTTGTGATCCGATATAAATCAATGGACACTTGTTGACCATCAGCATTTGTTTGATATGCATTAAATGTCGCATTGGAAATCACGCTATCACTTGGAAGACTTGGAAGGTAAAATCTCACTAAAGCACGAGTCATGCCGAAATAACTGCTGTATCCTGTATTCATGTATGTGTTACTCGAGTAAATTGAGTCAGGATAATTGCTTGCAATAAAATTATCACGTAAAACATCCCAATCATTAATCGTAGGATCAATCGTTACTGGGTATGTTGTATCCGGATCCTGCAAAAAATTTTCATCCGCTATAACATCTACATAAGTTTTACCATTTTCCTGGCGCAAATGAAAAGTAACTTGGTCCGAATGCTTATTATTTGCATCAAACATATATGGCTTTTCAAAATACCATTGAGGGTTCCCTTTGGCATCCTCAAAAACGATGGTGCCATCTTTTTTAGCAACAGCAGTCAATCCTTTTAATTTAATCTCAAAAGTAAATGCATTATTGGAAGGCTTATTGTTCAGAATAATATCTTCTTTGACAGCATTTCCTTGAATACGGTATCGCACATCTGTTTGTTCAAATAATCCCTTATAAGTAATTTCATTATTTTTGACAATTCCTTGTACATTTTTATCATTAATCGGAATAAGTGAAAGTTTTTTATCGTTTTCTGCAATAGAAACAAGTTCAGCTTGATTAGAATGTTCTGCAAATGCAGCTTTAAAGACATTAGCTGTAGTTTCAAATTGGTTTGTTTTATTTGCTTTTAGATTGTTATTAATTTTTTCCATTTTTTATCAAGAGGATCTTGATAAAATTGAGGTTGTAGATATATCTCTTCTGTAAAACTTCCATCTGGATTCAAGTATCGAGTTGAGTACTTGGTTCGCTTGCTTTCTAATTCCAATTTTGTTTTTGGCCGTTTGTCAGGAAGATCACCAAGTTGAGCTTCAATCTTTTGTTTTTTCGTCATCACTCGATCTGACTTTCCAAGAGCAGCCTGAGTAAACGATGGAGCAATAGAACTAAAAATTAAGCAAAAGGAAAGACTCACAGCCATATAGCACTTATAGCGAAATCCCCGTTTCCTTGCCATCTTATTGTCTTCCTTTCATCATTTTCTAATCATCCGGATGACAATAAAATTATAGCAACGCCATATAGAAATTCAGAATAATCCAAATAATGTAATTTTACAAACATCTACTGTCACATACTTCTTTCTACCTTTAAACACCATGTAGGATGAAAATATTCATAAGAGATTCTCTTAATAGTCAAGCAACATCTAATACATAAAACACCCCCAGCCGCATTTTACGCAGCTGGGGGATTCTTAAATGATATAGTAGGGATAGCTTCCCAATACTTGCACCGTGCAGTCGAGCGCCTCAAGCTCAGCGATGGCTCCGGGGATGAGGATATCATCCATTTTTTGATCGATGTCGATAATAAAAAAATAGTTTCCTAAGCCCGTTTTCGCTGGACGCGATTCGATTTTCGTTAAATTTAGACGGCGCCAGGCAAAGGCGGACAGCACTTGGTGCAGGGCGCCGGCTTGATCTTTCGGCAATGCGATCATCAGCGTTGTTTTATCGCCCGCATACAGCGGTGATTGCAGTGGCAACGCTTCATTCTGCCGACGGACGACAATAAATCTTGTATGATTATAATCGTAGTCGTGAATATTTTCACGTACGATGGTTAAACCATATTCTTCCGCGGCCAAGCGATTGGCAATCGCCGCGATTGGAAGATGCGGATTTTGGCTGACGAATTGAGCGGCAGCGCTCGTTGACGTCATATACACATATTTTGCTTTTTTAAAATTTTGATGCAAAAATTTATGGCATTGTGCAATCGCGTGAGAATGTGAGTAAATTTCTTGTACGTCACTCCACATATGTGCATGATAGGGATGCACCATTAAATGCTGCTGAATCGGCGCGATAATTTCCCCGACAATCGGCAGCGGCTGTTCATGAATCAAATAATCCACCGTCAAATTGACCGAGCCTTCGATCGTATTTTCAAGCGGAACGACTCCTAGCTCCACTTCTTGGCTGCTGACCGCATCAATGCACTCCGGAATCGTATCATATGCGATTTTTTCGGCAGCGGGAAATAGAGTGGTTACCGCTAAATCCGTAAAAGTCGCTTTTGGTCCTAAATAGCCAATTTTCATCATTCGCCTCTCCCCTGATTCTAATAAGCGCCTGACCCGACAATTTCCACCTTTTCAACAAACTCGAGATGGCGCAATTTTGCCAATAAATTCTCGATGTCCTCATTCATATCGTTAGTGCTAATTGACATTGTCACGTTGGCACGGCCCTGCAGCGGAATCGTCTGGTGAATCGTCAGCACATTGCAGCCGGCCGCCGCAACGACACTGAGCAGCTTGGATAGCGTGCCCGAACGATCTTCAAGATGGAAAAACAATGTAACGATGCTTTCTTTCACAACAGCTTGAAATGGAAATACCGCATCGCGGTATTTGTAAAATACGCTGCGGCTCACATCAACCAGCTGGACGGCTTCCGCTATCGAGTCGACTTTTTTCCGTTCCAATAACTCCTTTGCCTGCAATACTTTTCGCATGGCTTCCGGCAGCACATCTTCCCGCACTAAATAAAATTTCTTATCTAACTTATCCAACGGACTGCATCCTCCGCTTCTTTAATCGATAAATTCGAATTCGTAATCGAGCAATTTCACAATGTCGCCATCTTTTGCCCCGCGTTCGCGCAAAGCGTCGTCCACTCCGAGTGAACGCAATTGCCGCGCAAAGCGACGCACAGATTCATCTCGTGAAAAATCAGTCATCTTAAACAGCTTTTCGATTTTCTCTCCCGATACGATAAACGTGCCATCACTGTCGCGCATAATCGTAAATGCTGGCGCCTCCTTCTCCAATGTATAAACAACGCGCTGGACGGCTGGCTCTTCCGTTTCATGAAGCGGAAATTCCGGTGTCGTTTCTAAAAGATCGGCAATGGCAAATAATAAGTCGCGCAATCCTTGCCGAGTAATCGCGGAAATTGGAAAAATCGGCACCTCTTCTGGCAGCTTTTCTTTAAAAGCTTGCAAGTTTTCTTCGGCATTCGGCATGTCCATTTTATTGGCGACAATGATTTGCGGCCGTTCGGTCAACCGCAAATTATATTGCTTGAGCTCTTCATTAATAATAACATAATCCTCATACGGATCGCGGCCCTCTATCGCTGCCATATCAATGACATGAACAATAACACGGGTTCGCTCAATATGGCGCAAAAACTGGTGGCCAAGTCCGACTCCTTGATGGGCCCCCTCAATCAGCCCCGGTAGATCGGCCATCACAAAACTGCGGCCGTCATCTGTTTCAACTACCCCTAAATTCGGAACGAGGGTCGTAAAATGATAATCGGCAATTTTCGGTTTGGCAGCCGAGACGACTGAAAGCAAAGTGGATTTTCCGACGCTCGGAAATCCTACGAGTCCCACATCAGCGAGCAGCTTCAGCTCAAGAATCACATCGCGCTCTTCTCCCGGCTCGCCATTTTCCGCAATTTCTGGCGCCGGATTAGCAGGAGTGGCAAAGCGCATATTCCCGCGCCCGCCGCGCCCGCCTTTCGCGACGACAAAACGTTGGCCATGTTCTGTTAAATCAGCAAGCGCTTGCTTCGTTTCCGCCTCCATCACAACCGTTCCCGGCGGCACTTTGACCACTAAATCCTCCGCATTTTTTCCGTGCTGTCCCTTCGACATCCCGTTTTCGCCTTTGGCTGCTTTAAAATGGCGCTGATAACGGAAATCCATAAGCGTACGGAGCCCTTCGTCTACCACAAATACAACATCGCCGCCTTTGCCGCCGTCTCCTCCGGCCGGTCCGCCTTTTGGTACATATTTCTCGCGGCGAAATGCAACCATTCCATTTCCTCCGTCGCCGCCTTTCACATAAATCTTTACTTGATCGACAAACATGCTGCTTTCCTCCGATCTATCCTTGATGCTTACGTGCAATTTTAATCGCTACGGTCATTTCATCTTTATGTATAGAAAATTGCTCTAAACATAGGGAAGCTCCGCGTTCATGAGTGTTGAGCCATTCCATAAACGCGTTCTCATCGCTTATTGTGCCACTGTAGTCAAAAAACAACCGCACTTCCGCGTCGAATGCTTCAATCGAAATCTCTAAATGGCTTTCACGATTCATATCTGCTTGCTGTTCCATCACCTGTAAAAACGCTCGACACCACTCGGTAAGCTCGCTGTCATGTGCCGATAAATCACAGCCGTCCCCGAGCACTTCATACGATATGGAAATTTTCTTCGCTTCCCAATTATAAGTCATTAATAGTTCTGCAAACTGCTTCGCCCCTAAATTTGTGAGTTTCGTCTCATGCTGCATGTCCCGAACGATTTCTTCAATAATCTCATGGACTCTCTCTATTTTATTCAATGCCAAATTCCCTTTAATCAATTGGATTTTATTCAGCCAATCATGCCGGGAATGGCGTAACGCATCTAATATGCTCCATTTTTCCTTCATTGGTGGCGCTCCTACCCATTTATTTTTAGTTAAATTATACCAAATAGCAAATAAAACAGCTAGTGGCGAAATAAAAAGCAGAGGCCTATCTGCCAGGAGATTTTTTAACGGCAATAAACCCGCCAGGCATAACCTTTATCGCTTTGGACGGGCTGTTTCAAACCGGGGCAAAAAGAAAACCCTAACCAAAAGCGGTTAGAGTTTTCAAACCTTGTTTGTTATGCTTCTTGTGTTACTGGGTATACGCTCACTTTTTTGCGATCACGGCCCAAACGCTCGAAACGAACGATGCCGTCTACTTTCGCATAAAGTGTATCGTCGCCACCGCGGCCAACATTCAAGCCTGGATAAATTTTTGTACCGCGTTGACGGTAAAGGATCGAACCGCCTGTTACGAATTGGCCGTCCGCACGCTTCGCGCCAAGACGCTTCGCGATGGAGTCACGACCGTTTTTCGTTGAACCTACTCCTTTTTTCGATGCGAAAAATTGAAGGTCAAGTCTTAGCATGAGTTTCACCTCCTATGTTTATCGACAACCCGGATATACTTTCCGTAATCTCTTTCAATCGTTTGTAATGAAACGAGCATCGCTTCAAGGAGAAGCTGTACGTTCGCAGCAACGCGAACATCCTCAATATCAGGAAGCTCGCAGCGAAGATATCCGCCTTTGTCTCCTTGAGTAATATGCGGCTTGATCTTCGTCAACGCTTCAATCGCGTTGATCGCTCCGATGGAAACCGCCGATGCCCCAGCACAAACGATATCTTGTCCACGCTTTGCGAAATGAGCGTGGCCGCTCATCGTAAAGCTCTTAATGTTCCCTTCGTCTGTGCGTTCAATTTCTACGTGTATCATCGTCGACGCCTTACGCGTTAATTTTTTCGATCACTACTTTTGTGTAAGGTTGACGGTGGCCTTGTTTACGACGATAGTTCTTTTTCGGTTTGTACTTAAACACGATGATTTTCTTTTGGCGGCCATGCTTTTGAACTTTAGCTGTTACCGTTGCGCCTTCTACTGTAGGATTGCCAACCTTTACAGTTTCACCGCCTACAAGCAACACTTTGTCAAAAGTAACCGTTTCGCCTTCCGCTACATCAAGCTTTTCGATGTAGATTTCTTGGCCTTCTTGAACTTTAATTTGTTTACCGCCAGTTTCAATAATTGCGTACATTGTTGCACCTCCTAACATAGACTCAGACTCGCCAGCACGAGGCGTTTCGCCAATGCGAACACTTCCAACCTGCGCTGAGCGGTTGTAGCATGGGTGCCTTTCAAAACGACTTTTGCACCAAATCTTGCCGCTTTTGATGCGCGCAAAATTTTCTACAACATGAGAATAGTACCACAAGAAAATGACGAATGTCAATATATAAAAGCGGTCCAAAAACCGTACAGCGTCTCGCGACATCTATAAGTAGTATTCGTCAGCAACAGCCACTTTTCTTTTGGATCCAAAAGAAAAGCGGCTGTCTTCGCATTTAGACATAGAGCAGGTTGCCAATCGCTTCATTTGTTTGCCGCTCGGCAAAAAAAGCGTGCAGCACTTCGCTTTCATCAAGAATGATTTGCTCTTTCTTATTTTTCACCACAATAATGGAATGCTTCTGACAGCGGTAAAATCTTTGCAGCACTTTTTGCACCGGCTCCGTTTCCTCTACTTTAATCGGCTGCCATTTCTGATAATCGCCTTTTTTTCCATAATAGCGCTCCAATAAAAAACGCATCAGCACATAACGCCGCTGCTTCCATTCCTTCCAAAGCGAAATGAAAAGAAAAAGCGCGATTACCCATAGATCAAGTTGGGACGGTGCAATGAAAAAAATGCCTGCGATCCATAAAAAAAGAGCGATCAATGAACCAATCACCATCTGCTTATGTGCCTTTTCAAAGGGGAAGCAACGGGTTAAAGCGAGAAACAGCAGCTTCCCGCCATCAAGCGGCCAGATAGGCAGTAAATTAACAGCACAGATTGTCACATTGTAGCGAGCCCATAGCTGCCAAGTATCATCTGATATCATCCCTGCTTCCCATAACACAAAGCCAGACCCTAACAGCCAGATATGTTGCGCCGGACCAGCCAATGTTACAAGCAGCTCCTCGCGAAACGGCCGATTCCCGTGCTCTTCAACCTCAGCAACGCCTCCGAAAGGGAGCAATAAAATTTGTTTAATGCGCCAAGAAAAAAAAAGCGCCGTGACAGCGTGTCCAAGCTCATGAATCAATACAATACAAAATAAAAGAAGCAATTGTTGAAAATGCGCGGTAATAACGGCGATTCCTCCCATCAGCCACAGCAGCGGATGGATGTGTATTTTCATAAGCAAAGCTAGATACTTATTCAAAGGGAACCACCTGAATCGGGTCAATAAATTGATCCCCTTGCTTAATCGCAAAATAAAAAACCCCTTTTGCTTGATTCCCATCCTTCATCGCCGTTCCGACTTCTTTGCCTGCTTCAATGAAATCATATAGCTTGACCGTAATACTCCCTAAATTTCCGTACCAAGATTCACTTCCATCCGCATGCTGGACGATAACCGTTTTGCCAAATTTATCTTTATTGCCGACAAATATTACGATTCCGTCATCCATTGCTTCTACAGGAGTGTTGACATTTGTTTCAACCATAATTCCTTGTCCATTTTTTTCGAAATTTTCGAGAACGCGCCCCGAAGCAGGAATCGCATAAGATTTCTCGCTTTTTTTCACCGTTTCTGTCTTTTTCTCGGGAAATAAAGCAAACGGCTCGCCAAATTTCTCCTCATACCACTTCGATACCGCCGCGAATTGAAATTCATTCTCCATTGTCTGCTTCACGACCGCGCGCACAGGCTCAAACGCTGCGGAAGGGTTTTTAAAGGCAATCGCTGATATGAGCACAAGACAAGCAGCGACAAATGTTTTTAATAAAAACACTTCCTTTTTAAATAACGGATGATGCGGCTCATCTGTCGGATAGCGGTCATATGTAATGACAGGTTGCCCATATCGCTCCTCATCCGATAAATCTACAAGCGGCTGATAAGAACGGTCATACTGAAGCGAACGCTGCCGCTTTCGTTTTTCGATTCGCTTCTGAATCTCTTTTGCACGCTTATTCATCCGGTTATCACCATTCCCCCACATGATCGTTTGTAACTAATGTATGAGACAACCTATGGGGTTATGCTTAAAAAAGCTAGTTTAAAAGCTGAATGATTCAGCTTTCAAACTAGCTTTCCCTTTAACGAACACCAAAAAAACGCTTGATTCGTGTAAACATGCTTTTTTGTTCTGATTCGAGCGATTGCAGCGGCACAGATTCGCCAAGAATTCTGCGCGCAATATTTCGATAGGCGATCGAGGCCTTGCTGGTTGGATCAAGAACAATCGGTTCCCCATTGTTGGACGCTTTGATGACGTTTTCATCATCGGCGATAATGCCGAGCAAATCGATGGATAGGTGCATCACAATTTCATCAATATCCAGCATATCGCCGCTTTTGACCATATGGCCGCGAATGCGGTTGATGACAAGCCGCGGCGACTTCACATGCTCTTCTTTTTCCAGCAATCCGATGATGCGGTCGGCATCGCGAACGGATGATACTTCTGGAGTTGTCACCACAATCGCTTCATCTGCTCCGGCCACCGCATTTTTAAATCCCTGCTCAATACCAGCCGGACAATCGATCAGCACATAATCATAATCTTGCTTAAGCTCTTCCACAAGCTGCTTCATCTGCTCCGGCGCCACTGCTGTTTTATCGCTTGTTTGTGCCGCAGGTAACAAATACAGCTTATCGTCAAACCGCTTATCCTTTACAAGCGCTTTTTGCACCGTGCAGCGCCCTTCTACAACATCCACTAAATCATAGATAATCCGGTTTTCAAGACCCATGACAACATCAAGATTGCGCAGTCCGATATCCGTATCAACAAGGCAGACACGTTTTCCTAATAGCGCAAGGGCCGTTCCCAAGTTAGCGGTTGTCGTTGTTTTCCCAACGCCGCCTTTTCCTGATGTAATGACGATAGCTTCTCCCACTGCTAAAATCTCCTTTCTAACCGTGTTAAAGTCGGTCGAAGATGCATAAGTAGCTGTAAGCGATCGACAACAATTTGGTCATTGTCGTCAATGTAGGCACATTCCATTTCATTTTGTTCGTCGACTTTATAATCCGGAGCGCGATTCATCACATCGCTAATGCGCAGCTGCATCGGCTTCATCACAGACGCCGCAATCACAGCCTCCTTATTGCCGTAGCATCCCGCATGCGCAATGCCTCTTAACGCTCCAAGAATAAAAATATTGCCTCCAGCAATAACCGTTCCCCCTGGATTGACATCGCCTATTAGCAGTAAATCGCCATGCACATGAAGCACTTGCCCGGAACGGACGATTTTGGCAACAGAAACGATTTCTGTTTTCTGCTTCCATTCAATCGCTTCTTCCTTCGTCATGACATTGCTGTCAATCGAAGCAACGACTAAATTCTTTTTCGCCCGGATAAGCGCGCGCAATTCTTCCTCCTGCTCCGGCGTTAAATAGCGGTTTCCAAGCTTAAGATGAACAGAAACGAGCGGTCCGTCAAAATCCTTATTCTCATTGATCATTAGCTTTTCATCCAACTCCGCAATTAAATCATCATAGGAGCACATATCATCGAGATGCAACGTCAGCCCATCTTTCGTTCCCTTCATCGTGACATATGGTTGTTTTTGCCTATTCACAACGTTCACCTCAACGAATAATTCTACAACCCCCGCCTATTTTCCTTTTCATTCTTCCCGCTCGTCACGTCCAAATTTCAGCAGCCATTGCTTTAGCGGATAAGAAAAAAGAAAAAGAAAAATGACATTGATCAGCAACGTTGGCAAAAGGCGGTGTGAATTAAATTGGTCAATCGGCATATCGGTTTTTCCAATTAGCAGTTGAATACCATAAACATAAAATTCCAGCATCATAATGGCCAGCATACTGAGAAAACAAGTAACGGCTAGATGATTATGAAAGATTTTCATAGCTTTTTCCATCACATAGGCCATTAAAGTAAACGCGAACGCGTACACTCCAAGAATTTCTGTATAAACAACATCATACAGCAGTCCGAAGATAAAACCATAAATCATTCCATAAGTTCGCGTGACATACACGGTAATCAATAAAATAAAAACAAACAGAAAACGGGGAGCAAATAAATAATCTTGATACCATTCATTTTTCGGCCATAAATCGACTAAAATGCTTTCGCTCATAAAAATCACAATGGCGAGAAAAGGAAGAAACAGCTTTTTCACTTTGCTTCCTCCTCTTCTTGCGCAGCGTCTATTTTTCGTTTGACGACAATGACATCGTCAATATCATAAAAGTTTGCAGCCGGTTTGACATACACCATTTTGGTTAAACCGTATTGGTCCGGCACGACCTCTTCCACTTCGCCGATCGGGAGACCTTCTGGAAAAATGCCGCCAAGCCCTGATGTCATGACCAATTGCTTTTTCTCAATTTTCGCATCAAATGGCACTTGTTTTAAAAGCAAGGACTTGCGTTTTTCATCATAGCCTTCAATCAAGCCGAACACACTTTCATTCTTCGTTTGGACGTAAGCGGAAATAAAGTTTTTCCGATCAATAGAGCTTAAAAGTTGAACGGTAGCTGTAAATTGTGCAGCATGCTGGACTTTTCCGATCAATCCTCCAGGCGTAATGACAGCCATATCCTTTTTCACGCCTTGCTGCTCGCCCTTATTGATAATAATTGTTTCCTGCCAGCGCTCAGGATTCCGCCCGATAACGGTCGCGTGAATGGCAACAAAATCACGCAAGCTTTCTTTTTTCTTTAAGATCGCACGAAGCTCCTCGTTTTCCTTCTTTAAAGTTTGAACTTCTGCTTCCAGCATCACATATTCTTCAAGCCGCTCTTTGAGTATCTTGTTTTCCTTGTATGTATTCTTGATGTCTTGAACATTCTCAAAGAAGCCCGCAACGAGCTGTGCGGGCTTATGGAACAAAAGCTGGACAAAACCGGTTGTATCTTTTACGAATTGCTCAGACCATGTCAACTCTTTCCGGTCTTTCAAGGAAAAACCAATCAATGCCACGAGAAAAATAATGCTGACAAGCAATAAAATCAGTCGTTTGTTTAAAAAGAATTGTGGCATGATTTACACCTCTTGCAATTAGCGATGGCTTTTCGCTTTGTTTTTAAATAGATGAATATGGTCTAACGCTTTTCCTGTTCCGATCGCAACACAATCAAGCGGATTTTCCGCTACAATCACAGGCATCTCCGTTTCCTTGCTGATGACTTTATCAAGATTGCGCAGCAAGGCTCCGCCCCCTGTCAGCACAATTCCGCGGTCCATAATATCAGCAGCCAGCTCCGGCGGCGTTTTCTCCAATGTATTTTTCACCGAATCCACAATGGCATAGACCGTGTCGCGTAGCGCTTCCGCAATTTCTTCCGCGCTGATTTCAATCGTTTTTGGCAATCCTGTTAGCAAATCACGCCCACGGATTTCCATCGTGCCAATTCCTTCTGGGGTTCCGGCGGACCCTATTTCGACTTTAATCGCTTCCGCCGTCCGCTCCCCGATCATGAGATTGTATGTTTTGCGGATATATTGGATAATCGACTCATCCATCTCGTCTCCAGCAATTCGGATCGATTGGCTCGTAACGATCCCGCCGAGAGAAATGACCGCAACCTCTGTTGTACCGCCGCCAATGTCGACGACCATGCTTCCAGTCGGCTCCCATACCGGCAAGTTGGCGCCGATCGCTGCGGCAAATGGCTCTTCAATAGTATACGCATCACGTGCCCCAGCTTGACGCGTGGCATCAATCACCGCCCGCTCCTCAACAGCTGTGATGCCGTAGGGCACACATACCATCACATAAGGTTTTCCAGCCAAAAATCCTTTATTTTTGGTTGCTTGGTTAATGTAGTATTTCATCATAATCGCGGTCGTTTCATAATCAGCGATGACTCCGTCCTTCATTGGACGCAAAGCGACAACGTTGCCCGGAGTCCGGCCGATCATGTTTTTCGCTTCATTTCCGACTGCCACAATTTGTTTTGTGTCCTTTTGCAATGCAACGACTGACGGTTCTCTGACAACAATGCCTTTTCCTTTCACATATACAAGAGTATTGGCTGTTCCTAAGTCGATTCCAAGATCTCTTGTTCCTAATCCAAACATAATTTGTATCTTCCTTTCTGAAACGAAATGCTAATTTTTATACTCATTTTTCGATTTTATTCGTCATTCCAAATTTGTACAGCATGGCGAGGAAAAACTCATAACTGTTATTATAACTCATTCGACAAAAAAAGAGAACTACTTACATATATCCTTTTTCTTTCAAACTGATGAACTTTTGATCGCCAATGATTAAGTGGTCTAAAAGTTCGATTCCCATGATTCGGCCGCATTCGACAAGGCGTTTTGTCACTTCCACATCTTCGCGGCTCGGAGTTGGGTCTCCTGAAGGATGATTATGGGCGCAAATAATAGAAGCGGCAGATCGTTTGATCGCTTCTTTAAACACTTCGCGGGGATGGACAATAGAGGCATTCAAACTGCCGATAAACACGGTTTTTCGATGGATCACTTGGTTTTTGGTATTTAAGTAAATGGCGACAAAATGCTCTTGTGATAAAAAGCGCAGATCATCCATGAGGTATTTTGCCCCATCTTCCGGCGAACGAATCACATATCGTTCATCGTAGCTGAGCCGTCCTATCCGGCGGCCCAATTCAATGGCGGCTAAAATTTGCACCGCCTTTGCTTTGCCGATTCCTTTAATGTTGGTGATTTCTTCAATTGTTGCCTCTTTCAGCAGACGCAGCCCTTCAAAACGATGGAGCAGCCGTTGGGCAAGCTCAAGCACCGATTCAGACTTTGTTCCGGTACGCAATAAGAGCGCCAGCAGCTCCTGATTAGACAGGCTTTCCGGGCCGTTAAATAGAAGGCGTTCGCGCGGACGCGCCTCCTTTGGAACGTCACGAATCATCAGCGTCATTGCTTTTTACTCACCATTCCTTTCTTCTTGTTTCCAGTCAAGCTTTTTCAGCTCACGAATCGTTCGGGAAAGCGGAAGTCCCACAACAGAAAAATAATCTCCTACGATCTGTTTCACAAACAAAGCTCCCTTCCCTTGAATGCCGTATGCACCTGCTTTATCCATCGGCTCTCCTGTTTCGATGTACTCCCAAATTTCTTCTTTTGTCATATCCCAAAACGTGACGGCTGTGCGCTCAGCAAAAACCGTTTCTTTTTCTGGTGAAAGAATCGCTACTCCTGTAAACACTTCATGAGTTTGCCCAGATAGCCTATTCAGCATCTCAAATGCTTCTTGCTTTGTTTTTGGCTTGCCCAGCGCCTGTCCTTCATGTACGACAATCGTATCTGCACCGATGACATAGGCATCTGGATGCTTTCGCTGCACTTCTTTCGCTTTTTGATAAGCAAGCGATTGAACCATTTCTTCTGGTGTTTGGTTGGCTTGGATGTGCTCATCGATTTCGCTAGCGAGGATATCAAAATGGAGGCCCGCCATATTCAGCAGTTGTTTGCGCCGAGGAGAACTTGAGGCAAGTATCAGCTTCATCTACCATCCCATCCTTTTTCTTCGTTTCAAATCGGAAGATACACCTGTATCGTACCAAAATTCACAATTCGACACAATTTTTTTATTTAAAAAGATGGGGGAGCTTCCATCGATCATTAACGCAGCCTAAAAGACGCCTGGAAAATCGGCGGCCAAAGCGGTCTGGCGACATTTGTCGCCTATTCGTATGAAAAGTCGGAAGCCAGGCAAGTCTTTGTTTTATTTTATTCGCTCATAGAACAGTGACTGCCAATCATGGCAGAACTATTTTCAAGCAAAAAAAGCGGAGAGGCTGACCCGTCCGCTTTTCTGTCATTTTAATAGATCCAGCAATTGCTGCTGCGTCTTCCATAACAAAGCATCATCCTTTTTCTCGCGATAGGCGATTAACGACAAATACGCATTCTCGATCGACTTCCATACTTGATCACTGGAGGCATCTGAAGCTTGCAGCTGTTTATATTTTTTTTGCAATGATTCCCACTGTCCATCACTCGCTTCTTTTTTCTCTAGCAATTGCACAGATAACGTCGCCAGCTCTTGATAAAATGATTGCCATGAGGAGTGTTTCACTTGCTGAACAGACATCGACTTGATATACGTATCGGCTCCCTTTTGCTTGTACAGGTCATTCAGAAGGCTAAGTGACGGCTTGTCTTTTCCCACACCAATGAATACGGATGTCGGATTTTTTCCAATTAAAACAGCTGGGAGATTAGAAGATTGCAGCTTTTGAGCATAGGCCTTTGCCACTTTTTCGTCACTAAACACCCCTGCCTGAATGACGCTCACGGTCAATGAGGCTGACGATGTTGACGTCGGTTCCGTTGAAGAAGGGGCTGTCTTTTCTTGAGGTTGTGTTTGCTCTAGCGAAATAGCCGAGCCATTATCGTCCACCGAAGCGGTTTCTTTTGGTTTAGGAATGGCATAAAGAACGACCAAGCCAAAGCTTGTCCCGACGATGACAGCTAATAAAATCGCCAAAATGGCTGATTTGGCGCGCCCATGAGTGAAGCGTCCCCATGCCGCCCGTTTCGGTTTGCTGTTTTCGCCGGCGAAAGAGATAATCGGAGAAATGGAGAATTCCTCCTTCGTTGCACTGACCTCCGCTTCCGGCAATGGGAGGCTTGTCGATTTTTCCATCATAAATGACTGCTCTTTTCCATTGATCTTGACTTTTATTTCTTTGTCGTGCTTGTCCATGATTCTATCATCCCCGTTTCTTCCATTCTTTGCCCATCTTATCATACTGGAAACAAAAAAGAACAAGACATTTGTCGTCTTGTTCTCGAAGGTTTTCGCCAAATTTCGTTCTATCGAATATCGGTAATGAGCGAGACAGACAGCTCCTTCACCGGTATTTCCTCTTGCGTATCGCTGTAAGAGCAAAGCTGCTTTGTTTCCCCCTTTAAACAAACCGCGTACTGAAGATGGCCATCCGCGCTTTTTCGGACGAGCACATAGGAAGGATTATCGTCTGTTGACAGCACGCGGCCGGTAAACGGATCGCGAACCGGCTCAAGCACACCGTCTGCGACAAGTTGCTTATACGTCAGCATTTCAGAAGTTTCAGGCGCTAAAAATTCGACATTTCCTGCGCTGACACGAAGACGGGCGGCTTCATAAAGAGCAAACGCGTTCGAAACGAACGCCTGCTGCCGCGATTTCTCAATGATATGAAACATGACAATGACGGCAATGGACGCAATGATTCCTAAAATCACGATCACTGCCAGCAATTCTATTAACGTCATTCCCCGATTTGCCCGCAGCAGGCGCAAATGCTTATCGTTCCTCATCGCCATCATCCGGCAGCAGTTCAGTCAATGGATTCCGCTTTCCGCTTGGGGAAGGAACGTCAAGCGGCGGTGTTTGTTTTTGCAGTTTCGCTAATCCAGGATGGTAAAAAGCGCTGATCGTCAATGAGTAGGTTAACGGCTCGGTCTGTGTGTCAATCGATGTCAGCTCTGGATTTCCCGAAAAAGATAGCGTTTCAACAGAAACGATGCGGTCAAGCTTCTCAAGCGTTTGTAAAAACCTTTCCAAATGATAGTAAGACGGGGATTGCACCGTAAGCTGAGCCGTTACTTTTTTTAATCCTTGCGGCAAAGAAGGGGCAGCAGAATCCGTTTTCTGAGCTGCCGATTGCTCCTTTGTACGGGCCTGTGTTCCATTTTCTTGCCCCTGTGCGCTATCGGCTGGTGGCTGCCCATTGACATCCGCTTCTTCATTAAAAGACATGCCGGAAATCAAACTGTCCGAGAGAACCTCCGCTTTTTCTAAATCAAGGATCAGCTGCTCCACGAGCGGTTTGACGGGCACTTTTTTTTGCAGTTCAACCACGCTGGCTGTCCGGTCCGTCTGTTGCTGCTCCGCTTGCGTCTGCATCGTAGCGAGCAGCTTCTTTTCATTTTCAACCGTCGTTCTTAACTCCTCGAGGCGGCTGTAAAGCGGCTTCAGCGTGTAAAAATAAAGCAGGACGACAGATGTGCCGACAAGCACCAGTGCCAAAAGCGAAACTAGCAGCTGGCGCTTCGAAAAACGGACGATCATGGTTGATTCTCCTTTTCGTCTTTTAGAGCCTCTTTATTGATTCGCAGCTCATATTGCGCAAGATAGCGAGGCGCGATTTTCTTTCCTTCGGCTGCATCCGCAGCCTCCTCTGGACTGCTGTCTGCCGATCCATTGTCTCCTTGATTGGCGGCCGCAACGCTTTTGAGTTGCACGTTTGCGACAAACGGCGCATCCGACAAACGCTTTAAATAATAAGCCGCATCTTCACTCGTATCGAACTGCACAGTGATCGATACGGTTGTGTCCTCCGCATAGGAGAAATTCATGAGAAACCCGCGCTCCGGCAAAAGCTTGGCCATATTTTGCAAAAGAAGGACCGTTTTCAATGGATATTGCTTTGCCCACTCCACCGTCTTTTGCAATTCTTCCACCTCTTGCACCGGTTCTGCATCAGCAAGCTTTTGCTGCTCGGCCGCTTCAAGAGCGCGCGTTTGCTTTAATTCCTGCGTAAGCTGATTCATTTCCGACTCCGCTTTTTGCACGGACCAATAAAAAAACGCGCCTGCCGCCGCGAGCACCGCAAGCAGCAATATAGCCACAATCAGAAATACGGCATTTTTCGGTTCTTTCTTTGGCAATAAATTAACGTCGATGAGCATAGTTCGTTCCCTCTTTTAATCCAAGTCCCCACGCCAAATGATAGCGCGAGTCAACGGCTGCCGCGAGCGATGGCGACAGCTGCTCGACAGGAACATCAAAACGTTCCTGCATCGACTGATAAATTTGCGGTAAATAACGATGATCCCCTGTCAATAGCAGCCGGTTAATTTGTTCCTTTCCTTGCTGAATCGAAAAGTGATAAAAGCTCATAACACGTTCAATTTCTTTATATACGTCCTCAAACGGCTGAAACATTTCCTCTATATGCACTGGAGAAGCGGACGCAGCTTCCTCAAGCGGCTCAAATAGCAGCTGGCGCATAAAAATCGGAATATGGCGGTGAAAGGCGCTAACATTCACGGCGGTTTCATCCATTTGCACGATGAGCAAATGATCGTTCTCCTCCACCTGATCCGCCGCATAAAACAAGCGGTAAACACACAGCGGCGAAACATCCGCCGCAATCGGCCGAAGCTTGACCTTTTCTAAAAGCCGGGCATAATGGGCCACAAGCTCCTCAGGGGCGGCAAACAATAAAATGGTCCACTTTTCATCCGTATGCTCTAAAATCGTGAAGTCAAACACCGGATCCTCAAACGGCAAATGAATCGTCGTTCCAAGCTCCATAAATAAATAGCCACGAATTTCATCCTCCTGCAAATCATGCGGCAGAAAAATGCGCCGAATGACGGCAACGGCATCGGGGACAACAAAGCGGATGCGGCGGTTTTTCAGCTTCCATTCCTGCACGCATTCTTCCAAAATCATTTCAAGTGTTTCCTCATCTTGTATTTTTCCGTCCTGAATCAGCCCGCTTGGAAGCTCGCGTTCGCCCCATTTATGAATGGAAAACGGATCGGAAGGCTTGGCTTCCACGTAGCGGATCACATGATCCTTGATGATCATATTCGCGATTTTATGGCGCCATTTTAAAAGCTTTAACATATCCATGCTGTTCCCCTCATCACTTAAAAGAAAATCAATTGCTTATACCATTCCACGATTTCGTGTCCAAAAAAATAAACCGTCAACGTTCCGAGCGCAATATAAGGGCCAAATGGCATCGGCTGGCCGCGGCGGACTTTGCCGAGCGCCATTCCAATCAAACCGAATACCGTCCCATAAAGCGTTGAGATGAAAAACGCCAAAAGCACCATTTTCCATCCGACAACAAAGCCGATCAAAGCAAATAGCTTAATATCGCCGCCGCCCATCCCGCCACGGCTGGCAACGGCTACAAACAGCAGAACAACAAAGCCGGTGAACGCGCCAACCAGCGAATCCCACCACGGCGAAAGCGGGAGCAGGGCGCGCTCGATAAGAAAAAGAACGGCAAACACCAGTAAAATGCGATCAGGAATCATCATATAGCGAAGATCGGAAACGACGATAATCATAAACAGAGAAATGAGCGTCCAGCTCACCAATAATTCGGCCGACCATCCTAAAACAAGCGGTGAAAGCGTAAAAAGACAAGCGGTCAGCCATTCCATCAGCGGATAAAGCGGCGAAATGCGCGCGCCGCAGCCGCGGCATCTTCCCGCCTGCACAAGATAAGAAACGACCGGAATCAGCTCCCAAGCCGTCAGCGTGCGCTGGCAGCTCGGACAATGCGAACGGGGCTTCACAATCGATTCCCCCACCGGCACGCGAAGACCGACGACGTTAAAGAAAGAGCCGAGGAGTAAGGAAATGAAAACTAAAAACAATAACATCATTTTTACATCACACTAAATTTTTTATTGATTTTGCTGTTATTGTGTTGTGTTTCTTACTTCGCTACGTTTTAAGTTGTCCTCAGCAACAGCTTCTCCATCAGGTGTTTGTACTCCACGTTTACTATTAACTAATTTTACAGAATAACTTAATTTGTTATTGGAATTATGAATAAGTACATACGAATATGAAGACTTTGGATCATTCGATTGATTCTTTTGTATTTGAACTGCACCAGTACCAGTTGGTCCTTTTATATAGTCACTGCCACTATCAGGGCTTTTAACAGTTTCTAAATATCCTTCATCTTCTAAATATTTTAGAGTAGCGAGTGAATATTTTCCGTCCTCAGGAATCAAATCTTTATCCGATGTTACCGCAATTTTTGCCGCATTAATCATTTGCTGGGCATTGGATACATGGGCATCTTTTTTCGAGTTATCAATGAGGCCTCCAATCGCCGGAATCGCAATCGCTGCGATAATTCCTAAAATGACGATGACCGCCAGCAATTCGATAAGCGTTAACCCGCGCTCGTTTTTTAACCACCGCTTTAACATATTTACCTCTCCCTTTCTTTCAATGTATAAGTCTTTCTATCTACTATTTTACAGGATTTATAAGTTCAATGGAAACAAATTCTTATGTTTATTGCTGGATATGATTAAAAATATCATACATTGGGACGATAATGGAGGTGACAATCGTTCCAACGATACCCGCCAAAAGAACGATCATCAGCGGCTCAATCAGCGATTTGAGACGGTCGGTCCCGACATCGACCTCTGCTTCGTAAAAATCAGCGACTTTGCTGAGCATGGCATCAAGAGCCCCTGTTTGTTCGCCGATCGCAATCATTTGAGTAACCAGCGGCGGAAACGCCCAATGATTTTTCATCGGTTCCGTCAGCGATTGCCCGCGCTCCAACGCATCGCGCGCTTCTTTGACCACCTTCGCAATGACCTCGTTTTCAATCACCTTTTCCACGATCGACAGCGCCTGCAAAATGGGCACAGAGCTTGAAAACAGCGAGCTGAGCGTGCGCGTCATCCGCGCCAGCGCCGCCTTTTGCATGAGCTTCCCGAAAATCGGCAGCCGAAGCAGCGTATAATCGATATAATATTTGCTTGTTTTTCGCTTGTTTAGCGCGGAAAAAAGCACATATACTCCGACAAGCGCAAGCGCGACAAGCCACCAATACACTTGCATAACCTCGCTCGCTTTGAGCACAAATTTGGTGATCGCCGGCAGCTCGGCATGAAAATCGGCAAACATTTGCACAAATGTCGGCACAACGCCGATCAGCAAAAAAATGACAACCGCTAGGGCGATGATGGCGACCGCAATCGGATAGGCTAAAGCCGATATCATTTTTTGCCGCGTCCGATGCATTTTTTCGAAATGATCGGCAAGCCGTTCCAGGGTCTCGTCCATATTTCCGCCCGCTTCGCCCGCTCTCATCATATTGACAAACATCGGCGGAAACACGCGCGGATACTTGGCCGTTGCCGCTGATAACGGGTTGCCGGCGCGCAGCTCTTCCTCCACATCAAGGAGCGCTTTTTTTAATAATTTGCTGTCTGTTTGGTTCGCCAAAATGTTCGTGGAATCGACGACCGACACCCCTGCTTTGAGCAGGGTGGCAAATTGCCGCAAGTAAAGGGAAAAATCCTGCAGCTTCACTTTTTGGCCAAAGGTGATTTCCTTTGTCCAAAGCGTCGCCGGCACCTCTTGAATTTCAACGACCTTCACGCCCTTTTGCCGAAGCTTCATCACAGCCTCTCGCTTCGACGGGCTCGCAATGGTTCCACTTTGCCGCTTCCCTTTGATATCGCGGCCTTGATATTGAAATTGCGGCATGTTATTCGCCCCGCTCCTCTCTCAAATACGGCTCGGCGGCCTCCTTCGCAATCATTCCCGCCTGCAGCCGCTCTCTAATGCTCGCTGCGAGCGTATGCATTCCTAATGCCCGGCTTGTCTGCATCACATTGACGATTTGGTGGACCTTCTCATTGCGAATTAAATTCGCCACCGCCGCGCTGTTCAGCAGCACTTCTGTCACAGCCACCCGCCCCGTTTTTTGCACATTCGGAAACAGACGCTGTGAAATTACTGCCACTAGAACGGACGCAAGCTGAATGCGGATTTGCGCCTGCTGCGCAGGCGGAAAGACATCGATGATGCGGTCAATCGTCGCCGGAGCATTCGACGTATGAAGCGTGCCGAGAACAAGATGGCCCGTTTCCGCTGCGGTAATCGCCGTGTGTATCGTTTCGAGATCGCGCATTTCGCCGACTAAAATCACATCCGGATCTTGGCGCAGCGCTGCGCGCAATCCGTTGGCAAAACTGTTCGTATCAAATCCGACCTCGCGCTGGTCAATAATGCAGCCGCCATGCTTATGCAAATATTCAATCGGATCTTCAAGCGTAATAATGTGCTTCCTCATCGTTTTGTTCATGTAGTCAATCATCGCCGCTAGCGTTGTCGATTTTCCGCTGCCGGTCGGTCCCGTGACCAGGACGAGCCCTTGAGGCTTGGCGGCAACCTGCTTGAGCACCTCGGGAAGCTTTAATTCATCAATCGTTGGAATTCTTGTTGGAATGATGCGAATCGCCAGCGAAATACAGGAGCGCTGTTTAAATACATTCACGCGAAAGCGGGAAACCCCGGGAATTCCATAAGAAAAATCCAACTCCCCTTGTTCTTCAAACCGCGGCCATAATGTTTCGGAAATGATCGCTTTCGCTATTCCTTCCGTATCCTCGGGACGCAGCGCTTCCTGTCCGTATCGCTTTAACTCTCCATTTATGCGTATAATGGGCGGAACGCCCACCGTTAAATGAACATCGGAGGCCTTCGCTTCAAAAGCCGTCCGCAATAAACGGTCTAATCGTTGCTTCATCCTTCTCACCTTTAACTTAAAATCGCCACTTTCAGAACTTCTTCCAGTGTCGTCCATCCTTGCTTCACTTTGAATAAACCGTCGTCAATCAAAAAAATCATCTTATTTTTGACCGCCAGCTCACGCAGCTTGGATAACGGTTCATGATTTAAAATGACCCGCCGCATGTCATCGGTCATGACCAATAATTCATGAATGGCCATTCTTCCTTTATAGCCTGTCATATTGCACGTTGGACAGCCGCGGCCGCGAACTAATTTTTCGATTTTCATACCGCGCCGCGCAAAAATCTCGACTTCCCGCTTCGTCGGCTCCTGTTCCTCTTGGCAGTCGCGGCAAACGCGGCGGACAAGCCGCTGCGAAACCACGCCCGCAAGCGATGTCGCAACAAGAAACGGTTCAATTCCCATATCGATAAGCCGAGTGATGGTGCTTAGCGCGTCATTTGTATGCAAGGTGCTTAATACGAGATGTCCTGTTAATGAAGCACGAATCGCCACTTCGGCCGTTTCGCGGTCGCGAATTTCGCCCACCATAATGATGTTTGGGTCTTGGCGCAAAATGGAGCGCAGTCCGTTGGCAAAGGTGAGCCCGACATTCGGGTTCACTTGGATTTGATTGATCCCTTCAAGCTGATATTCAACCGGGTCCTCAATCGTGATAATATTGACCTCCTCATTGTTTAAGCGATTTAACGCCGCATACAAAGTCGAAGATTTTCCTGATCCTGTCGGCCCTGTAATTAACACGATGCCTGTCGGCCGTTCAATCAGTTCAATAAAGCGCTGCAAATTCAGCCGATTAAATCCAAGCTTATGAATATCGTTTAACGCTGCACCTAAATCAAGAACGCGCATGACAATTTTTTCACCATAGACGGTCGGCAGCGTTGAAACACGCAAATCAACGGGGTGAAAATCTATATTCATTTTAATCCGTCCGTCCTGTGGAACGCGATGCTCGGTTATATCCATATTTGCCAATATTTTTATTCTCGCTGTTAAGACGCTCTGCATATGCTTAGGAAGCGCGCGGTCGGTGCGCAGCACTCCATCAATCCGATAGCGGATTAGCACTTTCGTTTCTTGAGGATCGATATGAATATCGCTCGCCCGCTGCTCAACGGCCAGCTGCAATATTTGATTCACAAGCCGGACAATCGGCGAATCTTCTTCAGCCGCTCGCTCCTCTTCCATTGCATCTTGAGTGGAGGCCAGCTGCAAAAAATCTTCAATCGATTCATCCATATCATAATATTTATTGACAGCTCGCAAAATATCGTCCTTGGAGGCAATGGCGGTTTCAATATGAAATCCTGTTGAGAGCCGCAAATCATCAATCACAAAAAAATCCATCGGATCAGCCATTGCCACAAGCAGACGATCCCCATCAATCTTAAGAGGCATGACCATATGGCGCTTCGCAAACTCCTTCGCCACGAGATTCGTCAGCTTCGGATCAATCGGATAGCGATATAAACTGACATGCGGAATGCCAAGCTGGAATTCCAACACTTCGATGAGCTGCTGTTCGGTAATATAGCCGCGCTGCAGCAGCGCATCTCCCAGCTTCTGGCCAGGCGCCTTCTCCTTCAACGCTTCCTCCAGCTGCGCTTGGGTAATTAGCCCGGCTTCTACTAATAAATCTCCTAGCCGCTTCCGTTCTTGCTTTTTCATGCTCATCATCCCTACTTTTCATACGGCGTGTTCTCATTTTGCTCATCGGCCGTTTTTGGAGTTTGTTCACTTGGATTTTGACTGTTTTCCGTTTGTTCTTGTTCCTTTTCGTTTGCTGGCTGCTGTTGCTGTCCGCTTTGGAGAGCGCCATTTGCCCCTTGATCGGCTGCATCTTGCGGTAAATCATCTCCAAGCTCCAACCCGCGGACTTCAATGGCATAAACCGGCGGATAAAAATCTTCGGAAACCTCTTTTGCTTCGATCAATTGATTGGTTTCGTCATATACTTCCTTTTTCACTTTAACAAGCATTCCTTGCTGGCCTTGCTGTTTCATTTGACGTTCATTTGGTTTGAAACGCGAGCTATATTGCACAATGGTTTTCGGTGCAAAATATTCGATGTCCCCCACTTTTATCACATATTTATAAGCAAATGGAAGCCCCATCAGCGTCACGCGAAAGCCGCTGCCCGTTTGCTGAAATTTCAAAGTATACGAATTGATATTCGGATTATAAAAGGAGAAGTCACGGTTCTCTTTATCTACTTTTGCTTCATAGCCAATCGGAATGCCGTTTGGCAAGCTGCGGCTCGTATGGCGCTCGACAATGGTAAAGTTCGTCGGCAAAACCGCCTGATAAATAGCGGAAGCAAGAAGACTCATTCCATCTGGAGATAGGCTTCCTTGTAAATAAGCCGTGAGTGAAAAAACACTTTTCCCTTTCACTTCGATGGTTGGATGGTCGGCAATCCATGCGGTTATTTCCGCGCGTTGCTTGCCTAAGTCGCT
Organism: Anoxybacillus sp. UARK-01; assembly: GCF_002075365.1. NCBI lineage: Bacteria > Bacillati > Bacillota > Bacilli > Caryophanales > Anoxybacillaceae > Anoxybacillus > Anoxybacillus sp. UARK-01. The sequence continues at coordinate 274,567 of NZ_NASY01000042.1, read as the reverse complement.
TATCACCGCTTCGCTCACCTGCATAGTTTCCGCCGTTTTCTGAGAATCTACATAGCGGGCCAGATCGATCGCCGGAGGATTGGCCGGCAGTTGGGAGGCCACAGCAGCGATATCTTTCTCCAATTGTTTGCGATTGAGCGAAGACAATAAGGCCGGGGCTACAAGTTTCTCAATAAAGGGTGAAAGCGACTCGCCGTTCATTTGTACAATAAGTGGTGACGCTTGTCCGTCCACAGCTTGATCGACGCTTTTTTCAACTTGGAATGAAAATAATGACAAAGGAATCGTTTCTGTCTTTTCTTGATACGCGATTTTTATATTGACAGAATCTCTCCACTGATTCACTTTCTCCGCGATTCGCTGAACCGCCTCTTCTTTGGATAAATTGGCAAGTAGCACTGGTCCAACCATCGTATTCGCAGCAAACGTTTCTTTGACAAAATAGGATGAATAGACAAACGGAGCCGCTTGTGCAAAACTAATGAAATAGACGGTGCAAGCGCCGATGACTAAAAACAGCTTAACCCCAGCTAATGGCCGCACAATCGAAAGCCTCCTTTTCTTATGCATCCACATTCATTGATAAATCGATCATCACACTTGGCCCTTCCGTTTGTGCCTTGACAATATGCTCAGCGGTTAAAATCGTTCCGGCTTTGATTAAAATGTGGCCATTAAGATCCAAAATATCCTTTTTCACACGCTTGCCCTGCAATAGCTCCATTTGTTTTTCCCGCAGCGCTTTTAGCGCATTGTGTTCCTTTATTTCTTCTATTGCGGCTGTTTCCGCCTCGGCCTCGTTTGCCTCATGGATCGGCGCTTCTATTTTTTCAGCCAGCATGCCCGCATCATCAAGCAAAGAATCCGGAGCAGTTTCGCTGACAATTAAAATATCCTTTCCATACGTGAGTACCCATTCAGAAGACAGAATCGCCTGACGCCCCTCTGTTTGCAAGTGGATGCCCATAATTTCTCCCGTTTCGTCATTGATGAAAAATTCCGTTACCTCGCCAAGCAATTCTCCTTTTCTGGTCATGGCCTTTGTATTTTTAATTCGGATTTGTTTGTTGACGAGCTGGTTGGCAATCGGGATTTCCGCCAGATCAATCACCGCGCGATCATCCTCTACTGTTACCGCAAATTCGCCGATGCCGACGATTTTTTTAAACGGAATCGCCTTTAAGCCAAACGCCACATCCTCTTGTTCAATCGTTAAAAAGTCGACAGATCCTTTTTCAGGATTGATGATGAGCAATTTGACCGTTCCGATTTGTCCTCCATCTGCAATGCTTATAATCGGCAGTCCTATGATTTGAGCACTAGTTTTCATCTCTTCTCTTCACCACACCTGTTCATTTATAATCGTTCATTTTCTGAGCAAAAAAGCGAATTTCCTCCAGTAAAATCGGGTAAGAGGAAAATCTCTCCCGCAAATGGTCAAGCCACGAGGCTAGTTTCTCGTATTCTTTTTCTTGAAAATAATGCTCCACGAGCAGACGCGCCAATAAATAATACTCTTGATTCGCGAGCGGCCGCTGCAGGCATTGCAAAATTTGCTGTTCATACTCATTCTTGTTCAACTGATGGCGAATGAGCAGCCATTCGTCCGCCAACGTCTGGATGATGCGGCTGCTTACCTTTCGTGCATTCGATGCCTCTAAGGATGCAGGATCAAGCGGCTCTGTATGCGGATGGGCTTCTCCCCATTCTTCTTGGATCATTGGGAAATCTTCAGCGACTGCGCTCTCTCCTTTGTCTTGTGAAGACCGCTCCGCTTCCTCTTGCAAGTCTTGCTGTTCATAAACAGAAGACCAGCCGCCTGCAAAATCTGAACTTTTTTCTCGTAAAAACGACTCATCGTCAAGCGGCTCTTTTTCCGCCGCCACTCTCTCCGTTTCATTGTTCATGATCGCTTCCGGCTGATCTTGGGACATGTGTAGCCACGCATCGCCTGTGCTTGGATGTTTTCCCAGTTGCCCCCCATCCTCGATCATGTCTTCTACTGTTGTGAGATCAGCAACGAGCCATTCATCCTCCCACGTTGTATCCAGCGGGTTTAGCCAATCTGTTGCTCTCTCTTTGTCCGCTTCCTCACCGAAAAATATTTCCTCTTCCAGTTTCCCGCCTTCTCCAAACGCTCGCTCTTCTTCTACCTCATCGGGAAACAGCCCTCCGTCCCGATCATCTAGCTCCACATTCTCCGCTGTTTCCTTTGATGGCTGTTCAGCTGCCCCCATCCATTCTTCCAGCTCTCCGTCTTTCCAAACAGGCCGAGCGTCCTGTTCGTGTGTGCTTGCCTCCTGATCAGCCAAAGCCCATGAATCTAGCGGCTCTGATTCCATAGGCAGCCGAGTCTCGACTTGGTCATTTCCCAATGGCCACTCTGGTAATTCACTTGCTGTTTCCCTCGATTTCTCTTTTTTATTTGCCTCCCCCTCAAGTCCCTCTTTTGGTTCCTCATCGTCAAACAGCCAATGATCCAGCTCCGCCTCTGTGCTGCTTGCAGTCTCTTTGCCCGTTATCAGCCCCTCTTCTATTTCTCTATCAGCAGGCGGCCAAACGGGAAATTCTTGTTCACGATCTGTTGACATCAAGAGTTCTTTCTCCCCATTCTCTCTCTCATCGACAGCTGGTGCTTTGGCCATCCTTTCTCTTTCCGTCTCGAATGCAAATAACTCGTCTTCATCCTCTTCCTTCGCAACGGCGTAAAGAAGGTGGCCAAAGCGCCGGTCAAGTAGATAGGTCGCTGCTAAAGCAAGCAGCAACAGCAGCAGGCACAGCTGCCAGAACGGAAACATAGGTGCAGCAGCGGCGGCCAAAAGCGCGAGCGACAAAGAAACGACAAGCGCTGCTGTTTTGCCGCTCCTGCTTAAACCAACGGGGAGCATCAATAACAAGGGAACAGCCACGACAAACGCAATCAATATAAAGAAAATCGACTTCAATGTTTCACCCCGTTTCTCGGTACAAGCTACGACAAATTTCCTAAAAATAAAACAATATTTTACTCTAACATATTGTATAATAAAGTTATATATTTTAAAAGAAGGGTGTGCCAAATGGGAAAAAAGAAATTCATTCCACCCTGTCACTCGGAAGGATTCACCTTAATTGAGGTGTTGGCATCCATTGTCATTTTGTCCGCAGCCGCCACAGGTATTTTTTTATTTTTTACCCATGCGATGAAATATACCGCATACAACCAAGATAAAACGGTAGCCATTAACGTCGCCCGCGGCGTGCTAGTATATATGGAGCACCTTGATTTTTCTTCGCTTAAACAATATGTGCAAGAAGAACAAAATAGTACAAATGAACCATATGCGACCATTGATGGATCAAAATGCCAACTATCGCTCTTTGAAGATCAACAAGTTTGTCGCGCGTTGCTGCAGCCGATGATTAATAATGTTCAATATAATGAACAACGCATCCGTGTATTTCTTATGCCTTATAATGACAGCAGCCAATGGGAGGCCTTAAAAAAAGCGCCGCCACCTGAGTTCCCCCCCTCATTGCGGCAAAAGCTTCAAGAGGAAACCATTGAAAATAACGATTCCAATCTCCAAAACTATTTATTAAAAATCGTTGTCATTGTCCGCTGGGGAGACAGCTGGGAGCAGTCGGAGTGGCTTGAAGGGGTGGTGGCAAATGAAACCATTCGTTAAAAACAGCAGGGGATTATCGTTAGTCGAAGTGCTAGCTGCAGTGGCGATCTCTTCTTTTATCCTCGCTTCGATTTATGGTGTGCTACTAAGCGGAATCAACGCCTATAAGCGGATCGGCATCGAAAACGAGCTGCGCAGCGAAGCCGACTATGTCGTGGCCATGATGATGAATCAGCTCTACCAATTTTCTCCTGATGGCATTGATACGATTGAGAGCAGCACCGTAAACGGCCAGCTTGTATTTGTCAATAATAAACAAAAAAATATTAATTCAGAGGTTGGTTGGGTCGAGGATCACACAACAGACCAAGGGGCCTTATTGAATATTGAGTTGAAAAATGATGCGCTGTTTATAAACGGCACGAAAATCAGCTCCGACCAGCTTCGCATTATTACAAACCAATCCCGCGTTTCATACAGCTGTGTGAAAGAAGAGGGAAGCATTTGCCGAAGCGGTGTTGTCACATTGATGCTTGCCGTTCAGGATCATGACCACGCCGATCCTAGCGATAGGCTTTACATCAAGCCCTTTACCTTGAAAACGGAATTTGGATTTTGATAAGGAAGTGAAACCATGAACGAGAAAGGCTATAGCTTAGTGCTCACGATGCTCGTTGTCACGATTTTTTTTATGCTTGGCTTGACGATTCTATCTGTCAGCTTGTATCAAGCGAACTTTACGAAAATTCGTGTGGAGGATGTCGAATCGCTTCATGAGGCGACCAAGTCCATTCAAGAAGCGATCGCCGAAATAAAAGTAAAGGTGGAAAATCTTCAACTGTCTACCCCTGCACAGCTTGACATGGATTTAGGCAATGCCCAAGCTGGATTTATTCACCAGGTAAGCGGACGGTATAAAGTATCCATTCAAGATCTGACAGAAATGAAAGAAATTGATCGCAGCAAGCTATTTACGCGAGTATACGTCATTTCCAAAACAGCAGGGAAGCGGACGGTATCGCGCCAGGTCATTATCACCAATACGCCTAGTTTTTTAAAATATGCGATCGGTTCGCGGCAGGATGTGACATTAAATGGCGGAGCCTATATTGACGGAAACATTTATGCCGGACGCGATTTTTATATGGCGAATGTCGCCAATTATATTTACAACTCGCAAATGTACAGCCAGCTTACTTCGTTTCCAACGACGAGCCCAACAAGCATTTTATTTGCCAACGGAAACCGCTATGTGTGCGAACAGTCAAACAGTGCGCCAGCCTGCTATCAGCCATCCTCAACAGGATTTACGAAAAGCGAGCTTTTTGCGACTAATCCTTCCCTTCCGTTCCAGTACACAAGCCCATCCGTCCAAACAGAAGATGGGGAGTTTATGGATGTGGACTTCGATTTTACATTAAAAGATAAGCTATTAAGCGCCGCCGGCATTAACGCCTTTGATCCGGATCTAACTGCCCAGGCACAATATCAATCGCTTATCCAGCTTCCGGTTTCACGTCTATTAAGCGAATTAAAAAATCGCTTTACCGTTATTCATGACATCCAACAGCTTCCAGATGCTATCAATAATAGCAATCTATCGATTTTACTCGACGGATATTCTTCTGAATATTTGGATCTTAGTACCCTGGAGTTGAAGGAGAATCAATGGCTGATTATCAATGGGAACGCTTATTTGGAAAACAGCGGAGCCACAGAGCTTACCATAAAAGGAAATCTGATTATTTTAGGAAATTTGGCTGTTCGCGGAGTGGTCGCCTTCGATTCAACGATTTATGTTATGGGAAACACTTCGATTTATAATGCTACCATTTCTGGAATCAATGATAAAGAAGTCGTCTTATTGACCAAAGGCGAGTTGGAAATCGCCCGCATTAACGAGTTTCAAAATGAATTTTCATTGACAAAGCCCAATTTAAAAGGGTACTTCTATACGGACTCCAATGCGATTTTATATGCTGTCGGCTCTTATATTCATATTCAAGGCGGGATCTTTGCGCGGGGAACATCCTCTCTCATTCCTAATACCGATGCGAATGGCCTTGTTATTAACGCCTACCGCGGCTCTACGTCAGACACCGGCCGTAATATCGACTTCACCCAACCTTCGCTGCCAGAGAACCTGCAAGCGGAACAAGCAAGATTTGTTATTCATCACGATATGAATGTCTTTATTCATCGCGGCTTAGGGCTGCCGCTTGTGAAAAAACTAGCCGTTATTCCCGATCAGCTTGAAGTTAAATAAAAGGAGCTCGGTTACTGAGCTCCTTTTCGCTTTAATTGCTGAATAATTTTCTCATGATGCCAATAGGTGGCTAACGATAAAGCAGTGTTTCCGGTTTGATCTTTGACGCGCACATCGGCTCCGTGCTCTAAAAGCAGGGATACAAGCGGTTCATAACCGTACTCCGCTGCGATCATAAGCGCCGTTTTGCCAATTTTCGTCTTGGCATTGACATCGGCCCGTGCCTTTAGCAAATAGCGAACCGTTTCTAAGTAATTTCCGGCCACCGCTTGAAATAAAGCGGTTTCCCCTTCTTTGTCTGCATGGTCAATGTCCGCCCCGTGCTCATGTAAAAATTGAACGATTTCTGTCTGTCCGCTTTGCGCGGCGACCATTAACGGTGTCGTTCCGCTTTGATTGGCGGCATTGACGTCCGCTCCTTGTTGATAAAGAAGCCGAACCCATTCTAATTCGCCGCTGCCAGCGGCATAATGAAGCGGCGTATTGCCATCGCGATCGCGCTCTTTTGCCGTGCGCTGATTGGCCATCTTCTCGACAAGCTCGCCGTTTTGCTCAGCTCCTTGCGAAGAGGTCGCAACAATCACAAAACTAAGCGGAGGAAGCGGCATGTAAGCCGACTTCGCCCCCGCCTGCAAAAGCTCAAGAGCCACCTGTTTCTTGTTTTGCTGCATCGCGATATCGAGAGGGGACCCGTTTTTTGTCTTAAAATTGACATCCTTTTCCTCGGCAATATATTGCCTGACTGCTTGGATATCACCCTTTTGAATCGCTTGAATCAATTGCTGCCGCTTTTCTTCCTTCGATGGAAAGCAGCCGCCTAATAACAATGCTATGAGCATGATGATCCATAGTTTTTTCACGCTGCTTCACATCCTTATCTAATACAGCCAGCCATTTTCGCCGCCATTTGAATGATCCGTGTGCTCGACGATGCGAATCGTGGTCGTCGCCGTCCAAACCTTACTGTTTTCATCCGTCACTTGAACGGTAAGCACCGTCTGTCCTAGTCGTTTGCCAGTAACTTCTCCGCTGTCATCGACGACCGCATAATAACTGTCCTCTACATGATATTCATAGCTTGTAATTGAAGTGGTCGCATTGGCTGGTATTTTCGCCAAATAAGCTCGCACGCTGAACGTTTTTCCTTTTTCGACCGTTATCGTTGACGGAAGCGAAATGCCGGTCAACGGCACTCCCACATGAATGACGGCTGTTCCTTGAACGCCATTGTGGGCGGTCGCCGTAATCACCGCTGTTCCTGTACCGACACCGACCACTTTTCCGTTTTCATCGACTGTGGCAACGGTCGAATCAGATGAGCTCCATTGAATCTGTTTATTTGTTGCGTTTCCCGGCAAAATCGTCGCCTTCAAAGAAAGCTTGTCATGAAGATGGATGGAGGCCGTCGCTGGAAAAACAGTGACGCTCTCGACCGGAACGGCTCGAACTGTGACATTGACCGTCTTCTCCACCAGCTGATCGTCCGCATCAAAGGCTTTCGCGGTCAATGTGGTCACTCCTTCTGTTTTTCCGGTTATCGTCCCATTGATTTGATCGAGATCGGCATATCGATTATCGCCAATGGAATACGCAACGCTTTCCCTCGCATCCGCTGGTGTAACGGTGATCGGAATTGGTATGGTCTCTCCGACCCTAACCGTAAAATCGCTCATCTCAATCGAATCGACCGGAATGCGGACGATCGCTTTTGTTTTTGCCGTTCGTTCATTGCCAAATGCGTCTTTCACTTTCACCGTTACTTCCGCACTTCCTTTATTGATCGCGGTAAGCACTCCCATTTTGTCCACTGATACGATCGAGCCATTGCTAGCTTCGCTCCATTCTATCGATGCGACGGTAGCGTTTTGCGGCGAAATGCTCAAAAGCAGGTTTAAATTTTTCGGTACGCCGCGATTGATAAAGACGGTATCAGGAAGTGAGACACTGGTGATTTCATAATCAGACACAAAGCGCAGCGGATTAAAGGACAAATTCGCTGTCTGGCCATTCAAATCTTGATACGATAAAGTAGCTTGCTGCAGCGAAAACTCCCCTTTTTTCGTCGGCGTCAGCTGAATGGCAAAGGTCTGCTGAGGCGCTGTAAAGAGCGAGCCATTCTGCTGATACGAAATGTTCGGCAATTTTCCTGTAATCGTATACCCCTGATCGATGCTTCCTTGTTTAGTAAAGCCGTTTGGAAGCGAGGTCACCTCCACGCCAGCCGGCAGCTTTTCTTGAAACTGAATATTGGTGACGGTTAACGGCGAGTTAGTCGTTAAGGAAAGCTGTTTTGGGTTCAGCGTATACTCCACTGTCACGCTGCGATCAACAGGAGTCAGCGTCGCTGTAATGGAGCGGCTCACCTCAAGATTGGCGGTCACCCTTTGAATGGTTACTTGAAACTCCTTCGTCACTTTGGCTCCTTTTGCGTCTGTTACTTCAATTTTGATAGTCGCTTTCCCACCGTTCGGCATTTGATGAGGAATCGACTGAATGACTGTCGTTCCGTTTGGCACAAGGCTGTTCGAATATACTTCGTTTCCGTTCAGCCATACTTTCGTGGCCAGCGTGCGGTCCGTTAAATCCAAATCTTCCACCTTATAAGACAGCTCAATCTTTTGATTGCTCGGAATTTCCTCCGTCTCCCGCGGGGTAAACACGGTCAGCTGCGGTGCATGATTGGAACCGAAAAAGGCGCGATACATTGTATTGACGAACAGCTTTTGCTCATCGTCTGGGAAGCCAGCCGATGTGCCGACATGCCCCGTTCCCGAATAGGTCACATTTCCTTTCGAATACGTATAGTAATGGTTCCAGCTGTCATACACATCGCGATTGGACCCGACGATGTTATACCAAGGAATGACCGAGCTGTCTTCGAGATCGAGCGTATAATATTGATTGTGCGTCGTGGCCACTGTAATGTTGTCAGCAAGCTGAAACGGATAGTCGGTGATTAAGCCGCTGTTCACCCTTTTCGTGCTTGTCGACGTATTCGGCGCTCCATTTCCTAAATCTGTTTGCGGCTGAATTTGGCCGACAATGGATCCGAATTCATTCACCCAAACGTTATTTTTTCCAAACATAATATCATGAGTAAACATGACACTTTGTCCTGTCGCAATAAAATTCTTCACAGACTGGACCGCATTCGCGTTTAAGTTGATGGGATTGTTACAGCCGTTATAACAATCGGCAAATCCGAAAATAATCATATCGTACTTGCCATTGATCACTTCATGAGAGTAATTCGGTTCATATTGCCGGCTTTTTTGAAAGTCGCTTAATGTTGTCACATCGATCGAAATTTCATATTCATTCGTCCGCTTTAAATAGGACTGGTTCATGTTTTTGCTGTTTAGAAGCGAGCTGGCATCATTTCCGCTGCGGATTTGCAGCACGTTAATTTTAGGGACGACATCCTGAAATTTGACATATCCTTTTTCATAGTCCTTCAGTGCTGTAGCCTCGTCAACGACTTCCAGCTTCCAGTAGCGCACGCCGGAAAATCCGGCTGGAAACGTGTAAGAAATCGTGCCTGACTGACTCTTGACTTCCTTAGAAGCCACAATTTCTTCATTCGTATATTGATCGTTAAAATCAGAATCAATATACAAATTAACAGTAAGCAGCTTATTTGAAAAGCGTTGGTAATTGACAATCTGGTAAGAAAAGGTGATGCTGTCTCCTTTTTTAAATACTTGCGTGGATGATGGGGCGCTTGTCACCTGGACGCGCGGACGGCCCGCCCGGTTCGCTAAATAATTGGCGAGACCGGTTTGATTTTGGAACACAATCACGTTGCTGGCCGTGTTTGCTCGATATTGCTTAAACTGTTGGTACAATTTACTGTCGGTATATTTGAATACGTCTTGATGCAGAAACACGGGCAACCCTTTATCAATATAAAACTGTTTGATTTGCTGCGCGCGTAAATTGGTTATATCGTTCATCACGTCTCTCGTATCATGGGCACGGGCTCGCTGCGAAGAACTGGAGTCTGGTGATGACTTGACGGAAGCAGGACTATAATCTCCTTTTGAAATCACAATCGCGTCGTATTTGCCATCCAGTTCATCGCGCAGCGCCACAAATCGCTTCATCGTCATCGTCGTGATGTTAATATCTTGGCGACTGCCGATTTCCTGCTGTAAAGGCGATGGAGAAGATAATTGACTTACAATCTCCAACACTTCAAACGAATTGGTGCTTGCGGCAGCATGTTTTACAAAGCTTGCCGGAAAAAACGGAAGCAGCAGCAACACCGACAAAAGTACCAAAAATGACCTTTTCACAGCAATCCCCCCTCCCAAAGTCCCATTTTCTTTATTATAACAGCAATCATAGCTATAAATATATTAATTTTTTAAAAACTTTCGTACTTCTGAAATATAATAAAGCGATCCCGTAATTAAAAAAAGATCTTGTTCTGTATATTTTTCTTGTTTTTCAGTCAGCCATTCTTGCCAATTCTCCGTACATGCTTTATTTGGATGTGAGCATAGCTCCTCGAGCTGTTTAGCCGTCGCTGCCCGCGGAAAATCGAACGATGTGAACGTGATCGAAGCAGCCATATTCGCAAGTGTCTGAATCATTTTGTTAAGCGGTTTATCTGTTAAAGCGGCAAACAAGATATGCACAGCTTTATCCGCATAATGTGTTTTTACCGTTTCAATCAAGCTCTGAATCCCTTCCTCGTTATGAGCTCCATCAATAATCATGAGCGGTTCATTAGAAATCCTTTCAAAGCGTCCCAGCCATTGCGCCTGTTCAATTCCACTGCGAATATGAGATTCTTCAATAATAAAAGAATAATAGGTCCGCAAATAATCAGCGGCCATGACGGCAAGCGCCGCATTTTTCACTTGGTGCGCTCCAAACATCGTCGTTGCTAAACGGGGATATTGGGCAAACGGAGTTTCGACGGAAAATTGCTCTCCTGTCTCCATTGGCTCAAAATCTGCTGCGGCAAAATCACGGTCAAGAATATAGGCCTTCGCTTTTGCCTCAGCTGCTCTCTCTTTTATAACCTGAAGCGCCTCCGGTTGCTCAACAGCCGTGATCACGGGAACTCCCGGCTTGATAATACCCGCTTTTTCAAATGCGATTGCTTCAAGCGTTTCCCCTAATATATGCATATGGTCATATCCGATGTTTGTAATAATCGATAGCAACGGATAAATGATATTCGTGGAATCGCATCGCCCTCCAAGGCCTGTTTCTATCACAACCACATCTTGAATGTTCACTTTGCCGAAGTAATAAAACATCATGGCTGTAATGATTTCAAATTCGGTCGGCTCTCCAAGCTCCGTTTTTCCTAACTCTTCAGCAAGCGGTTCGATGGTTTGCGCAAGCTGAAGCAGCTCCGCATCGGAAATCGGCTGACCGTTCACACTTATCCGTTCGTTGAATTGTTCAACATAAGGAGACGTGAACGTTCCGACTGAATAGCCCGCTTCCTGTAAAATTTGTCGTAAATAGCAAAGCGTCGACCCTTTTCCGTTTGTTCCTGCAATATGAACAGCTTTTACCCGGCGTTCTGGATGGCCAAGCTTGTCCATCATCCATTCCATCCGCTTTAATCCTGGCTTAATTCCCAAGCGTAACCGTTGATGAATCCATTTGAGTGCCTCATCATATGTTTGGATCATGTTCTCTCCTCCTCACGGATTTTTTGCGGCAAGCAAAAGGAAGACGGAATCCTACGCATGGACCCGTCTTCATCATATATGACCGATTCAGCTATTGTCTATCCTCAGGTGTGTTGATGATCCAATAAAAGCCTATTGACATTGCTTAATTCCTAGCTTTTCTGCCATAGTCGACAAGCCATTCGTTGGGCGTGCATCATCAACACTTGTGGTCTATCCTTTTAATTCAGCAATGCGCGCCCGCACAGCATCGCGTTTTTCCATGTAGTCTTGTTCTTTTTTGCGTTCTTCCTCAATGACATGCGCCGGCGCTTTGGTGATGAAGCCTTCGTTGCTTAGTTTCTTCTGAACTCGTTCTACCTCTTTATCGAGCTTTTCAAGTTCTTTTTCTAAACGCTTTAATTCTTCTTCAATATTGATAAGGCCCTCAAGCGGCAAGCTGAGCTCTGCGCCGGTAACGACCGCTGTCATCGCTTTTTCAGCTGCAGCTATATCTGTACCAATCACCAGCTCGCTAGGATTGCAGAAGCGTTCAATGTAAGCGCGGTTTCGCTCAAGCGTTGCTTGAATAGCAGCATCCTTTGCTTTAATATGCAGTTTAATGGGCTTGCTTAACGGAGTATTCACTTCCGCGCGAATATTGCGCACGGCACGGATTATATCAACAAGCAGACGCATTTCTTCGGCCGCTTCACGATCTGTCCATTCAGAACGCACCTTTGGCCAAGATGCGACCGTAATGGATTTGCCTTCATGAGGCAAATGCTGCCAAATTTCCTCGGTAATGAACGGCATAAATGGATGCAGCAGGCGCATCGTTTGATCAAGTACATAGGCAAGCACCGAACGAGTAGTTTTTTTGGCCGCTTCATCAGCGCCATATAGGGGCAGTTTCGCCATTTCAATGTACCAGTCGCATAGATCGTCCCAAATAAAGTTATAAAGAACGCGTCCGACTTCGCCGAACTCATATTTTTCTACAAGCTTTGTAACCGTTTCAATCGTTTCATTTAAACAAGTTAAAATCCATTTATCAGCAACGGATTTTTCACCGTCCAAATCAATCTCTTCATACGTTAAACCATCCATATTCATCAGAGCGAAACGTGAAGCGTTCCATACTTTATTGGCAAAATTCCATGTTGCTTCTACCTTTTCCGTGCTGAAGCGTAGGTCTTGGCCCGGCGAGCTGCCTGTCGCTAAGAAATAACGCAGCGAATCAGCGCCATATTGGTCGATGACGTCCATCGGGTCCACGCCATTGCCGAGCGATTTACTCATTTTTCGTCCTTGAGCATCGCGTACCAAGCCATGGATCAATACATCTTTAAACGGACGAGTGCCGGTAAATTCAAGAGCTTGGAAAATCATGCGCGATACCCAGAAGAAAATGATGTCGTAGCCTGTTACAAGCACATCCGTTGGATAGTAGCGCTGATAATCACTTGACTCTTTATTTGGCCAGCCCATTGTTGAAAATGGCCACAATGCCGAGCTGAACCATGTATCTAATACATCTGGATCTTGTTCCCAGTTTTCAATATCTGCCGGCGGTTCATGATCCACATAGATGTCACCCGTTTCTTTGTGATACCAAGCTGGGATGCGATGTCCCCACCATAATTGCCGTGAAATACACCAATCGCGGATATTTTCCATCCAATGTAAATACGTTTTCTCAAATCGCTCTGGCACAAAGTTGACTTTGTCCTCTCTTTTTTGCCATTCAATCGCAGCTTCAGCAAGCGGCTTCATGTTCACGAACCATTGTGTTGATAAATACGGCTCGACAACAGCTCCGCTGCGCTCGCTATGGCCGACAGAATGCAAATGCTCTTCAATTTTAAATAAGACGCCTTGCTCTTGGAGATCCTTGACAATTTTCTTGCGGCATTCAAAACGGTCCAATCCTTTATACTGCATAGCGTGATCGTTCATTGTTCCGTCTTCGTTCATGACGAGAATGCGCGGCAGATTATGGCGATTGCCGATTTCAAAGTCGTTCGGATCATGTGCAGGAGTAATTTTGACAGCTCCAGAGCCAAACTCCATATCGACGTATTCATCGCCAATAATCGGGATTTCCCGACCGGTAATCGGCAGAATCACCGTTTTGCCAATTAAATGTTGATAGCGTTCATCTTCTGGATGCACGGCCACTGCTGTGTCACCAAGCATGGTTTCTGGACGCGTTGTCGCTACCTCAATATATCCTGAGCCGTCGGCGAGCGGATAGCGCATATGATAGAGCGCACCTTGCACGTCTTTGTAAATCACTTCAATATCTGATAAAGCGGTTTTTGTCACTGGATCCCAGTTGATAATATATTCTCCGCGATAAATCAACCCTTTTCGGTAAAGGGACACAAATACTTCACGCACCGCCTTTGATAACCCTTCATCTAAGGTAAAGCGCTCGCGTGTGTAATCAAGCCCAAGGCCTAATTTTGCCCATTGCGCACGAATATGGCTCGCATATTCCTCTTTCCACTTCCATGTTTCCTCCACAAATTTTTCTCTCCCTAAATCGTAACGAGAAAGTCCCTGATTGCGCAGCTTTTCTTCCACCTTTGCCTGCGTCGCAATACCTGCATGGTCCATTCCCGGAAGCCATAACACATCATAGCCCTGCATTCGCTTGATGCGTGTGATAATGTCTTGCAGCGTCGTATCCCACGCATGTCCTAAATGCAGTTTTCCTGTTACGTTCGGTGGCGGAATGACGATGGTAAACGGCTGCTTGTCTTCTCCGCCAGCCGCTTCAAAAAATTTGCCTTCAAGCCACCATTGATAGCGATTCGTTTCAACCGCTTTATGATCGTACTTCGTCGGCATCGTCAACTCTTTTGTATCCATCTGTTTATCCCTCCTAATGATGTTTCTGCAAAATAAAAAACTCCCTTCATCCGAAAAGGACGAAAGGAGATCTCTTTCGCGGTACCACCTTTTTTCCTAAGCAAACCAAAAAACGCTTAGGCACCTCAGGCATTAACGGCTGCAACCGGCTTCTTTTACTAAGCTAAGCACTGTTCAAAGAAGCAGCTCAAGGGCGACCTTCCAACGATAACGTCCTAGGAAATCTCGCAGCTATTGATTTCCCTCTCTGAAAGGGTTATTCGTTGTACTCTTCCCTGTCTTCGCTTTTCATCTGTTCACTATACATACTACCGAAAAACTAATTTCATCGTCAATCATCTTTTCCATCTTTTTATCGGTTTATTCTTATCTTTAATTTCCGGTGACAAAAAACGTTTGGTTTCATACTGTAATAGTAATGGCTGATAGAAAGGAGGGAACATCCATGAAAAGGTTTAATCCATATTCTTGGCCGCCATGGCTTCGGCAAATTCGCATCGTTTGTGTGCAAATCATTATTCCGATTACGATTTTTCAGGCGGTTCGAACGATTTTCTTGCCAACGACCTTCGATGTCATCTTATTGGCGATCTTCATCTTGCTGGCGATCGCTTTCCGGCTCGAGTGGATTTAGGGTTTGCTCTTCCCCCTTTTTTTCATTGATCTGGACAAGCCGCATCATGATATATTCTATTTGCTTCATTCTCCAATATTCCCGATGCAGCTGCACAACGCTATCGTATTCGCTCTTTTCCTGCTTTTGTTCTCCATATCGGGAAATCAATCGATAGAAATGAGACGGAGGAGCGGCGTGGCTCATAAAAAAAGCCCTCTCTTCCTCCTGAATCATCAATTGCCCTTCATATTCGCTGAATCCCTGAATCCAGCTCTCATCCATTGGCGGCGCGATCCGCACGTAATCTTGTAAAGATAGCCATACATCGGCAAGCGGCGAAGCCCAGCGCGCCCGTTCCCAGCTTAAAAAACACCGTTTTCCCTGATGATGGTTAGGAATATAATGAGATAACGCCGGCTTTCCATGGATGAAAGAAATCCGCCACTTTTTTTGTTCTTTTATTCTTTCATACCAAGTTTCGAGCTGCGTCTCCGCAAACCAGTATGCCTGCATCGTTTCATGAAAATACGTACAAAAGTGCAGCTGAAAGGGGGACATATACCACTCTTTCTCGCATTGCTCCGCATAAGCTTGCAAAAATGAGCGCTGCTTTTCCCATTCCTGCTTCTGTGCCTCGTAATATTTTTTCACTTCTTCTTGATTGATTGGAACCTCTTGCAGCGTCTGGCGATGCAGCCACGCAAGATCGCGAAAAAACGAAAGAAAGCGGTTCTCCTCACGCTTTTCCTCGCCAGATATCCACGGCATTAAATAATAATAGCGGCCGGCTTCTGCGACAAATGGCGCCCCATTTCTCGCGGCGTAAATGGGCACGATATGCGGTCCGTAAAACCGATACGCTTGCTTCACTGCCTGAAGGCTTTTTTGGCTTTTGATTTCCTTGAGCACAAAAACCCCTTCATTTGTATATATTTTTTTCACCTTTCCATCATTCACAATATGGGAAGGCTGCAAATGGTATTGTCTTAAAATGACATGGTCATCCAATCGCGTATTCAAAAAAATCCCCCTTTCCTTGCATTCGAAAAGAAATCTCCCACTTTTTCGCTGTGATAAGACGTGAAAGTGGGAGATTTTTAGGCTTACGGGCGGCTATTGGCCGGCACGGGGATATATAATAGCTGTCCTTCACGAAGCTCAGCTTCATAGTCAAGCTGGTTGGCCCTTAATATTTGTTGGATGCTTAAATCGTAACGCTGTGCAATCTTGTCCATCGAATCGCCTTGCTGAACAATGCAAATTTTTAGTCTTGAAAAATCTTCTGCTTGATCCTTTGAAAACAACTGTGTTAAATAGAGAGCATTTTCTTTTCTCTGTTTTTTTGTTTCTTCGCCCTCGACAGCTTGATGGTTTTCCTGATCCTTATGCTTGGATGCTCCAATTGATACTTTTGTTTCATGCTCTGGCGCTTCATTGTTTTCGTTGTTGGCGATCAACGGACCGTGATTTTCAAACTCCGGCTCTGTCTCTTCATTTTCTTCAGCTTGGTCGAAAATAGGATTCCAATGCTCGTTGTCTTGTTCAGCATTTTCATTACTCCATCCATGGTTTTCGAGATTCTCTTCGTTTTCCGCATGGATGCTGGATTCAAAGCGGCCATATTCATCTTCATATTCTTCATCATAAAGTTCCTTGCGCGCCACTGTTTCAAACGGCTCGAACCATGGTTCCCCATCTTCATCCTCGGCTTCATCATCCGTGTCTTCACTGATTCCGCTTATCGAAATATCCGCCATTAACGAGAGACGGCCATCTTGCCCTAAATCATAATCAAATGATTCAATCGTGACATAAACATCTTCCAAATTCACAATCCGGTTCTTCGGAATGGTAATATCGACAGGAAATCGATGAAACAGCTCCGTGATCCCATCTTCACGTGTTTCAATGTACTGAATAAACCGATGCGTACCAAAGTCGTATAATTCTACATCTTCTCCCTCTTCATCATCTGCCATACGATATTCTCCGCTAAGTTCAAGCGCTCCGCGAATGGTAATATAATGCTCGTATTCATCAACGGAAATGACCGGATCTAAAGACACTGAGAGAAACTCTTGGACTTCCTGTCCCTTTTTAAACCAGATCGCTTCCTCAAGCGAAAAGCGCAAATATGATTGATCCAAACGTACTCCTCCTTCCGTTTCTTTCGTCCAAACTTTTTTATAATGACATTATCAATTTATGAGCGTGAAAAAAAGAATATGAATAAAAAAATGGACTGTGCCTAACGAAAGTACACAGTCCATTTGTCTCCATTATCGTTTTTCCTTCAGCTTAGCAAACGCTTTTTCCGCTGCTTCAATCGTTTTTTCAATATCTTCATCCGTATGCGCAGTCGATAAGAACATGCCCTCAAATTGAGACGGTGGCAGGAATACGCCTTGCTCAGCCATTTCGCGGTAATAAGCAGCAAACATCTCAAGGTCGGAGGTTTTCGCTTTTTCATAATTCACGACTTTTTCATTTGTAAAGAAGAAGCCGATCATGGAACCAGCGCGATTGATCGCATGAGGAATATCATACGCTTCTGCCGCTTTTCGCAATCCTTCCTCTAAACGATCCGCTTTTTTCTTAAATTGTTCATATGTTTCTGGAGTGAGCTGAATTAATGTTTCATATCCAGCTGTCATCGCAAGCGGATTGCCCGATAACGTACCAGCCTGATAGATCGGACCGCTCGGAGCAATACGTTCCATGATCTCCGCTTTGCCGCCATATGCGCCAACCGGAAGACCGCCGCCGATGACTTTACCAAGACAGGTTAGATCCGGAATAATGCCAAAATAGCCTTGGGCACAGTGATAGTCAACACGAAAACCTGTCATTACCTCATCAAAAATAAGCAATGCCCCGTATTCATTCGTAATGTCCCGCAATCCTTGTAAAAACCCAGGCAGCGGCGGAACGACTCCCATATTTCCGGCAACCGGTTCAACAATGATCGCAGCAATGTCTTCACCAAATTGCTCGAAAGCATATTGGACACTTTCTAAATCATTATAAGGCACCGTGATGGTATTTTGCGCGACGGATTTCGGCACGCCCGGGCTGTCAGGTAAACCAAGTGTCGCTACTCCTGATCCGGCTTTGATTAATAACGAGTCGCCATGTCCATGATAACAGCCTTCAAATTTAAGAATTTTGTTTCGTCCTGTGTAACCACGAGCTAGACGCAACGCGCTCATCGTCGCTTCTGTTCCGGAATTGACCATGCGCACAATGTCTATCGATGGCACACGCTCGATCACAAGCTTTGCTAGCTCGTTTTCCATTAATGTTGGCGCGCCAAAACTTGTACCGTTTTCCGCTACTTTTTTCAGCGCTTCGACCACCCGTTCATTTGCATGTCCGAGAATAAGCGGTCCCCATGACAAAACATAGTCAATATATTCGTTTCCGTCGATATCATAAATCTTGGAGCCTTTTCCGTGCGCCATGAAAATCGGGTCCATGTTTACGGATCGAAAGGCGCGAACGGGGCTGTTCACCCCTCCGGGCAGCAGCTGCACCGCTTCTTGATAGGCTCGTTTTGAACGTTCGTAGCTTCTCATCTTTCCTCGCCCCCTATTCTTTGAGCCAGCGGGCTACATCTTTTGCGAAGTAAGTTAAAATTAAGTCAGCGCCGGCCCGCTTCATGCCAAGCAGCATTTCCAGCACAATTTGTTTTTCGTTCACCCAACCGTTTTGCGCCGCAGCTTTGATCATCGCGTACTCCCCGCTCACATTGTATGCCACAATCGGAAGGTGAAAACGGTTTTTCATATCGCGGATAATATCTAAATAGGCAAGAGCCGGTTTTACCATAATAAAATCGGCGCCTTCAGCCACATCGGACTCAGCTTCGCGAAACGCTTCAAGCCTGTTAGCTGGATCCATTTGATAGGTCTTGCGGTCTCCAAATTGCGGTGTGCTATTAGCGGCATCACGAAACGGTCCATAAAAAGCAGAGGCATATTTCACAGCATAAGACATAATCGGCACGTGAGCAAAGCCCGCTTCATCCAGCCCACGGCGAATGGCCGCCACAAAGCCGTCCATCATATTGGATGGCGCGATAATATCTGCCCCGGCACTTGCTTGGCTCACCGCTGTTTTTACAAGCAGTTCAAGCGATGGGTCGTTCAATACTTCCTCCTGTTCGACAACGCCGCAATGTCCGTGGCTTGTATATTCGCACAAACATGTGTCGGCAATTACCACAAGATCAGGAAAGGATTGTTTTACTTGGCGAATGGCCTTCTGCACAATGCCATGCTCACAATATGCTTGAGATCCTACTTCATCTTTTTCGTTCGGAATGCCGAAGATAATGACAGATTTAATTCCGAGCTCTACCGCTTCCGCAATTTCGTCGTTTAAGCGATCCAATGAAAATTGGTACACTCCAGGCATTGATGGAACTTCTTGTTTTACATTTTCTCCTTCGATCGCAAAAACCGGATAAATGAAATCTTCTACATGAATATGTGTTTCCCGCACCATCGCCCGTAAATTCTCCGTTTGCCGCAAACGGCGGTGGCGGTGAAATTGTAATGCGTCCATCGTTTTCCCTCCAATAAATCAACGGTTTATAAAAAATTTTTCCATCGCTTCTATCATATCATCAATTGTATATTGATCAGGACAAATATGTACCGTCAAACCGAATTGTTCGGCCGTATGCTTAGTAATCGGCCCGATGCAGGCAATAACGCAAGATTCGATTAATTCCTGCCAGTTCTCCCCTTCAACCATTTGCATGAAACTTTGGACCGTTGACGAGCTTGTAAAGGTCATAATATCTATCGCTCGCTTGCTCAATAAATGAAACAGTTCTTCCTTGCCGCTTTCATTAAGGTGTGTTTCATAAACAACGAGATCGGTAACCTCCGCTCCAAGCTCGGCCAGCTCTTCCTTCAGATTCTGTCGCGCCAGGTTTCCTCTGACAAGCAAGATTCGGTCGCCGGGCTCAATCGCTGCTTTCATCGCCTCTGCCAGTCCCTCGGCAACAAACCGATCTGGTATGATATCGGGATGAATGCCCCTTTTTTCTAAAGCGTGAGCCGTTTTTGTGCCAACGACCGCTACATGAGGAAGCGTCGTCTTATCGGTTATAAATGAAAAGAAAAAGCGGACACCGTTTGCGCTTGTAAACACAAGCCAACGATAGCTTGATAAACGGCTAAGACATTTCTCTACATGCTCCCGTTCCGTTACAGCTGAAATAGAAATTAACGGAATTTCTATCGGACAAGCTCCCGCTTTTCTCAGCTTGGCTGAAAATTCATTTGCCTGCTCCTTCCCTCTTGTGACAAGGATGCTTTTCCCTTGCAAAGGAAGTGTTTTCATGATTGATCTAACTCCTCTTTCAGCCGATCAATCAATGCTTTGGCTCCAAATTCCGCAAGCACCTCGGCTGTTTTTCTTCCTACTTCCTCCGGGTCGGTTCCGACAGCCATATCTTTATAGACTTCTTTTCCATCAGGAGAAGCAACAAGACCTGTAAACACGACTTCATCTCGCTTGTTCACATAACCGTATCCGGCAATTGGAACTTGGCAGCCTCCCTCCATTTCCCGCAAAAAGGCGCGTTCTGCAAGAACAGCGCGTTCCGTTTCACGATCATTTAATTTTTGCAGCCATTCTAGCAGCTCTTCATCGTCTTCACGGCATTCAATCCCTAGCGCTCCTTGGCCGACAGCCGGAAGGCAAATATCCGTCGATAAATATTCCGTCACAACCTCCTCAGCCCATCCCATCCGCAAAAGGCCTGCCGCAGCCAAAATGATGGCATCATATTCATCTGTTTGTAATTTGGCTAGCCTTGTATCAATATTGCCGCGAATCCATTTTATTTGAATGTCAGGGCGTCTTGCCAACAGTTGAGCAGAACGGCGCAGACTGCTCGTTCCAACCACCGCTCCGCTTGGAAGCTCTGCAAATGAAAGCCGCTGTTTGCTAATCATGACATCGCGAGGATTTTCCCGCTTCGGAACGCAGCCAATGGTTAGTCCATGCGGCAAGATAGCCGGCATATCTTTCATGCTATGAACGGCCATATCAATCTCCTTATTCAGCATGGCTTGTTCAATTTCTTTCACAAATAGTCCTTTTCCACCAACCTTGGACAACGTCACATGTAAAATTTGATCGCCCTTTGTTACCATTTCCCTAACTTCAAATTCGAACGGCGCACCAAGCTCCTTCAGCTGTGAGATGACCCAGTTTGTTTGCGTTAAAGCAAGCTTGCTGCGGCGCGAACCGACAATAATTTTCCGCATATGTTCTTCCTCCATTATGAATACCAAAGATGGAACTTCGATAAGCTACCAAATAAGAAAAAGTTGATCAGTAAAAAGAAAAATGATCCGATATTCCACAATGCGATCGTTTTGCCGCGAATTCCTTGAACAATTCTCTTGTAAAAATAAAAGCTGTACACTGCAAGCACCAAAAACGAACCAAGCACTTTTGCATCATACCAGTGAAAATGTTCAATTTTAATATAAGCCCAAATGAGCCCTAAAATAAGTCCAAGAAGCAACATGGGCAATCCGATTAAATTTAAAATATGGGACATTTCCTCCAATTTGGTTAAGTCCGTCATTCTCAACAAGCGTTTCCCCCATTTTTTCTGCTTTAATAAATGATACTGAATCATGTATAAAACAGAAAAAACAAACGATAGAGAAAACGCCACATAAGCGAGAATGGCCATCGTAATATGAATAATCAGCAATTCAGAAATAAGCTTTTCCGCCGTCGCTTCCGATTGATAATGAGCAGGCGCAAACGTATGCAGCGCCAACATAAAAAAGGCGAGTACGTTTGTAAAAAACACGATAAAATCCACACGCAGCAAACGGTTGATAACAAGCGACAGCGTGATCAACACCCACGCATAAAAATAAAGACCTTCCGACATCGTCAAAATCGGAAAGCGCTTCGTTTCGACGATGCGCAGCAAGAAAAAGGCGGTTTGAAAAACCCAGACAATAGAAAGTAACCAGAAGGCCGTGCGGTTTGCCTTCCGGTTATGATGCAAAAAATCTATAAAATATAAAGACACAGATAATGCGTACAAAAGTACGGATATTTCGTACAACCTTGTCACATTCATCTCTAGCATTCGCAAAATTCCTCTCTTATGGCTGTAGAGATGGTACAACCGAGCGTTCAGCATCTACGCGAGGATCGCGAGATGGTTTGGGCACTTGCAAGGCATCTTCAATATTAAAAATTTTCGCAAACAGCTGAAGCGCCTCTTCTGCGTTCGGTTCAGCCGCTAATTCCTTGGCACGCAAAATCGGGTCGCGCAACAATTGATTGATAATGCTTTTCGTATGCTTATTTAACACTTTCCGGTCACGCTCCGACAAATGCGGCAGCTTCCGTTCGATGCTTTGCATCGTTTCCTCTTGAATGGCCAATGCTTTTTCGCGAAGCGCGGCAATCACCGGCACAACGCCCAATGTATGGAGCCAATGCTGAAATTCCACCAATTCAGCTTCAATCATCATTTCAATTTGTTCTGCTGCTTTTTTGCGTTCCGCCAAATTCGCTTGAACAATTCCCTCTAAATCATCAATATCGTACAAGAAAACGCTGTCAAGCTCCGAAAGCGCCGGATCCAAGTCGCGCGGCACAGCGATATCCACCATAAAAAGCGGACGGCCTTTCCGCATTCTCTCTACATGCGTCATTACTTCCTTCGTAATGACATAACCTTTTGCGCCTGTGGAGCTGATTAAAATGTCGGCATCAATCAAGGCGCACTGCAGCTCAGAAAGCGGCTTCGCATTCCCGGAAAATTTCTCAGCTAAATGCTTGGCCTTTTCAAATGTGCGGTTAATAACCGTCACTTGCTGCACGCCGCTTCCATAAAGATTTTGCAGAGCCAGTTCCCCCATTTTTCCGGCTCCAATAATCAGAACGCGCTTAGTCGATAAATCTCCAAAAATCTTTTTCGCTAATTCTACGGCCGCATAGCTTACAGACACGGCATTTGAACCGATTTCTGTCTCAGAATGGGCACGTTTGGCGAGCGTAATGGCTTGCTTAAATAGCTGTTTAAAAATCGTGCCAATCGTGTGTTCCTCTTGAGCAAGCAAAAAGCTAGCACGCACTTGTCCCAGTATTTGCGTCTCGCCTAAAATCATCGAATCTAAGCCGCAGGCGACACGAAATAGATGCTCGATCGCCGCTTCATGCTCCAAAATCGTCAAATATGGCGTCAATATTTCTTTTTCAAGCTGAAACCAGTTTGCTAAAAACGTTTTTATATAATAGCGCCCAGTATGCACTTGGTCGACAACAGCATAAATTTCTGTACGATTGCACGTCGAAATGATGACGTTTTCTAAAATGCCCTTTTGCTGCTGCAAAAGCTTCATCGCTTCGACCAATTCCGATTCGCTAAATGCAAGCTTTTCACGAATTTCTACAGGGGCCGTTTTATAATTTATGCCAACGACAAGAATATGCACTTTTCCTATACCCCCTCAACGAAAGTACATGACATCTCCATATATTATAGCATGTCTATGGACAGGATACCGAAAAAAAATTTGAACACAATTTGAAAGTCTATGATAAACTTTTATACAGAATCACACCAGATGTTTGACTGATCCGAGATCATGTTTCTCCCATATGTACCTTAACAAAAAAAGCGGCATTCATCAAGCTACGTTTATTGTATAAGTGCCGCTAGCAAATAAAATAGCGGCTTCGCAACCCAAAGCGTACGCGCGCCGAAAAACAGCATAAGCGCCAGTAAGGGGCTCATTGCACCGGTCGGACGACCGAACAGTATCGTTTCTAAGCAAATTCATTGGTCGTAGAAGCGGATATTGTTTGGCTCTTGTTCACCGCCTACCGTCGAGGAAATGGGGCTCTGCTTTGGAATGAACGATATGTTCCAGATTTTAAGGCTATACAACTTCAGGATGGAACGAACGCGATCTATAAAAGGTCACAGGCTTGCTTTTTATCACGCATCTTTGTGACGAAGACGGGAGCCATACCGCTTTCAACTTCCATTCATCCTTCTGTGAAACGGCGTAGCTCAACCACCCGACTGTAGAAAACGGCCTAAACTCCCTATCGCTGCAAATAGGAACATCATCAAGTTGCATCATCATATATAGAAATGAGGAGAGACAGATGAAAAAACATGGAATTTTTTCCGGGATTGTGCTGGTTGGCTTAGGAATCTATTTTTTAGGAGGACAGTTGCAGCTTGCGTTTTTAAAAGTGTTTCAAGGCTGGCCGGCTTTGCTTGTTATTTTTGGAATGGCTTTGCTTGGACAAGCATACTATGCCCGTGAATATCAGCACATCTTTCCCGGTACGGTGCTATTAGGCTTTGGTCTTCATTTTCTTCTTTCTCAGCTGTTGCCAATCTGGCCGAAGCATATCGGCGTCTTGTTTTTGATTATTTCACTGGCTTTTTTCCTCAGTGCTCGAAAAACGAAAACCGGATTTGTCCAAAGCTTGCTTTTTTTTATTTTAGCTTGTTTTATGCTGTTTTCTGATCGGTTTAGCGATTTTTTTCTCCTTTTTCAAACAAGCATTTCTTCGATTTGGAGATTTTGGCCGTTGTTGCTGATTCTTTTTGGTTTATACATATTATTTGTTAAAAAGAAATAATTCATGCGGTACCCGGCATAAGAAGCTGTCTTCGCCCTTATTCGAACCGAAAAAACCGGAAGAATGGATGATGCCTAAAAAAGAAGGTAGACGAAATAAAAGGATTTCGTCTACCTTCTTGTGTTTGGACTTCATTACATTTTGCGCAATAAAGCGGACCACGCTTCTTCTTTTCCTTGCCCGGTTTCTGCTGAGAAAAGAATCACTTCATCCTCTTTCGCCATTTTTAATGTTTCCCGAACGACTTTTTGGTGCTTCGGCCATTTTCCTTTTGGCACTTTATCGGCCTTCGTCGCAACCACAATGGTTGGGAGCTGATGATATTTTAAAAATTCGTACATCATCACATCATCCTTCGTTGGTGGATGACGCAAATCGATCACTAATATCACGGCTTTGAGCTGCTCTCTTGTTGTAAAGTACGTTTCCATCATTTTTCCCCAAGCTTGCCTTTCCTGCTTTGAGACTTTAGCAAATCCATAGCCTGGAACATCGACAAAATAAAACGCTTCATTAATAAGATAGAAATTCAGCGTCTGCGTCTTTCCGGGTTTCGAAGAAGTACGCGCCAAATTTTTACGGTTAATCATTTTATTGATAAAGGACGATTTTCCAACATTCGAACGCCCTGCCAATGCAAACTCTGGAAGCATGCCAGCCGGATATTGCTCCGGCTTGACTGCGCTTATCGTAATTTCAGCTGCTGTTACCTTCATAGCTTATCCCCTACTAATGCATGTTGTAATACTTCGTCTAAGTGAGAGACAAGGATAAATTCCAAATCTTTTTTCACGATATTTGGAATATCCTCTAAGTCTTTTTCATTCTCTTTTGGCAAAATAATGGTTTTCAATCCCGCGCGGTGGGCGCTTAATGTTTTCTCTTTTAATCCGCCGATCGGCAACACACGGCCACGCAAAGTAATTTCACCCGTCATCCCGACAAAACGGCTGACGGGCCGTCCTGTCAAAGCAGAAATCAAAGCCGTGGCAATGGTAATTCCCGCTGAAGGCCCGTCTTTTGGAATCGCTCCTTCGGGAACATGAATATGAATATCATTTTTCTCATGAAAATCCGGACTGACTCCAAGCTCTTCAGCACGAGAACGGATATAGCTGAAGGCGGCCTGCGCCGATTCTTTCATGACGTCGCCCAGTTTTCCTGTCAGCACTAATTTTCCTTTTCCAGGAGTGACGGAAACTTCAATGGATAACGTATCTCCGCCAAATGGCGTATAGGCAAGCCCTGTTGCTACTCCAATTTGATCTTGCAGCTCCGCCTGGCCGTAACGATACTTCCGCTTTCCTAAAAACTCTTCAAGGTTCTTTTCCGTCAATACTACTCGTTTCTTTTCTTCAGATACAATGAAGCGGGCCGCTTTTCGGCAAATGGCGGCTAGCTGACGTTCTAGCTCGCGCACGCCGGCTTCGCGCGTATAATAGCGAATGATGTGTAAAATGGCTTCATCGCGCATTTGCAAGCTCGCTTTTTTCAAGCCATGTTCCTTCAGTTGCTTTGGAAGCAAATGCTGCCGCGCGATATGAAGCTTCTCAACCTCTGTATAACCAGGTATCGTAATAATTTCCATACGATCCAATAGCGGTTGCGGAATGGTAGCAAGATTGTTAGCTGTTGCAATAAACATGACCTTTGATAAATCATACGGCTCTTCAATATAGTGGTCGCTGAATGTATGGTTTTGTTCTGGGTCAAGGACCTCCAGAAGCGCTGCTGATGGATCGCCGCGGAAGTCACTCGACATTTTATCAATTTCATCAAGCAGAAAAACGGGATTAATGGTGCCCGCTTTTTTCATTCCTTGAATAATTCGTCCCGGCATCGCTCCCACGTATGTGCGGCGATGTCCGCGAATTTCCGATTCATCGCGCACTCCTCCTAACGAGATGCGAACAAAATGACGGTTCAGCGATTTAGCGATAGAACGAGCAAGCGATGTTTTTCCGACTCCCGGCGGACCAGCTAAACAAAGAATCGGACCTTTTAGTGATTGGGTCAATTGCTGTACAGATAAATATTCGAGCACCCGTTCTTTCACCTTGTCCAACCCGTAATGCTCTTCATGCAGAATCGCTTCCGCTCGCTTAATGTTATGAATATCCTCCGTTTGTTTTTTCCACGGAAGGGCAAGGAGCCAATCAAGATAGTTGCGGATTACCGAGCTTTCCGCTGAAGTAGACGGGACCTTCTCATAACGGTCCAGCTCTTTTAAGGCTGTTTCCTTTACATGATCCGGCATTCCAGCCGCTTCGATTTTTTCTTTAAGTGTTTCAACCTCTCCTGTTTTTCCTTCCTTTTCGCCAAGCTCTTTTTGAATGGCCTTCATTTGCTCACGCAAATAGTATTCCTTTTGGGTCCGTTCCATCGACTGCTTCACACGCATACTAATTTTTTTCTCCAGCTGCAGCACTTCTTTTTCGTTGTGAAGCACTTGAATAATTTTATGAACTCGTTCCTTAATATCTACTGTTTCTAAGATTTCTTGTTTTCCTTCAAGCTTCAGCGGCAAATGTGAAGCAATAATATCAGCCATCCGCCCTGGTTCATCAATGTCAGCTACAGAAGCAAAAATATCAGCAGAGAGTTTTTTCGATAAATTTATGTATTGCTCAAAATATTCAAGCATGGTCCGTTTAAGAGCTTCGTCTTCTAAATCTTTCACTTCGGGATCAACAAATTTTTCGGCCTTGACGATAAAGCAAGGCTCTTCATGAACCGTTGCTATGATTTTCGCCCGGCAAATCCCTTCCACTAATACTCTGAACGTTCCGTTCGGAAGCTTTAACAGCTGCTTCACACGCGCCAGCGTTCCCATCTCATATAGCTCGTCCACACTCGGTTCATCAATCGAAACATCCTTTTGTGATGTAAGCAAAACGATATGATCCTCGACCATTGCCTTTTCCAACGCTTGAACCGACTTTTCTCGGCCGACATCAAGATGCAACACCATCGTCGGGAATACGAGTAATCCCCGCAATGGAAGGAGGGGAACGATGGTCTCTTTCTTTTTCGCCACGGCAAACACCTCCACACTTCACTTTCTATTCGTCTATTGTATAGCACCATCATATGTTTGTAAAATCAGAAGTACATGGATTCATCTATAAAATTCATGCTCCCTATTTCTCCTATCTACAAGCGCACCCCAAAGATGGAACAACTTGATTTTATGGAAAAAGGAAAACAAATTCTTCCGACCGTCGCAGATAAACCGCACAAGCGCGTAACCAAGCTTCGAGCCATACCTCTTTCAGACTAAACAATTCATTGTTTTAAGCGTCCGATCGGTGCATAGTCCAGAGCTACATGTGCAAGGCTCCGCTTTCCCTATAATAGACTAATGCTATTCTTTCTCGATATAGAACCGAGTGGATCTTGCGCTTGTTTATTTAAGCAACGTAACGATAGAACTCTCATTGGATGCGCCAACATTCCTCCGTATATGACGGTCCGACCGCCGAAAGCAGCAAATTTTGCGTTTGAATGAGCATCGATTTTTGTTGGGAGACCATTCGCTCATGGATCGAATGCCGAATCATGAACCGTGATAAGATCGATCAGATTTTCGCGGCGAATTTCTTTCAACAAAGAAAAGCCGACTTTGACGCAGCGAACATACAGCGCGCCAAAGCCGTCATTTCACTACACGAACTTCGTCTCAGATTGATCGGCAGCAGCTGGAATCGAGCCATCTCTTTCCTGTCCGAATAGAACAGAGAGGACGTTTTCTAAACGGCGGACAGGGATGATTTCAATACCGTTGATTTCATTGAGCATGGATTGCATGTTTTCAAATGGAATGATCACTTTTTTCGCTCCCGCTTGTTTGGCTGCCTTTACTTTCGGAAAAATTCCCCCCACGGGCTTAACATGGCCATGAATGCTAATTTCTCCCGTCATGGCGATCGTCGGGTCTACCGGCAGACGATAAATGGCGGAATAAATGCCTACTGCCATTGCAATTCCTGCGGATGGACCATCAACCGGAATACCGCCTGGGAAATTTACGTGGATATCATAGCGATCGGCTGGGACCCCCATTGCCCTTAATGCCGTAATCACGTTTTCAATCGAGCCGCGTGCCATACTTTTTCGACGAATCGATTTTTCTCCGCTGCCGATGCTTTCTTCTTCCACAATCCCTGTAATATTGAGTGTTCCCTTTTCTTTTGTCGGCAGGGCGGTCACTTCAATCTCCAACAACGCCCCGGTATTCGGCCCGTACACGGCTAGACCATTGACGAAGCCGACCGTTGAGGTTTCGTGAATTTTCTTTTCATACCTTGGCGAAAGCTGGCTCGAATGAATGACCCATTCGATATCTTTATCGAGAATCGTATCGCGTTTTTCAGAAATAGCAATCCCTGCGGCAATTTGCATTAAATTAACCGCTTCGCGACCATTTCGCGCATGCGTTGCCAAAAGGCGAATGCCGTTTTCTGAAACATTCAAGTGAATCTTCTCCGCCGCCTTCCGAGCAATGAGCGCCACTTCCTCTTGATCAAGCTCACGGAAAAATACTTCAAGGCAACGAGAACGAATGGCCGGAGGAATTTCATTTGGCGTCCTCGTCGTTGCCCCGACAAGACGAAAATCGGCAGGAAGACCATTTTGGAAAATGTCGTGAATATGAGTCGGGATTTGCGGATTTTCTTCACTATAATAGGCGCTTTCGAAAAACACTTTTCGATCCTCAAGCACTTTAAGCAGTTTATTCATCTGAATAGGATGCAGCTCACCAATTTCATCAATAAAAAGAATTCCTCCATGCGCGTGTGTAACAGCTCCCTGCTTTGGCTGCGGAATGCCAGCTTGTCCCATCGCCCCCGCCCCTTGATAAATCGGATCGTGGACAGAGCCGATAAGCGGATCGGCAATGCCTCGTTCATCAAATCGAGCGGTGGTCGCATCTAGTTCCACAAATACCGCATTTTTTTTAAACGGCGAAACCGGATTTTTTTTCGCTTCTTCTAATACAAGGCGAGCAGCCGCTGTTTTTCCAACTCCCGGAGGCCCGTAAATGATGACATGCTGGGGATTGGGCCCGCACAATGCCGCTTTCAATGCCTTAATGCCATCCTCTTGTCCGACAATATCGCTGAAATGCTTTGGTCTCACCTTTTCAGCAAGCGGTTCTGTTAAAGAAATTGAACGGAGCTTTCGAAGCTGCTCCATTTCTTTTCGCGATTCTTTATCAATCGAAACCTTCTGGGTACGTTGATTTTTGAGCAAATTCCAAAAGTAGAGACCGATAATGACCCCAAAAAATAGTTGCACAAATAAAGCGATGTTTGTCCAGTTCATTAGCTTAAATCCTCCTGCTCCAATAAGTATGTAGTACGTATAGTATCTCCTCCTGGAAGCAGGAATAAACAAACAAAAAAGAAGCTGCCTTCTCTCAAGACAGCTTCAGACTGTTCACAAACGCTTCGATCCTGCGTCACCGTCCTCGCTCATCTGCGCTGATGAACATCTTGGTTCAATCTGCGTTTTCGCTCGGCTCGATTCATCTGCCACAAGCATTTTCGACTGCCTGAGGCAAGAAAACGCGAAATAAACGGTTGCATGAACCTCTCCTCTCTTCCACTTCGCTTAGAGAGGGGGGACTTCTCGGTGGATGGTATTCAAGCGCTTGTAGCCAAAGTCCTTTTGACTTTGGCTACAAGCTTGGAAGCTGTTTTCTCTCAAGAACCGCTTCATATGCCGTTAAGCAGACGTTTTGCGCTCCTGCTCCACAACCGTACCGTCGTGACGGATTAATTTCGGCGCTTTCGCATCACGCACGGTCTCTGCTGTAATCACACATTTTTGCACATCTTCGCGGGAAGGAAGCTCAAACATCACATCAAGCATGATTCCTTCAATGATGGAGCGAAGACCACGAGCACCCGTTTTTCGCTCGATCGCTTTTTTCGCAATCTCAGAAAGTGCTTCTTTTTCAAATTCAAGTTCCACATTATCAAGTTCAAGCATTTTTTGGTATTGCTTGACAATCGCATTTTTCGGCTTCGTCAAGATTTCGATTAACGCCGCCTCATCAAGCGGTTCTAAGCTTGTAATAACAGGCAAGCGTCCCACAAACTCCGGAATTAATCCAAATTTCAGCAAGTCCTCCGGCAATACTTTTGCTAGCAAATTCTTTTCATCTACATCGTTTTGCTGCGTTTCTGCGCCAAATCCGATTACTTTTTTGCCAAGACGACGTTTAATAATCGGCTCAATTCCGTCAAACGCACCGCCGCAAATGAATAAAATGTTCGTTGTATCAATTTGAATAAACTCTTGATGCGGATGCTTCCGGCCGCCTTGTGGCGGAACGCTGGCAATCGTGCCTTCTAAAATTTTTAAAAGCGCTTGCTGCACTCCTTCTCCGGATACATCACGCGTAATGGATGGATTCTCCGATTTGCGGGCAATTTTGTCAATTTCATCAATGTAAATGATCCCTTTTTCCGCCTTTTCCACATCATAGTCAGCAGCTTGAATCAATTTTAGAAGAATGTTTTCGACATCTTCACCGACATAACCGGCCTCTGTTAACGAGGTGGCATCAGCAATAGCAAACGGCACATTTAAGATGCGCGCTAACGTCTGAGCAAGCAATGTTTTCCCGCTTCCAGTCGGACCAATCATCAAAATATTGCTTTTTGATAGCTCAACATCGTCGACCTTGCTGTTGGAGTTGATCCGTTTATAATGATTATAAACAGCAACTGCCAGCGATTTTTTCGCTCGATCCTGGCCGATGACGTACTCGTCTAAAATCTCTTGAATTTCTTTTGGCTTCGGAACATCTTTAAATTCAAATTCCTCTTCATTGCCAAGCTCTTCCTCGACAATTTCAGTGCAAAGCTCAATACACTCATCACATATGTATACTCCAGGACCTGCTACTAGCTTGCGGACTTGATCCTGTGTCTTTCCGCAGAAAGAACATTTCAATTGCCCTTTCTCATCATTAAATTTAAACATGCTTTCACCCCTTGCTCTAGAATTCACATCGCTGGTATGTACTACATTTGTTTAACTTTCCACAATTTATTCTGTATTATCAGCTTATGTATTCGTCATTTTATCATAAATCATTATACAAACGCTAATAAAAAATCATTACATATTTGAAAAATTAGAAAATTCTCAACTATGATGTATCGTATTCATTTATGAAAGAACAAGGCACGAACTGCATCGCGCCTTGTTCTTATGAATGCGCAGAGAGCAATAGGCTTCTTCGCTTTTTTATTGAGCAGCTGTGCTGTGTTCCACAAGCAAATCGACCACTTTGCGGAATTTCACATCTTCCTTGACAACTTCAAGATTTCCTAGCAGCTCTTTAATTTTGTCAACCGTCAAATTATAAGCTTCAGCCATTTTTTCAAGCTCTGCATTTACTTCTTCTTCCGTCGCTTCAATGTTTTCAGCTTTCGCAATCGCTTCTAACGTTAAAGAAATGCGTACGCGCTTTTCTGCGTCCTCTTTCATTTGTTCGCGAAGCGCTGCTTCATCTTGTCCAGCGAATTGATAGTAAAGGTTGAGATTTAATCCTTGCATTTGCAGGCGTTGATCAAATTCGCGTAACATGCGATCTGTTTCTGTTTTAATCATCGCTTCAGGGATGTCGATTTCTGCATTTTCTGCTGCCTTTTCGACCACTGCGTCACGAAGCGCTGCTTCTGCTTCGTTCTTTTTTGTTTCCTCTAATCTGTTGCGTGTTTTCTCTTTCAATTGCTCTAGCGTTTCTACTTCCTCATCGACATCTTTAGCAAATTCATCATCTAACGCTGGCAATTGCTTCGTTTTCACTTCATGCACCTTGATTTTGAAGACTGCTGGTTTTCCAGCCAGTTCTTCGGCATGATACTCTTCAGGGAACGTCACTTCGATTTCTTTTTCCGCTCCTGCTTCCAATCCGATTAACTGGTCTTCAAAACCAGGAATGAATGTGCCAGAACCGATGACAAGTGAATAGTTTTCAGCCTTTCCACCTTCAAACGGCTCTCCATTTACAAATCCTTCAAAATCAATGACCACTGTATCGCCGTCTTCTACTTTTCCTTCTTCTTTTACCACAAGCTCAGCATAGTTTTCTTGAAGACGTTTTAATTCATTTTCAACATCTTCCTCTGTCACTGTATCATCTTGCTTTTCTACTTGAAGCCCTTTATATTCTCCTAACTTCACTTCCGGCTTTACTGTTACTTTTGCTTTAAAAATTAAGCTTTTTCCTTTTTCAATTTGTTCAACATCAATATGCGGATAGTCAACAGGCTCAATTCCTGTTTCTTCTACTGCGTTCGCATAAGCCTCAGGCAATAAAATATCAAGAGCATCTTGATATAACGCTTCAACACCAAAACGCTTCTCAAATAGAGAACGCGGAACTTTGCCTTTGCGGAATCCTGGAATGCTCACATTTTTCACTACTTTTTTAAATGCAGCATCTAATCCTTCGTTTACTTTTTCTGCATCTACTTCAATAGTAAGAACGCCTTCGTTCCCCTCTAATTTTTCCCATTTTGCTACCATACTTTTCCCTCCAACACAAAATCATCTAAGTCAGCACCATCAAATAAGCATGTATGTAAGCAACAGATGTAAAGATATACGTAATACAACCATTATATTATAACATACAATCATAAGGTTTCAATATAAACGATAGATTAAATGAAAGAAATTTCTTCTATTTCATAAAGTTTTTCACATAGTTGTGTCACTTCTTGTTCACAAACATGATAACGTTCTGCGATTTCGGTTATTGTCATTTCGATTCCTTGAAGCCGACAGGCTGACAAATGCAAAGCCGCAATCCACGTCTCCTCAGAAACCGGCAAAGGGGCAAAAGGATACAGCGTGTAAATATAGCGCATCCAAACATGCGAAGCCGTCTCATATAAGCTCGGACTATCGCTTCCTAATGTTCGTTCTAGCTTTTGCAATATATCGGTTGCAAATTGTGTTTCTATCGCCTCGTTTAGCTGTTCGGGAATGATCGTCATGATTTTTCCGAATTTATGAATGACTAGTTCCTCGCTCACCTTTTTGGCCGTAAGCAAGCGCAGCAACATCGTTTTGGCCATCGGATGATTGTCTTCATTTGCTAAATATTGCTTTAACATCGGGAGCAACGGAACGATATGTTCGTTTTCTAGCCGTTGGATCGCTTTGAGCTGATCTTCGATACGCTTGGATTGAAGCAGCTGCTCAATCTCTTCATTAGAACTGGCGGAAAAAGATGATCTCATTTTTCGGCTAAAGCGCAATAATTGAAGCAGCTGCTCTCGTTCATGTGGATGGAGCTTTTTATCTTGCAGAGCTGTCTCAAGCATTTCATCAGCCTCTGCATATTGCTCTAAATGAATTAAAATGGATAAATAAAGCTGAAGAAGCTCTATATCCGTCACCTCTTGCTTCTTCCAAAGCAAATGCTGGCATCTTTGCTTGGCTTCCTCCCATTCTCCCATTTCAAACAGGCAGAGAATGATGCTCAGCTCTACTTCAGACTCCTTCGTTCCTAATTTTTGAGCCTCAGTAAGAAAATAAAGCGCATCCTGATATTTTTCTTCTTTCAATGCTTCTAGACCCTTCTCTAGCAGCCTTTTTCTTAAATTTGGAAATGGAATAATATTCCCCATCTTCACTCACCGTTTTTTAATTTGGTTATCAGTATACCAATATTCCACAAAAAAGCCAACTCTGTAACAGAGTCGGCTTCTCTACTCATTCAAATGACCAGCGTTTTTTTTTCATATTCTTCGATATACGATTCATACATAAACGTCAAATCAATTTCATCCCATCCCTTTAATAATAGCTGCTTTCGATATGAATCAATTTCAAACGTACGGTTAAATCCGCTTTCGTCATATATGCGTTGTTCCTCTAAGGAAATGGTTAATTCATAATCGGCGCGCTTGCTTTTATGCAAAAGATATTCGACGTCATGTTTGGCAAGACGAATCGGCAGCAATCCATTTTTCAGGCAGTTATTATAAAAAATATCGGCAAACGAAGGAGCCACCACCGCTTGAAATCCATAATCCTGTAACGCCCATGGAGCATGCTCGCGGGAGGAGCCGCAGCCGAAGTTTTCATTTGCCACAAGAATGGTGGCTCCTTCGTTTTCAGGCCGGTTTAATTCAAAATGAGGATTGAGAATCTGGCCATCGAGATAGCGCCAATCATAAAATAAAAATTTCCCAAACCCTGTTCTTTCAATTCGTTTTAAAAATTGTTTTGGAATAATTTGATCGGTATCAATGTTCGCGCGATCTATTCCGACAACCTTTCCTTTATGGACAGTAAATGGCTGCATGCTTTTCTTTCATCTCCTTTCCCCAATCGATTCAGCTTGCAGCTTTCTAATATCGACAAATCGGCCGTAAATCGCCGCTGCGGCTGCCATTTTTGGGCTGACTAAATGAGTCCTTGCTCCTTTTCCTTGCCGTCCTTCAAAATTTCGATTGGATGTTGAAGCACAATGCTCTCCTTCCGGAACAATGTCCGGATTCATCCCTAAGCACATGCTGCAGCCAGAATCGCGCCATTCAAATCCAGCCTCGATAAAAATTTGCGCTAATCCCTCTTCTTCCGCTCTCCGCTTCACTTCTTGTGAACCGGGAACCACAAGCGCTCTGACGCCTGGTGCTACTCTCTTTCCTTTGACAATTTCCGCCGCTGCCCGCAAATCGCTTATTCGTGAATTCGTACAGGAGCCAATAAATACGTGCTGGATTTTCATTTCACTGATTGGCGTTCCCGGCTCCAATCCCATATATTGCAAGGCAAGCTGAACCGCTTTTTGCTCTGTTTCATCTGCAAAATCCTCTGGGTACGGAACCTTTCCATCGATCGGTGCGCTCATGCCCGGTGTCGTTCCCCATGTTACCATGGGGGCAATCGAAGCAGCGTCTATTTCTAACGTGCGATCATAGGTTGCTCCCTCATCCGTCGCAAGCATTTGCCATTGCTCAACAGCTTTTTCAAAATCCTCTCCTTTTGGAGCATATTTTCGGCCCCGCAAATACTCAAAGGTCGTGTCATCTGGACTAATTAATCCCGCTCTTGCCCCTGCTTCGATGGACATATTACAAATGGTCATTCTTTCTTCCATCGACATCTGGCGAATGACATCTCCTGTGAATTCAATAATGTACCCTGTTCCTACGTCGACCCCATATTGATGAATAATCGCTAAAATCACATCTTTGGCTGTCACCCCATCGGACAAGCGACCGTTAATGCGTATTTCAAGCGTTTTCGGCCGTTGCTGCCATAGGGTTTGTGTCGCGAGAACATGCTCTACTTCACTTGTTCCAATTCCAAATGCAAGCGCTCCAAATGCCCCGTGTGTCGACGTATGGCTATCGCCGCATACAATCGTTTTTCCCGGCTGGGTCAACCCTAGCTCCGGACCGATGACATGAACGATTCCTTGCTCAGAACTATGCAAATCAGCCAGTGGAATCGAAAATTCACGGCAATTTTTTTCCAAGGCGGCAATTTGATTTCTCGCAATCTCATCTTCAATGACAAAGCGGTTAACAGTGGGAACGTTATGATCCATCGTCGCAAAAGTCAAATCAGGGCGGCGTACTTTTCTCCCTTTCTGTCTCAATCCTTCAAATGCTTGGGGTGAGGTAACTTCATGCACTAAATGTAAATCAATATATAATAAATCCGGCTTCCCCGCTTCCCGATAAACCACATGATGTTCCCATACTTTTTCAATAATTGTTTTTGGTTTCATACGATCCCCCTCTCTAAGGAATAAAACTGTTCTTAGCCAACTCCGTTTATCGCTATCTATGAAAATGCTGAACGCCTGACGGACAAAAAGATATGTCCGTTGGCGTTCTTGTTGATCCCCTATTCTCTTTCGATTCTATCGGGCCCATTCATCTTTAGCGCCGTTCATTAGGCATATACCGCCATAATATTAAAAATGGCTTCATCATCTAAAATGGTCGCTCGAATTTCATCCACCATGTCTTTGGTAGAAACGACATGCTGTCCTTTTTTCGCTACATCTACTGTTCGATAGCCTGACGTTAATACTTGCTGAACCGCCTTTTCGATAGCGTCAGCTTCTTTGTTGAGACCAAATGATAAACGAAGCATCATCGCCGCCGATAAAATAGTAGCAATCGGATTCGCTTTGTTTTGTCCAGCAAGATCAGGCGCTGACCCGTGAATCGGCTCATATAAGCTAGGACCTGTTGTTGACAAGCTAGCGGATGGGAGCATCCCTAACGATCCGGTTAGCATGGAAGCTTCATCGCTTAAAATGTCACCAAACATATTTTCCGTCACTAATACATCAAATTGCTTTGGATTTCGAATCAACTGCATCGCCGCATTGTCCACGAGCATGTGCTCTAACTCTACATCAGGATAATCGCAAGCGACCTCTTCGGCAATCTCACGCCACATTCTGCTTGATTCGAGCACATTTGCTTTATCGACAGATGTGACTTTTTTTCTTCTTTTTCTTGCTAATTCAAACGCTGTTTTTAAAATTCGTTTAATCTCTTCTCGCTTATAAAGAAGGGTATCAATGGCTGCCTCTTCTCCATTCTCTACACGTCGGCCGCTTGGCTTGCCAAAATATAGACCACCTGTTAGCTCTCTTACAATAAGCAAATCCGCTTCGCGAATGATATGCGCTTTTAACGGGGATGAGTCGGCTAAGCTTGGATACACCTTTACCGGGCGCAAATTAGCAAATAAGTTCATTTCTTTGCGAATGGCCAGCAACCCTTTTTCCGGGCGCAAATGTGGAGGGTTTTTATCCCACTTTGGACCGCCAACCGCCCCAAGAAGAACGGCATCGCTTTGACGGCACATATGAAGCGTTTCATCTGGAAGCGGCGTTCCTTTCCGATCAATCGCTTCTCCACCGATAAGTCCGTATTTAAAGATGAATTGATGGTGAAACCGAGAAGCGATTGCCTGTAATACTTCTACAGCTCCTGACGTGACTTCTTTTCCCACTCCGTCTCCTGGCAATACAGCAATCCGATATGTTCCCATAGTGAACCCCTCCATATTATTTGATTAATTTTTAATGACTACTTTTTGATTTTCTTCCCTCATTTTTTCAATCATAAACACCCTGTTCACCGCGTTAATATAAGCTTTCGCGGATGCTTCGAGCACGTCTTGGGCAGTCCCGCGCCCGCTTGTTTCCATTTCGTTGACGCGCACTTTTACGAATACCTGAGCAAGAGCATCTCTTCCGCCGCTGACGGATTCAATCCGATAATCCAACAACTTGACCTCTGTTTTGAAGCAACGCTCTAATGTGTTGTACAACGATTCTACACTCCCGGCTCCTGTTGCTGCCTCTTGAATTTCATTGCCTTGCCCATCCATCAATACGACGACAGCTGTCGGAATTTGATTTGTTCCATATTGGACTTGAATGGAGGACAACTGATAAAACTCTTTAAAAAGATCAAATTTTTCTTCAAAGATTAAAGCAACTAAATCATCATCGGTAATATCTTTTTTCTTGTCGGCCAACTCTTTAAAGCGGACAAACAGCTTATTAATTTCCGCTTCTGACAGCGTGTAGCCGAGCTCCACGACACGATTACGCAACGCATGGCGGCCCGAATGCTTTCCTAACACCATCGAGTTCGATTGAACCCCAACAAGCTCTGGAGAAATAATTTCATACGTCGTCTTTTCTTTTAGCACCCCATCTTGGTGAATGCCAGATTCATGCGCAAAAGCATTTTTTCCGACAATCGCTTTATTCGCTGGAAGCGTCATTCCTGTCAGTTTGCTCACTAAATTGCTTGTTCGCTTAATTTCTTGAAGATTGAGGCCGGTTTCTGCCTTGTAATAATCTTTGCGGATATAAAGGGCAACCGCGATTTCCTCTAATGCCGCATTCCCCGCCCGTTCACCGATGCCATTAATGGTTCCTTCGATCTGCGTGGCGCCGTGCTCAATCGCAGCAAGTGAGTTCGCTACAGCCATCCCTAAATCATCGTGGCAATGAGCTGACAACGATATTTTTTCAATATTCGGAACATTTTTTCTTAAAAAATCGAAGATCTCCCCATATTCTTTTGGCGTGATGTATCCTACCGTATCAGGAATGTTGATCACACTCGCTCCCGCTTCAATGACTTTGGCCACAATTTCCGCTAGGAAAGGAAGCTCGCTTCGACAAGCATCTTCTGCAGACCATTGCACAATCGGAAAGTAACGTTTAGCATACTTGACAGAGGAAACCGCTGCTTCAATGACTTGTTCCGGCGTCATTCTCAGTTTATGAGTCATATGAATCGGTGAAGTGGCAATAAACAAGTGCAAACGCGGCTCTGCCCCTCCTTTTAATGCCTCCCATGCTGTGTCAATATCGCTCTGGACCGAGCGAGAAAGCCCGGTCACAGAACTATGTTTAATCGTTTCCGCAATTTGTTTAACCGATTGAAAATCCCCTTTGGAGGCGGCAGGAAAACCTGCTTCAATAATATCCACCTTAAGCCTTTCCAATTGTCGAGCGATTTCTAGCTTTTCCTGTAAATTTAAATTTACGCCGGCTGACTGCTCCCCATCACGCAAGGTTGTGTCAAAAATATTAATTTTTCGCACTGGTGACCACCACTTCTTTCTGTTTCGCTTTCACAAACGGCATCATGCTTCTCAACTCGCGCCCGACTGTTTCGATTAGATGCTCATTTTCCCTTCTATTGATCGCATTGAATTCTGGGCGATTCGCTTGATTTTCCAAAATCCAGCCTTTAGCAAATTTCCCTGTTTGAATATCTTCAAGCACCTTTTTCATTTCGGCTTTCACTGAATCATTAATGATGCGCGGCCCAGAAATAAAATCTCCCCATTGCGCGGTGTCGGAAATGGAGTGGCGCATCCATGCAAGTCCTCCCTCATACATAAGGTCAACGATCAGCTTCATCTCGTGAAGACATTCAAAGTAGGCCACTTCTGGCTGATATCCTGCTTCGACAAGCGTTTCAAATCCAGCCTTCACAAGCGATGTCAATCCGCCGCATAATACCGCTTGTTCGCCGAACAGATCTGTTTCCGTCTCTTCTTTGAAAGTCGTCTCCAACACTCCTGCTCGTGCCGCTCCGATCGCTTTCGCATAGGCGAGCGCTGTTTCCTTCGCTTCCCCTGTGACATCCTGATACACAGCAATCAACGCTGGCACTCCAGCTCCTTCTGTATATGTGCGGCGCACTAAATGTCCAGGACCTTTTGGAGCCACTAAGAAAACATCCACATCCTGCGGCGGAACAATTTGATTGAAATGAATGTTAAACCCATGAGCAAATACGAGAGCATTGCCTGGCTGCAATTCTGGCTCAATTTCTTCTTTATATACAGACGGCTGTTTCTCATCTGGAAGCAAAATCATAATCGCATCGGCTTCTCGTGTTGCTTCCCGCACCGTGCGGACTTGAAAACCATCCTGCTCCGCTTGATTCCATGATCTTCCCGGACGAAGACCGACAACAACTTCTATCCCGCTGTCGCGAAGATTTTGTGCATGTGCATGCCCTTGAGAACCATATCCAATAATCGCTACTTTTTTCGATTGTAAATATTGTTCGTTTGCATCCTCATTATAGTAAACTTTTTCCATTTTAAATCCCTCTCCTTTTTCAAATGATAAATGCAGTTTTATAGGAAGCGGCTGCTTTTTGCGAGCCGCGTGTAAATGCGGTTGTACCAGTTCTGGCGACTTCTTTAATTCCGTAAGACTTTAATAAATCAATAAGCGCCTCTACTTTCTCTGGCTCCCCCGTTACTTGAATGACGAGGCTCTCCTTGCCCACATCGACAATCGCAGCGCGGAACGGCTCGATAAGGGTATAAATTTCCTGACGCGCGGCTGGATTGACCGCTACTTTAATAAGCGCCAGCTCTCTTGCTACGATCGCTTGATCCGTAATATCATGGACCTTCAACACATCGATTTGCTTGTTTAATTGTTTCGTAATTTGTTCCGCTGTACGTTCGTCCTCCACATTGACAACAAATGTCATGCGGGAGATTCCTTCTGTTTCTGTGTGTCCGACTGTAATGCTTTCGATATTGTAATGGCGTTTTGTAAATAAACCCGTAATCCGGTTGAGCACGCCTGGACGATTATGAACCGTCATTGTAATGATTCTTCGCACAATTTCACCCCCACCATTTCATGCAGGCCCTTTCCTGGCGCCACCATTGGATATACATTTTCATCAGCCGCTACGTGAATATCGAGCAATACTGGTTCGTGAAGGGAAAAAGCTTGCTGTAATACGCGGACAGCTTCCGCTTCTGTTTTCGCCCGCAATCCCTTTATATTGTAAGCCTCGGCCAGTTTGACAAAATCCGGCTGGTTCGGAATGAGCGAGTGCGAGTATCGCTTTTCGTAAAAGAGCTGCTGCCACTGCCGCACCATGCCGAGCGATTGATTGTTCACAATCACCACTTTAATCGGCAGCTTCAATTCTTGAATAACCGATAGCTCTTGCAACGTCATTTGAAATCCGCCATCGCCGACAATCGAAACAACAGTCGCTTGCCGATCGGCTAACTGTGCCCCAATCGCCGCCGGAAGCCCAAACCCCATCGTGCCGAGCCCTCCTGAAGTAACCCAACGGTTTGGCTGTTTGAACTTGTAATACTGCGCAGTCCACATTTGATGCTGCCCTACATCCGTGGTAACAATGGCTTCTCCATCTGTGAGCTCATAAATCATCTCAATTAACTTCTGCGGCTTCATCGTTCCAGGCTCATTTTTATAAACGAGCGGAAATCCTTTTTTCCATTCTGCTAACTGTGCAAGCCATTCATCTGTATCAGCCGGCCTTCCTTCTTGAAGAATCAGCTCTTTTAGTGCTTCTTTCGCGTCGCTCACAATCGGGATTTTCGTTGGCACATTTTTGCCGATTTCCGCTGGATCGATATCAATGTGCGCCACCGTTGCTTTCGGAGCAAAACAGTTTAAATTTCCAGTCACACGATCATCAAAACGGGCGCCAATATTGATTAATAAATCGCATTCGTATAAGGCC
Source organism: Anoxybacillus sp. UARK-01 (assembly GCF_002075365.1). Lineage (NCBI taxonomy): Bacteria > Bacillati > Bacillota > Bacilli > Caryophanales > Anoxybacillaceae > Anoxybacillus > Anoxybacillus sp. UARK-01. Next base: position 232,853 of record NZ_NASY01000042.1, on the reverse strand, counting down.
ATATTCGCTGTATACGTTCCGTGCATCCCCGCCATGCCCAGAAAAAGTGGATGGTCTGCCGGAAAGCCTCCGAGTCCCAACAACGTATGGATGACGGGGATTTTTTGCTGCTCCGCATATTGCTGCAGCTCTTGAGATGCAATGGCATGCAATACGCCCGCTCCCGCTAAAATGACTGGGCGTTTGGCTTGGCTCACTGCTTCAACCAGCTTGCGAATTTGCAAATGGTTAGGATAAACGGTTGGCTGATATCCAGGAAGACGAACAGGCTGTTCATAATCAAATTCTCCTTCTTGGGTCGTCATATCCTTTGGAATATCAATCAGTACTGGTCCTGGCCGCCCTGTTGTCGCAATATGAAATGCTTCTTTAATAATCTTCGGAAGCTCCTGGACATGGCGAACTTGATAGCTGTGCTTCGTGATCGGCATGGTAATTCCAACGACATCCGCTTCTTGAAAGGCATCAGAACCGATGACTCCTGACGCTACTTGGCCAGTAAAAACAACCAACGGCAACGAATCCATCATCGCATCTGTTAAGCCTGTCACAATGTTTGTTGCTCCAGGACCGGACGTCGCAATGACAACCCCTGGTTTTCCAGAAATGCGGGCATAGCCTTCTGCTGCATGAATGGCTCCTTGTTCGTGGCGCGTTAAAACATGGAAAATGCCTGAATCATACAATTTGTCGTAAATCGGCAATACCGCTCCTCCTGGATATCCAAAGATCACTTCTACTTTCTCTGCTTTTAATGCCTCTATCAGCATGAATGCTCCGCTTATTCTCATTTTTTGCTTCCTTTTCTCCTCGACTTTCATGTTTGCCATGCTTCATCCTTCCTCCTCAATTTTTATAAAAGCAATGAAAAAGCCTCTTCACCCCATCATGACCTACTTGTTCTAGGTCAAAGGGGCGAAAAGGCTTTCTTTCCGCGGTACCACCCTTTTTCATGGTCAACTGACCACCTCATGAGCATCTGAAATGTTCAGACGCTCTTTTTAATAACGAGTGGAGCGCTTTTGATTCCACCCGTCCAACTCTACTAGCCAAAGCGTTCAAGCTGGCGCTCAGAGGTGAGTTCATCAAGCGGCAGCATCACCGGTTTTCAGCTCCCCCGGCTCTCTGTAGATGCTTTTTTCCGTTGACTACTTATCCTCTTCAACGCTTTCATGTCGTTTAATTGTCATGGTTCATTTACAATTAACCCGCATTCACATTTGTGTGATATACTTTGACACCTTCAGCTACTACCTTTTGTCTAAAGGCTTCAAGCAGCCTTTTCGTATGAACTCCCGGAACCCCTTCACCGATGGTCCGGCCATCCACTTTTACAACGGCAATCACTTCCGCCGCCGTTCCTGTTAAAAATACTTCATCAGCAGTATAAACATCATGGCGAGTGAACGGTTCTTCTTTAACGACATAGCCAAGCTCTCTAGCCATATCGATAATCGCCTCTCTTGTAATTCCTTCAAGAGCGCCTACATATCCCGGCGGTGTATACAAAACACCATTTTTCACAATAAACACATTATCCGCTGATCCTTCAGCTACATAGCCTTGATCGTTTAACATTAACGCTTCGCTGACATTGGCTAAATGAGCTTCAATTCGAACGAGAACGTTATTTAAATAGTTCAATGATTTTACTTTTGGACTTAGCACATCTGGGCGATTTCTTCTTGTCGCCACTGTCACCACTTCGATTCCCGTTTCATATAAATGTTTTGGAAAGATAGCCAACGGCTCCACGATAATGACGACTTGCGGATTTTGACATTTATACGGATCAAGACCTAAATCTCCGACCCCCCGCGAAACAACCACTCGAATATATGCATCTTGAAATTGGTTTTTTTGAACCGATTGAACAATTAAATCCGTTAGTTCTTCTTTTGTGTAAGGAATAGTTAATAAAATGGATTTGGCCGAGTTATACAAACGATCAATATGTTCTTGGAGGCGAAAGACGTTTCCGCTATAGACGCGTATTCCCTCAAACACGCCATCCCCGTACAGAAAACCATGGTCGTATACGGAAACCTTTGCATTTTCTTTCGTAACAAACTCGCCGTTTAAAAAAATCCATTGTTCACTCAATGTTTTTCCCCTCTTCCCTTGGTAAGTGCGCCATCTTGTAAGCGTCTTATTTTTTTATTCGATTAATTTATTTGAAAATTATAATAAGGGCAAAATAAGGAAGAGTCAATACTATTTTTTGAATATTTAGATTCGTTCGAATATTTGAATACGCTTACATTATGATTGTACCAAGCAATAGAAAGAAGGAAAATTTTTTTAAAATTCATGGCAAAAACGGGTTTTTAGTTCTTTTTTATGGAGTAAGAGGATAATATTCCAATTTTGTTATTGAAGTGCAGAAACAGTTTTCTGTCCATTCCTTAAGTCCTATTTTCACAGTCTTCGATCATGGGATACATACATGTGGATTTTCTAAAAAACAACGGTGGGAGAGGCTAGACACCTTCTACTTATGTTTCAGAGGCTTACTCATAAGCTATACTTACAGAGGAGGCTGAGCGTTTTATTATTTACAAGATTCCATAGCCACCATTCAAGCGTGATAGGCCGGCAAATTAAGAAAAAGCCCTTGCATATGCAAAGGCTTTTTCTTAGCGTCCCAGGAGAGACTCGAACTCCCGACCGACGGCTTAGAAGGCCGCTGCTCTATCCAACTGAGCTACTGGGACATCGTATATGAAATTAATAAGTCTACAATTTGCGTCTGCTTGGCTACCATAGCAGCGCCCACATGTTCTCTGTTCGCCTCGTCTTTTCTTTCACCTTATTCAGCCCTAGAAAGCCAATCCACACAACAAACAAGGTGCCGATTTGGCGACTCTTAAAGCCATTTTTTATTATACGAAAGGGAGTGGATAAAGTCAATAATATAAAAAAGAGCGGGAATGGTTTCCCGCTCAAAGGATGAATGATTGAGCCAAGGAAGGCACTTCTTGACCGTTCACGTCATAAAATTGAACGGTTGCTTGTCCATTCTTAATTTCAAGCAATGCATATGTTTTCTCCTTTCGCATCCTCGGCAAAAGAAGGCTTCCCGGATTAATAAACAAAAGATTGTTGACCATCTCCGCTCCAGCAATATGCGAATGGCCAAAGCAGACCACTTGAGCATTCGCTTCTTGAGCGCGGTAATAAAGATTCATCAGCGTCATTTTGACATTATATAGATGACCATGCGTAATAAAAAATCGCACGCCGTGAATTTCTTCGCTTCTTTCTTTTGGAAAGCCTTTGTCGAAATCACAATTGCCAGCAACCGAACGAAATTCTTGCAATTCGGCACAGTCGCTCGGCAATTCAGAATCCCCGCAATGAATGAACGCATCCACTTGGTTAGCGTGGCGCTGTTTGATCTCTGTTAGCTCTTTCGTCATTCCATGACTGTCACTGACAATGAGCACTCTCATTTTGTTACTCCCCGCTTATGATGGTATCCCATTTTTCATTTAATTTAGCCAGCGCATCAGCGCGGTGGCTTATTTTATTTTTTACTTCCTTTGGCAATTCGGCCATTGTTTTATTTTTTTCAGGAACATAAAAAATCGGATCATAGCCAAATCCGTTCTCACCTTTTGGCTCTTCTGCGATATAGCCTTCACATGTTCCTTCGACAATCGCCGTCGGCCTTCCAGGAATCGCAATCGCCAATGTGCAATGAAAACGCGCTGTTCTCTGTTCAAATGGAACTCCTTTTAATTCTTTTAATACTTTTGCTATATTCGCTTGATCATCTTTTTCTTCGCCGGCATAACGCGCCGAGTAAACACCAGGCCTGCCGTCGAGAGCATCAATGGACAGGCCCGAATCGTCAGCAATCACCATTTGCTGAAAGTACGCGGCCATTGCCTCAGCTTTTAATCGCGCGTTTTCTGCAAATGTATCTCCCGTTTCCTCGACATCTGGACAATTAGGAAAATCTAATAACGTTTTAACCTGCATTCCTTTTTCATTGAATAATGCTTCAAATTCTCTTGCTTTTCCAGCGTTTTTTGTTGCAATAATCACTTGTTTTATCATTTCTTCACACGTTCCTCTGCATCATATTGAATTTTTTCTGCTAGTGTTCCTAGCGCGTTCTTCTGAATCTCAATTAATTGGCGAATTCCTAATTCCGCTGCTTCTAGCATCTCTTGGAGCTCGGCTCGAGAAAATGTCGCTTCCTCTCCCGTTCCTTGAATTTCTACGAAACGCCCGGAACCGGTCATCACGACGTTCATATCAACATTGGCCTGCGAATCCTCCGCATAGTTCAAGTCAAGAATGATACCATGCTGCGGATCAATCCCCACAGATGTCGCCGCAAGAAAATCACGCACAGGAAATTCAGCCACTTTATTTTCTTCAAGTAATTTCGCAAAAGCGAGCACCATCGCAACAAAGGCGCCTGTTATTGCGGCTGTTCTTGTTCCTCCATCGGCCTGGATCACGTCACAGTCAATCCAAATCGTTTTTTCCCCCATTTTGTCTAAATCGACAACCGAACGAAGCGCTCTGCCAATCAGACGTTGAATTTCCATTGTTCTGCCCGATAATTTTCCCTTGCTGGATTCTCGGATATTGCGCTGTTCAGTTGCTCGCGGCAGCATCGCATATTCCGCTGTAATCCATCCTTTTCCGCCGCCTCTCATAAACGGCGGAACCTTATCATCGATGCTGGCCGTACAAATCACCTTTGTATCGCCGACAGCAATTAACACAGAGCCCTCCGCATGTTTAATAAAGTTTGTTTCAATATGTACTGGTCGAAGTTGCAAGCTTTCTCTTCCATCGCCTCTCATGAAAAAAGCCCCCTTAAAAGTACCAAAAATAAAATAGTAAAGAGGTAGTATATGACCTACCTCTTTTTATACCATATTATAACATTAAAAACTACCGGTGTTCACATTTTCTGGTCTTGTTACTGGTTCTGAAAGTGCTTTTCCATCTTCTTTAACAAGATCAGCTTTTCCATTCACTGTGATGGCCACACTTTCAATTCCTTTTTGTTCTGTTAATGATAGAACAAGAGAGTTCAGCACAGCTTCAGAAATCACATGTTTTTTATTGCTTCCATAAATCGCGTCGTTAAAGTTTAGCGTCACTTTGCCATCTTTATAAACTGGCTTGTCAATAAGCTGAACATCTGGCTGGAAGTCACTGACCAGTCCGCTGCCATATTTCGGACCTTTGATCAATTCATTAACGGCTGCGGCAATATCATCCTTTTGCTCGTTGGAGATGCGTCGTGTCACTGGCACGTAGTATGTCTGCTCCCCTTGCTGCTCTACAAAATAGACGACGATCGGGCGAGTGTTCGTAATATCGACAACATTGCTTGTATCGATATTGATGCCATCTTCGCGGCTGACCCCATCTTGAATCGGTGTTCCATCCACCGGCATAACTGTTTGATCGTGTCCATTAATACGTATTTTCACCTTTTTAACATTATCAAATTGCGTTAATGTCCATGTAATAGCTTGCAAAATTTTCTTTTCGTCTTCTGCCTTATAATGAGCAAATTCTGGCGAAAAATCAGCTACAATCGTTCCATCTTTTTGCAAATTAACGCTTAATACGCGGGTGTCAGCTGGCAATACTGCTCGAAACCCATTCGGCAGCATATCTTCTATAGGTCCTCCTTGTACTAAATACTCAAGGGCCTGTTTCGCAACGGCATCTGTTTTAGGCAATGAAAGGGTCTGAGGCACAACGAAACCATTTTTATCAATTAAATAAAGCTCGCGTTTGACTGTTTCTGTTGCCTGTGATTCTTTTGCCGTTCCGTTCGCCTTCTCTTTTGGCTGTTGCAACGATTCCCCGTTTTTCAAGTAGCTGACATCCTGCGGTGGATCAATTTCTTTTACTGCTTGATCCTTTCCAAATAATCCGCATCCGCTTAACAAAATCATGGAAGCTATAACCGGTGCAGCAAGTTTATACGTTCGCCGATTCAACATCACATAGTCCCTCCTAACAGTGGTTTGTACTATTATGTATACGAGCCGCTTAAAAAAATAGAATAAAAAAATCCTTCAGCTTACCGCTGAAGGATTTTTTTATAATTCAATCGTTTGGATATTATCAACAGGCTGTCCAAACAATCGTGATGCAATTTTTTGGAACATTTCCTTCGGACCAGTTGTCAAAAAGAGGTGATCGGCTATTTTTTCTCCTGTCTGCAACAGCTCGCTATGATGTAAAATCGTGCTCACTTCACGAGCCGTCTCATCGCCCGAACAAATCAGCTTCACTTTTTTCCCCATATATTCGTGAATAAGCGGACTTAACAACGGATAGTGCGTGCATCCTAAAATCAATACATCGATTCCGCTTGATTTCAAAGGCTTAAGCGATTCAGCCACAATCTGCTTCGCTTCTTCTCCTTCGAAAATCCCGCTTTCAACAAGTGGAACAAATTTTGGACAAGCCAAGCTTTCTACATGAACACGGTGATTAATGGACTTCAACGCCTTTTCATATGCGCGGCTTTTCACTGTTCCTATTGTGCCGATCACACCGATTTGCTCGTTCTTTGTCATTTTTAACGCTGCACGCGCCCCCGGATGCACTACTCCTAACACCGGGATATTCAATTCGTTGCGAATTTCTTCAAGCACAACGGCTGTCGCCGTGTTACATGCAATGACAAGCATTTTAATATCATATTGCAGCAAATAATTCGTCATTTCCCAAGTGAATCGACGAATTTCCTCTTCCGGTCGAGGACCGTATGGACACCTTGCTGTATCTCCTAGATAAATAATTCGTTCTTTTGGCAACTGCCGCATAATTTCCTTTGCGACCGTTAGTCCTCCAACTCCTGAATCGATAACTCCTATTGATCTTTCCAAGTGATTCGCCTCATTCTTTTTTCATTTCTTGATGCAATTTTTTTAAGCTTTCTTCTAAAAGAGCAACTTCCTCTGCTGAAAAGTTTTCCAGCACTAACGCCAAATCATGCTGACGTTTTTTGATGACTTCTCGAATAATGCGTTCGCCTTCATGAAGGAGATGAACGCGCACCACTCTGCGATCCTTTTGATCTTTCACTCTTGTTACTAGCTTGTTTTTTTCCATTCGATCAATTAAATCGGTTGTTGTGCTGCAGGCTAGCTCCATTTTATTCGATAGCTCGCCGATGGTCATATCTCCTTCTTCGAAAAGCAGCTGCAAGGCAATAAATTGCTGTCTTGTAATTGGATATCGAACTAAAACTTCTCTTCCTTTTCGTTTTAAAATCGCCGCAATATAACGGAGCGATTTTTCTAGCTCAGCAATAGCCTTTTCATCCATTTCAACTGGCATACAATCTCCCCTATAAGATTTATGCACATTTATATTGTTCATATTTCTTGATAAAATTGCAAGCAAAACAAGCCATATACATTTTACTACACTTTTCCGTATAATCAATAAAAAATTTGCCAACAATAATAAACCGGCTCCCTCGTTGCTAAGGGTAGCCGGTGTTACCTATAGTTCAAGTTCTCCCATTCTAAGCAACTCAATCACCGCTTGGGAGCGCCCCTTTACCCCAAGCTTTTGCATGGCGTTTGAGATATGGTTGCGAACCGTTTTTTCGCTAATAAACAGCTCACTAGCAATCTCTTTTGTTGTTTTATCTTGAACTAATAATTCAAATACTTCTCTTTCTCTTTTCGTAAGCAATGGCTTTGAGTGAAATGATTTGTCCTTCAATTAAGATAACCCTCCTTGCTTTAGACAGACCTGAACTACCGGATGGGTATTTATTCACCATATAGTATGTGGAATAACGGGTGACGGTGACAAAAATTCACATTACTTCTAGAAAAATAGGTATTTATAGAAAATGCGATGAAACAGCAGCCTGTATGGACATCATTTGATGCGTCAACATCCCTCTAAATGAGCGAGTGCTGAGCTGATTTCGATGATTGAGCAAGCGAACAATACCGCTTATTAACAAATAGATGTGTCCTATTATTCGGTACTTGGCCATATGTTGACGTAACCTAAGCAATTGACAAGTATCTTCAAACCGTTTATAGAATCTGCTTTTTCTTTCAATCTCTTTTTTCTCAAAAAAAATCCTCTTCATGGAAAACTCCATGAAGAGGATTTTTTTTACACTTCATCGCTTCCGAAAAAGCTGCGAAACGCTTGAACAGTTGTAGCGCGGTTTAACGCTGCAATGGAGGTGGTGAGCGGAATGCCTTTCGGGCAAGACTGCACGCAGTTTTGCGAGTTACCGCAGTTCGCTAGCCCTCCATCCCCCATAATGGCTTTAAGACGTTCCTCTTTATGCATGGCACCAGTTGGATGAGCGTTAAATAAACGCACTTGTGAAAGGGGTGCAGGACCGATAAAGTTTGATTTGCTGTTCACATTCGGGCAAGCTTCCAAGCACACGCCGCAAGTCATGCATTTAGAAAGCTCATATGCCCATTGACGTTTTCGTTCTGGCATGCGCGGACCAGCACCTAAATCATAGGTTCCATCAATCGGAATCCATGCTTTTACCTTTTTCAAGGAATCAAACATCCGGCTGCGATCGACTTGCAAGTCGCGCACAACCGGGAATGTACGCATCGGTTCTAAACGGATTGGCTGCTCCAGCTTATCGATAAGAGCTGTACAGGATTGGCGCGGCTTTCCGTTAATGACCATGGAGCAAGCTCCGCACACTTCTTCTAAACAGTTCATATCCCATGTGACTGGAGTTGTTTTTTCTCCCTTAGCATTTACCGGATTGCGGCGAATTTCCATGAGAGCGGAAATAACGTTCATATTGGGACGGTATGGAATCTCAAATTCCTCTTCGTATGGCGCAGAATCCGGACGATCTTGTCGCGTTACAATGAGACGAATCGTTTTTTTCTCGCTCATGATTTCACATCCTCTTTCTTTTTCGAATAGTCACGTTTACGAGGCTTAATTAGTGATGTATCCACATCTTCATAATGGAACGCTGGACCATCTGGAGTAAAGCGAGCCATTGTTGTTTTTAGCCACTCTTCATCATTGCGCTCTGGAAACTCCGGTTTGTAATGAGCGCCGCGGCTTTCGTTTCGATTGTATGCACCAAGTGTAATCACACGCGCTAATTGAAGCATGTTATGAAGCTGGCGAGTAAATGAAGCTGCCTGATTACTCCATTTAGCTGTATCGCTAATATTAATATTTTTATAACGCTCCATAAGCTCTTGAATTTTTTCATCCGTTCTTAAAAGTTTATCGTTATACCGAACAATCGTCACATTATCGGTCATCCATTCGCCAAGCTCTTTATGAAGCACATAAGCATTTTCTGTTCCATTCATCGATAAAATATTGTTCCAACGTTCTTCTTCTTGTTTTACATATCGCTCATATAAAGAAGAAGGAAGCGCATCAGATGACTTGTCCAATCCTTTAATATATTCAACGGCCTTCGGACCTGCAACCATTCCGCCATAAATCGCCGATAAGAGCGAGTTAGCTCCCAAGCGGTTGGCGCCATGCATAGAATAGTCGCACTCTCCAGCAGCAAACAATCCTTTAATATTCGTCATTTGATCATAGTCAACCCATAATCCCCCCATGGAGTAGTGCACAGCTGGGAAGATTTTCATCGGCACCTTACGCGGATCTTCTCCCATGAATTTCTCATAAATCTCAATAATGCCACCTAATTTAATATCGAGCTCCTTAGGATCTTTATGAGAAAGATCGAGGTACACCATATTTTCGCCGTTGATGCCAAGCTTCAAATCAACACAAACATGGAATATTTCACGAGTCGCAATATCACGTGGAACTAGATTTCCGTATGCTGGATATTTTTCCTCTAAGAAATACCATGGTTTACCATCTTTATATGTCCAGACTCGACCGCCTTCACCGCGCGCCGATTCACTCATAAGCCGTAATTTATCATCACCCGGGATCGCCGTTGGATGGATTTGAATAAATTCTCCATTCGCATAATAGGCACCTTGCTGGTAAACAATCGATGCAGCTGAACCTGTATTAATAATCGAGTTGGTGGATTTTCCGAAAATGATGCCTGGGCCACCCGTTGCCATAATCACAGCATCAGCAGCAAATGATTGGATTTCCATCGTCGTTAAGTTTTGCGCAACAATCCCACGGCAAATTTGCTCATCATCTAGTACCGCACCAAGGAACTCCCAGCCTTCATACTTCGTAACCAAGCCAGCGACTTCATGGCGGCGCACTTGCTCATCAAGCGCATAAAGCAGCTGCTGACCCGTTGTTGCCCCCGCAAATGCAGTACGGTGATGCTGCGTTCCACCAAAGCGCCGGAAATCTAGCAATCCCTCAGGTGTACGGTTAAACATAACACCCATACGATCTAATAAATAAATAATGCCTGGTGCTGCTTCACACATTGCTTTGACTGGTGGTTGGTTTGCCAAAAAGTCACCACCATATACCGTATCGTCGAAGTGTTCCCACGGGGAATCTCCTTCACCCTTTGTATTCACCGCACCGTTAATCCCACCTTGAGCACAAACAGAGTGAGACCGCTTTACTGGCACAAGCGAAAACAATTCCACTGGCACACCCGCTTCTGCGATTTTAATGGTGGCCATTAGTCCGGCTAAACCGCCGCCAACTACTATGATTTTTCCTTTTTTCATCGTTACTCACTCCCTAAAAAATTGCTAGTCGTGGATTAAGCGAATGCTAAAATGGCACGAATGCCAACGATTGAAAGCGCTACAAAGATGATCATCGTCACGTAAGTAAAAATTTGCTGTGAACGAGGAGTAACTGTTAATCCCCAGCTTACACAGAAAGACCATAGCCCATTCGAAAAATGGAACACCGTTGACAAAATACCGACAATATAAAAAGCAAGCATAAAAGGATTGTCAACAATGTTGGCCATCATGTCGTAGTTCACATCAGCTCCAAAAGCAGCTTGTACACGTGTTTGCCATACGTGCCACGTGACAAAAATGAGCGTAATGATTCCTGTCAGCCGTTGAAGCATGAACATCCAATTTCGGAAATATCCAAATCTGCCCACATTGTTTTGAGCGGTAAAAGCGATATAAAGTCCATAAATAGCATGAAACAGCAAAGGCAAAAAAATGATAAATATTTCTAAAAAATAGCGGAACGGTAAATGTTCCATAAATGATGCTGCCCGGTTAAATGATTCTGGACCTTTAGTCGCAAAGTGGTTCACTACTAAATGCTGGACTAGGAAAATTCCAACCGGAATAACCCCTAGTAATGAATGGAGTCGGCGGTAAAAAAATTCTCGATTTCCTGCCATATAGTATACCCCCTTTTTAAATAGTGATAATAAAAGATTTATGCACTCCCCATCCACACTAACTAAATGATTAATAGAACTGTAAATGCTTCCATTTCCATTAATCACGCGTCACATCCATTGTACTCCCACAATGTAGTAGCGTCAAGAAAACGAGTTCATAAAATGTTCAATCGTTTGAAAATTAAAACAATATTTGTGCAAAAATCGAAAGAAAAATACTGATTTCTTCTCATTGTTCGGCTATAATGTTTGATAGAAAGAGGGGAATTATGTGAAAACACATTCATTTCAGGAACACTATGAAGCATTACAGCACGTTGAAATTCCTTTATTTGGATATCATCTAATTCGAGAAGTCCTTCTTCCCGATTTGCTTGGCAAAGAAACCGACAGCATTTTATATTGGGCGGGAAAGCATTTAGCGCGCTGCTATCCCTTAGAAACATTCGATGACATCATTTTATTTTTTGAAAAAGCAGGATGGGGTACGCTCGCTGTCATCAAAGAACGCCAAGATGAATTAGAAATCGAGCTGACAGGGCCCGCGGTATCCGCTCGGATCGCCATGAATGCTCACTGTTCATTTCAGCTTGAGGCCGGCTTTCTCGCACAGCAGATTGAACAGCAAAAACGCTTTGTCTCGGAAGCATATGAGCAGCAAAAAAAGCGTGATCAAAAAGTGACTTTTACTGTGAAATGGGACCGTAAACACGAAATTGCTGAATAGACAGATTTTCTGCACCTTTTCAATTGTATTAGCCTATCGATGCACGACAGGAACAAAGGCAAGTATACGTATTTGCTTGCCTTAGACTGTTAACAAACGCTTCATCCTGCGTCACGGGCCTCATTCGTCGCTCATGAACGTTTGGGTTCGCTTCGCGTCTTCACTCGGCTGGCGTTTCTTGTCTGCTAAGCGCCTTCAAGCCAGTTTGATGTAGAACTACCACTATGATAGAAGAATTGTATAAAATGGTGGTAGACAAAGTCGATTTTGACTTTGTCTACCACTTGAGGCAGGCAAGCATTTGCTTGCTTTTTTAGTCAAAACAGTCGGCACAGCACGATTGAATGCGCCTTCGCTCTCAAAACGCTTGCCATGATTTCCAGCAGTACGGTCTTGTCTGGTTATGAACGCACGGCGGCTTTTTCATCCAATTGAAACGCCGTATGCAACGCTTCTACTGCTGCAACCATATTTTCTTGAGACACGACGGTTGAAATTTTGATTTCGGACGTGCTGACCATTTTTATTTCAATCCCTTTATCCGCTAACACTTGAAACATTTGTGCAGCTACACCTGGATTAGAGATCATTCCTGAGCCGACAATCGATACTTTGGCCAGTTGGCTTTCATATTCTATCTTTGCTCCCTTGAATGATTCCAACACTTGCAAAGTCTCAGGCAAATCCTCTGTGCGAATGGAAAACGACACAGCTGCTGCTCCGCTATTGGTTGTGTTTTGAATAATAATATCGACATTAATCCCGCGATTCGCTAACGCTGTAAAAACGGTTGGCAACATAGGCAACTCGTGCGGGAGCCCTTGGACCGTCACTTTTGTTACTTGATCTTCAAAAGCAATCCCTCTGACAATTAAATGCTGTTCCATTGAAACATCCTCCTTTACCGTTGTTCCGCTCTCTTCCTCCATACTCGAACGAACTTCCAGCAATACTTGATAATTTTTAGCAAACTCTACAGCCCGCGGATGAAGCACTCCTGCTCCAAGATTGGCCAGCTCTAGCATCTCATCATAGGAAATTTCCTCTAGCTTTTTCGCTGCTTTTACATAACGCGGATCGGTAGTAAACACTCCTGTCACATCTGTATAAATATCGCACTTATCCGCTTGTAGAGCGGCCGCTAAAGCTACAGCTGTCGTGTCAGAACCGCCGCGACCAAGAGTCGTGATATCTCCCTTTTCCGTCACTCCTTGAAAACCAGCCACAATGACGATTTGTCCTGCTTGCAAATATTGATGAATTCTCGTTGTGTCAATATCTATAATGCGAGCATTGCCATGAACAGTCTCTGTCTTGATTCCAGCTTGCCAGCCCGTTAAAGAAACAGCTGCATACCCCTTTTCTTGCAAAGCCATCGCTAATAGGGCAATACTCACTTGCTCCCCTGTCGAAAGAAGCATATCCAGCTCCCGCTTGCTAGGTTGGGACGTTAGCTGTTTGGCTAAATCCACAAGCTGATTCGTCGTCTTTCCCATCGCTGAAACGACAACGACCACTTGATGTCCTTTTTGCACCTCGCTCATTACTCGATCAGCGACATGCTGAATACGTTCAATAGATCCTACAGACGTTCCGCCAAATTTTTGCACAATCATTCCCATTTTTCTCATCCCTTGTTCTTAAAATGTTGATTTCAGCATCCATACCGGTATAGAAACAAATAAAAAACAGCAATGAGAGGCTTCTCATTGCTGTGCATAACGAAATAAGAAAAGAAACGAATTCGCTCCACACAGTGAGATAGCTCTCCAAGATGGGTCATCTTGACAGTCCTACATTTCTTAAACGCAGGACCAGCAGGAAAAGCAATGAGACTTCCCCCACTTCGGCGAGCCTCCCCTTTCGGCATTTTTCTTTGGAACCCATTTTCCTCCAAATGCCTACTCTTGAAGTTCGCGCCTCTATCTTCACTTCTGTGCTTAGAAGTGTATAAATATGCAATTAAGGTGATTGTATCAGCTTTTTCTCCAATTGACAATACTATTCTCGCAGCTTTTCATAAATTTTTTCAGCAACTGCGCGAGGAATCGCCGCTTTTTGCAGCTCCTCAATCGTCGCTTCTTTTATATTTTTTAAAGAGCCAAAATGCTTAAGAAGCGCTTTTTTTCGCTTTTCTCCAACTCCCGGAATGTGGTCAAGCGCGGACTGAAATAACGATTTTCCTCGCGTCTGGCGATGAAACGTAATAGCAAAACGATGGACTTCATCCTGAATGCGCTGCAGCAAATAAAATTCTTGGCTGTTTCGCGACAATGGCACGATTTGTGGTGGATCTCCCATGATTAATTCCGATGTGCGATGCTTGTCGTCTTTTACAAGACCGGCAAGCGGAATTTCCAAGCCCAACTCATTTTCTAACACATCGCGAACAGCCGCCAGATGTCCCTTTCCTCCATCAATTAAAATCAAATCCGGAAGAGGAAGGCGTTCCTTTAAAGCACGGCTATATCGCCGCCGTACAACCTCGCGCATTGATTCATAATCATCTGGCCCCTTCACAGTTTTAATTTTATATTTGCGATATTCTTTTTTCTCAGGCTTGCCGTCGATAAACACCACCATCGCCGAAACCGGATCAGCCCCATGGATATTAGAATTATCAAACGCTTCGATTCGATGCGGTGTTGGAATGTTCAACGCAACTCCTAAGTTTTCAACCGCTTTAACCGTTCGTTCTTCATCGCGTTCAATAAGATAAAACTTCTCTTTTAAAGCGATCGCTGCATTTTTACTCGCAAGATCGACCAGCTCTTTTTTCTTTCCTCTTTTCGGCTGAATAACAGGCACCTGGAGCAACTGCTCAGCCAAACTTCCGTCAACCTCAAGCGGCAGGATTACTTCTTTTGGCTTAAAATGATTCTCCTTGGAGTAAAATTGTCCTAAAAATGTGAGCAGCTCTTCATCGGGATCTTGATGCAGCGGAAAGATCGAAACATCCCGCTCGATTAGCTTTCCTTGACGAATAAAAAAGACTTGGACGCACATCCATCCTTTGTCATAGGAGTAGCCGAACACATCTCTGTTAACAAAATCCTTCATCGTCATTTTCTGTTTTTCCATCATCGCTTCAATATGCGCAATTTGATCACGGTATTCTTTAGCTCGTTCAAATTCAAGGGCTTCTGCTGCTTTGTTCATTTTTTCAACCAATTCTTTTTTTATGTCTTGGTGTCCCCCGTTTAAAAAACGGACAATCTGTTCCACTATTTCTTTATTTTGTTGTTCCGAAACCGAATAGATACACGGAGCGAGACATTGTCCCATATGATAATAAAGACAGGCGCGGTTCGGCAGGGACGCGCACTTGCGAAGCGGATACATGCGATCGAGCAATTTTTTAGTCTCATTTGCAGCCTGCACGTTCGGATACGGTCCAAAATATTTGCCGCGATCTTTTTTTACCTTTCTTGTAATAATGAGACGTGGATGCTCCTCAGCTGTAATTTTAATAAATGGATAGCTTTTATCATCTTTGAGCATGACATTATATTTTGGATCGTATTTTTTGATTAAATTCATTTCTAAAATAAGCGCTTCAATATTTGATGAGGTCACAATATATTCAAAATCCGCTATTTCATTCACAAGGCGCAGCGTCTTTCCATCATGCGTTCCAGTAAAATAAGAACGAACACGGTTTTTTAATACTTTCGCTTTTCCTACATAAATCACTGTGCCATTTTTATCTTTCATTAAATAGCAGCCGGGCTGCTCTGGCAAAAACGATAGCTTCTCTTTTAAGTGATCATGCATCATAATCACTCCAATGCTTAGTCTTTCCATTCATAAAGTGTAATTTTGCCGTATACCGGATCCGCCAGCTTACTTGAATCATACGTTTTGATTTTCCGCAAATGTCCGGTCAGCGATACACCTTGTGACTGGAATCCCTTCACTACATGATCCGTTATATAAATTTTAGCATGTGGATAGTTCGTTTGATGTTGTAAAAAAAATGAAAAATGTAAGGCTTGTTCATACGGAAAGGTGACACGAAGGTATTCGAGCACCCTCGCTTCTTCCCATGTGTACAAAACAAACCGTTCCTTCCTCTGTTGTAAATCATATGCTAATTGATAGGTGGCTGGCAAGTGTAAGGCTTGCTCACGCAAGTTCCATGTGCCAACAACAAGCTGGATCACAAGAACAGCGAGAGTAAACAGCTTCTTATACGCCGGCATCCCTCTGTCCAAAAAACGAAGCCATCCATAAAAAAGTAAAAAGTGAACAATGGGAAGAGCATGGCGCGGCTTCTCAATATTTTGAGCAAACAAAGCCCAAATCCCATACATAAAAATGCAAATAAGCAGCCAGCGCGGAAAAGAGAAGCGTCGGACAGAGTAAAACGCCCAAACGAATAACGCGATATATATTGTCAACAAGACGAAAGTACGACTAGAGAGACCAATCCAAACCATATTATGAAATAAAAAATAGCTTGTTCGCTCCCAAAGCGACTGCTGATCCGTTGCGGCCGTTCCTCCCCATTCCTGAAAATGCCCATTCGTAAACGAAAAAGCCAGTTTAATAAAGCTCATCAAGCCTCCTTCTGTCATAGCAACCCCTATGATCCAAATGGATTGAAACATGGCGGCCAAAAAAATAAAGAGCAACAAACGAGAGATTTTTCGATATTTTCGCCAATCTTCATACCATACAAAAGCGAAAGCAAGGGCAAAAGGAGCGTATGAAAGCCGGATGCCTAACAGCAAACTAAATACAAACAAAGACAATAGTTGAGCGTGCCAAGAAAGCCTAGTTTTGGCCCGCTCAATCGCCCATAGATACCACCATAAAACCGCTAATGCCGCTCCGTCCGACATCGGCTGAAGACAAATCAATACGACATAGCTAGCTGATTGCACTAGCACTGTAACAATCCATGCTTTTTCTTTTGAACTATATTGTGTTGCCAGCAAAAAAATAGGCACTGAAGCTGATGCGAGCATCATCACATTAAAAACGGATAAAGCTTTTGCCGGATTAGCGACAAACGAATGAACGAGCATTCCTCCCAAAACAAAATAAGGATAGCCAGGAAAATGAGGTTGCATCGCTAATAAATCATAGCGGTCTAAAGCAAAGGCAAAATCCACTTGGTCCCACGATGCAGCATATGGACTTGCATAGTAGATTTCAATTCCAAACAGCAAAACCAGTGCTAAAAAACCAAAATATGACATATATCGATGATTTCCCAGAAAATATTTTTTCATCTCATTCACCTTCACAAATGAAAAAGTACAAGACCTTTATGTCCTGTACTTTTTACATAATTTGCTTCGTTTTGGGTTCAAGCGTTTGCGAATCAGCGCTTGTTGGTTCCCCCTTTTTTGCGTGTCGACTATTAATGAGCAAAGAAATGACGACAAAATAACCAATATAAGCAACGATTTCTTCAAGAGAAGGCATCGCTGAATAGCCAAATAACGCTTTTAAAAAGACGCCGATGTTCCCTGAAAGCAGCGGATGCACCCCGTGATCGCGAATATAGTGCTCATAATCAATAGGATGTTCAGGCAGCAGCCATGTTAAATCATATACATGAGGCATCACGCTACCAATAATATTTAAATCTTGCAGCATTGAAATCGCTTGAACGAGCAGACCGGCTGCAATCAATAGAATAAAAGCTCCTGTGACTTTAAAAAAGGTTTTGAGCGGAATGCGCATCGTTCCTTTAAAGAAGAAATAGCTTACTAGCGCAGCAAGCAGCACACCAGTAATGGCTCCCCAGCCTTGCATAGCGGCACTGATATTTCCTCCTGTGATGGCTGCAAAGAAAAAGACCGTTTCAACCCCCTCACGGAGCACCACTAAAAACGAATGGATCACCATCCCAATGACATTTCCTGTAGTAATAAAGCGATCCATCTTTCCTTCCATATTTCTTTTCATGTCGCGGCTATGCTCAGCCATCCAAAACACCATTTGTGTCAATAAGATGGTCGAAACAAGCATAATCGAAACTTTTAAATACATTTCGCTGCCCATTGCCGCAAACCCGGTAAAAACGACCTGAAAAAGAAGAGCCACTCCAGCGCTTGCCAGCACCGCCAAGCCGGCCCCCAGCCATACATATTTCGTATATTTCGTATGATTCACTCTCTTTAAATAAGAGGTAATAATTCCGACGATAAGCAGGGCCTCTAATACTTCACGAAACGTAATTAACAGCGCTTGAACCTCCATCAGCAGCTCTCCTTTCTAAACGGTCAGTTTCGTTTCCGGCGCACGGCATAGATGACAACCGCAACAATAGCCGCCACTAATACAAGAAGCGGAAGCCAGTTTTTTACCTTCGATAAATCTGTCCATTCGTTTTGACTTGATGCCGTTTCCTTTTTTTCAGTGGCGTTCTCTGAAAAATGCCCAACTTTTAAGCTTTTCAATGCAAACTGCTTTTGCAGCGAGCTCAAAATCGTTTGTTCGCTTTTTTTAAATTGCTCAACATTCGATTGTTTTTGACCGACGCCAAACAATCCCGGATTTCCTAATGATTGCAGCGCTTTATTAAACTCGTCCCGCAACCGTTGATCAAGCTCAGCGTCTTGCGATTGAACAGCGGGAGAAAGGGCTTCATATGTAGCAAACGCTTTCGCTAATAATCGTTTACTTGTTTCGTACTGGTCAAAATTCTCCTCAATATTTTCAAGACGGCGGGCAATATTTAAAACAAGAACTTTCTTCATATCTTTTATAGTCGCTTCTTTATCTTTTTTCTTAATATCAGCCAGCACCGTTTCCACTGGCTCCTCCCCCATATGCATCTCAATTTCTTCCTTCACCGTTTCAAAAATCGTTTTGGCTTCAGAAAAGTTTGGCGGCTCCTGATTCAGCTTTTCAGCCATTTGTTTATAAGCCTCTGCTATTTTTTCTTGATTTGGATCACCGTATGAATAAGCCAAAACATGGTTCGGAACGTAATTGAGAATGAATATCAATAACAAACAAAAAAATAAGCGCATCGCCTTCATCCAATGATCTCCTCCCACATATTCAATGATAATGATTATCACGATTCCTGTCAATCATGCACTGTATGCATTCATGCAACTTGATATTGATAGGTTTACCTCGATATAAAGCTTAGAGCTTTTTCCACCGTCGGGCATCCGAACAACAATGCTTGGCCAACCCACGAATAGGTCTGAAAGCCGTGCTGTTCCAATCTTCATCACGCGAATGCGTGACAAAAAGGCAAGCCTGTGGACCTGCCTTCCTACCATGGAGCTCGTTCAATCTTTCAGCTGCATTTTAGATAGACGACAGAGCCCATCACCCGCTTTTCGGCAGCCGACCATGCCGCGTTTGTCATACGAAGCTGCGATTGAAAGAAATCTATCTTATTACTGAAAAGAGCGAAGCCTCCCTTTCTTAGAAAAGCGCGTTTATCCATTCCGCGCTCTGTCCCGCTAGGAGCATTGCTTTTTAACCATATCGGGCAATCGATGGGCTGTAAAGTCGATGTCGACTTTTTTTACAGGGCGCTTCATTTCTTTCCATATTGCCGGAAAAACCGCTGACATATAGGCCCAAAACTTAATAAACGAACGGCCCGTTGTCCTTGCTTTATAACGGATGGGCACTTCTTTCATCCGAAACCCTTTGCGAACTAAATGAAGGGTCAATACTTGGGCATAATTATAGTCATGAATAATATGCGCATGCTCCATTGCTTGACGCGAAAAAGCGCGCATACCCGACTGGCCGTCATAAATCCATGTTCGTAGGAGCAAAGATTGCAGACATGTGAAAAAATAATTGCCGATGCGGCGATGCCATTTCATTCCGCGAATTTCACCAAGAAAACGCGATCCCATCGTATAATCTGCCTCCCCTTTAAAAATAGGAGCCAGTAATTCCGGAATTTGCTCCGCTGGATACTCGTTATCCGCATCAATCATTACGCTAATATCAGCACCAAGGCGCAGGCATTCTTGCAATCCTTTTCTGACGGCCGCGCCAAGCCCGCAATTGCGCCCCATTTTGTATATATAGTCCGCTCCTGCTTCTTTAGCCACCGCTACTGTTTGATCGGTTGACCCATCATCAATCACTAATACGCTCACTTCTACAAGCGGATGGAAATGACGTGGTACTTTTTGTATCACCTCAGCAATAGCAGCTTCCTCATTATGCGCCGGTAGAAATACGATTACTTTCTGCTTTTTCATGATTTCCCTTCTTTCGTATCGCTTCAATCAGAACAGGTCCACGGCTATGGCTCGGATAGGGTGCTCCCAATAAATAAGCGATCGTTGGGGCAAGCGACACAAGACTATGCTTTTCTTCTACTTGTTTTCCGCTTTCTATAGTTGGTCCATACATAAAAAAAGGAACATATCGTTCACCTTCATCAAGATGACCATGTCCCCCAATTCCGTCTGATTGACCGTGGTCAGAGCAAATAATGAATGTGGCGTTTTGTAATTTTCCCTCTTTTTCGAGCCATTCGACATATTCTTGAATCAGAGCATCGGCCTCGGCGATTTTTTGAGCATATTCATCGTAAAATACACCGCGGCTGTGCCCTGTTTGATCTGTTGCAATCAACTGAATAATTAATAAATCAGGGTCTTGCTCCTTCATGATGAACTTGGCGCGTTCTATAATGTTTCGATCCGCAACATCATTCTTCATCACCGCGGTTACCGTTTCAACATCGGCGCCAAACGAATCAACAAGATGGGCAATTCCTAACAATCGGCCTTTTTTGCCAACTTTTCTAAGCGAATCAAAAATGCTTTCTACTTTTATGCCCAGCTTCCATACCATATTTGATTGAATGCCATGCTCAAATGGATATGTGCCCGTAAACATGGAAGTAAAACAAACGACCGTACGAGCTGGATAAACAGTCTCCATTTGCTTAAACTCCGTTCCGTTCTTGCGCAATGCTTTTAAAAATGGCGCTTCGGCTTGCTCAAAGCGGTCTTTCCGCATTCCGTCAATGACGATCACAATTACTTTTTCATTGAGTGCACGCTTCGGTTCTTCTACATTATTCGTGTAGGTAGGAATTACTTTCGGCTTCCAATCAAATAAATATTTATGGAGAATAAAAGAAAATAAAAAAACAAAAGCGTAATAAAGCCCGAGAGCTTCATATGAAATCATTTTCCAATCCATGCTGATCTGCTCATAGCTGTATTGCCAAAGGGACAATAGCAATAAAAATTTCGGAAGCTGTTCTTGGGCATTGCCGCTCGTCGAATCACTATTTTTTAATACAAGCTTCCAAAATCGAGTAAAATTCCACCAGGTTGTACCAATTCGCAAATGATAATAGAGCGTTCCCCAAAAAAAGACGGTAAAAAAGAAGTAGAGCCCGACAGCTAACAATAATAGCTTCACATCGGTAAATGGCCACACAAGCAAAAACACGATGTATGGAATCCATAAATAATTCCGCAAAAATAACGGATAATCATATCGGTAATACATCACAAAAAGCGGAAGCACAAGCAGCAAACCAAGCAAAAGCGGCTTTATATGCTCCCCTTGTCCGATATCCATACTATGATAAAGCAGCATTGTACCAATGACAAAAATAGGGGTAAATGGCTTTCCTTCATTTAATAAATTCCAACAACGGGCTGCAATTTTTTCAAACTTCGAGGCTTTTTTCATTTGAGTCCCCCTCCCCTTCCATCAACAAATGCATCTGGTTCATCGCCTTCGGAAATAGTAAACATATCATAGCGCCATTCTTATAATCACAAACATAAGTATAAATCCTATCGTTCGTATGACCCATATATCTTGTATTTACGCCTCATATTCTCTCGCCCACTCAATCGTTTTTTCCAATCCTTTTTCAAATGGAACCGTTGGTCGATAATCGAAAGCCTGCTGCGCTTTTGTAATATCGGCCCATGTTTCTTTCACATCCCCCTTTCGTTCTGATGCATAGTTTACTCTCATTTTTGGAAAATAAATCCGCAGCTTCTTTAACAATTGCTCCATTGTAATCGGCCGTCCCGAACCTAAATTAAACGCATCGTTTGGTCCGTTGCGCCGCAAAGCTAAAACCATCCCGTCGACAATGTCATCAATAAAAGTATAATCGCGCGCCGTCCTCGTTCCATACACCACAATTTCTTCCCCGCGAGAAAGCAGATGAATAAATCGGCTGATCGCCATATCCGGTCGTCCCCAAGGACCATAGACTGTAAAATAACGAAAAATGGTAAGCCGATAGCCAAATAAATGAGCATAAGCATGACAAAATGATTCTGCGCCATATTTTGCAGCAGCATAGGGAGAAATAACGTTTCCTGTCGCCATCTCTTCCTTGAGTGGTACTCTCTCTTGATTACCGTATACTGAGGAAGAAGAAGCGAACAAAACATGCTTGGCCCCTGAGCGTCCCGAAGCAGTCAAAACATTAATCGTCGCTTTAATATCATAATCAACATAATCAAGCGGCTGTAGCAAAGACTTTGGAACGCCAGGCAAAGCCGCTAAATGATAAACACAATCGGGTTGATATTGCTTAAAAATGGATTCAGTCCGTTTCTCGTCAAGCAAATCTACGTCATATAGATGCACATCGTATCCGCTTGTCAAAACCTGAAATTGCCTCCGCTTTCGTTCTGGAGAATAATAAGGATGGAAATTATCAATCACCGCAACACGATGTCCGAGAGAAAGGAGTTTTTTTACGAGGTGACTGCCAATAAAGCCAGCTCCTCCTGTTACTAAAACATTCAATGACTTCACCCCACTACACTTTTCCCCATTCATCGTACCACAACAAGAAAGCAAAGACACGATATTCCGTTTCTAACAGCAAAAGCGTCCTTATCTCCAAACAGATTGTGATTCAAAAATGAAGCTTCATTGCAAATCGATTATAGAGAGAATAATAATCAATGTCAATAATCACCATCACATCTCTTAGATTGATTTTATCCAAACAGAAAAGAGCCTGTTGATAAAAAGCAGGCTCCTTTTCCTATTTAAACTTTAATAAAGGATGGGAAAAATTCGTTTCCAATCACTTCTCCTTGAACGACTGCTTGTTTTTGTTTACTGTGATGGAGTGGTAAAAGAGGAAATAGTAATTCAGCTACGCGATAGGCCTCCTCAAGATGAGGATAACCTGATAGAATGAAATGTTTAATCCCTAATTGATGGTATTCTAATAAACGATTGGCTACCGTTTGCGGATCCCCTACTAAAGCTGTTCCCGCCCCGCCTCTTACAAGACCAATTCCTGCCCATAAATTCGGGCTAATTTCCAACGACTCTCTCCGGCCGTTATGCAGTTGCTTCATTCTTTGCTGACCGATCGAATCGTAGCGAGAAAATACCCGCTGTGCTTCTTGAATGGTTTTTTCATCTACATATTGAATCAAGCGATCCGCTGCTTCCCACGCCTCTTTTTCCGTTTCACGCACAATGACATGAAGGCGAATGCCAAATTCGATATTTCTTCCGTGCTGTTCCGCTAATTTTTTCACACTCGCAATTTTCTGTTCCACTTGTTTCGGCGGTTCCCCCCATGTCAAATAGACATCACTATGTTTGGCAGCTACACGCTGGCCGGCTGATGACGAACCTCCGAAATAAATCGGCGGATGAGGTTTATTTACAGGCGGAAACAGCAGTTTTGCTCCCTCTACCTTCAAATGATTTCCTGAAAATGTTACCTCTTCTCCGCTTAACAGCTGGCGCCAAATCGTTAAAAATTCATCTGTCGCCTCATATCGCTCATCATGGCTTAAAAATACTCCATCCCCTGCAAGCTCTACCGGATCTCCTCCAGCTACCACATTAATCAGCAAGCGCCCTTCAGACAAACGATCAAGCGTGGAGGCCATTCTTGCAGCAAGAGTAGGTGTCATTAAGCCTGGCCGAACGGCTACAAGAAATCGAAGCTGCCGAGTTTCCGCTGCCAATGCTGCAGCAAGTAGCCATGGATCTTCGCATGACTTTCCCGTCGGAATCAATACCCCCTTATAACCAAGGCGATCCGCTGCTTGAGCAATTTGCCGAAAGTACGTATATTCTGCTTCACGCCCACCTTTAGTCGTTCCAAGATAGCGACCATCCCCATGAGAAGGAATAAACCATAATAGTTCCATTCTTTTTCCCCCTTTTCCCATTTAAAAGTTAAACCGATGCTTTTTCTATGGAGATTGAGCGAATCAGATCCTCTAGCCGCTGCTTTGCGTCTCCTTGAAAGGTGATTTCTCCTCTTTCATCCTTCTCAATCGCCTGATCTAATATAAAGACTCCATGCAAAATCTCCCGCGCCCCTAAAATAGAGAAAATCGGCTTTAAGGAATATTCAATCGATAACAAATGAGCGATTGTTCCTCCCGTAACCACCGGGGCAATGATTTTGTTTGCAAAAGCCTTCTCTGGTAATAAGTCGAGAAACGCTTTTAAAATTCCTGTATAGCTCCCTTTGTAGACAGGGCTTAAGACAATGATGGCGTCAGCTCTTTCAATTAGTTCATGTGTATGTCTTATCGCTTCACTAGTAAATTTAGCGTGTAATAAATCCTCTGCCGGCAAATCGCGAACGTGAATGCATTGAGCATCGTGATTGCGTTCTTGGAGTTGTTTTTGCAAATAATTCGCCACTTTGGCCGTTTTTGATTGCTTGGATGGACTTCCTGAAATTAAAATAATGTTTGCCATTTGATCTTCCTCCTTGTTCGTTTTACATCGTTCCTTTATACGTATCCTGCCAACGAAGCAGCCATTTTTCCAACAGTCGTACAAACGAATCGGTTACTTTTCCAGCGAGTGCGAATAAGATAATCCCTACAAATACAATATCTGTATTGCTAAATTGTCTTGCATCCATCATCATATAGCCAATTCCTTCCGTTGACCCCATCAGCTCTGCAACCACAAGGCTAAGCCATGCTGCCCCTAAAGATAAGCGAATGCCTAGCAAAACATTAGGAAGAGCAGAAGGAAAAATAAGCAGCTTAATTTTTTGCCACGTATTAAAGTGAAAAATACGCGCCACATCAAACAATTTGGCATCGACTCCCCTTATGCCGAGAAAAGTATTTACATAAATAGGGAAAAATGCTCCTTTAGCAATAAGCAGGACCTTGGAGGCTTCACCAAACCCCAACCATAAAATAAACAAGGGAGCTACCGCCAAATGCGGAATCGTACGCAGCATTTGCAGCGTTGGATCAAGCACCTCTTCTGTTCTTGTTGAAAAGCCAACAGCAATTCCCGCGATTAGGCCTGCAGCTGCTCCAATTAAAAACCCGGATAGTGCGCGAATGGTGCTAATTTTCAAGTGCATGACTAGCTCCCCAGAGAGGATGAGCTTGTAGGTTGCTGTTGCGATATCGAACGGGGTTGGCAAGACCGTTTTAGAAACCTCTCCAAATTGTCCGAACAGCTGCCAAATAATGAGAATGGCTAGCGGGATGAGGAGCGGTGATATCCATTTTCGCGCTTCTACCTTTTGAAACGGGATTTTGCTCCAAGCTCTCCTCTTCAACGGAGGATTGGCCACAATCGTCGTTTTATTCATTCTGTTTCTCACCTTCTTTCTTTAATTCTTGTAATGCCTTGTTAATATAGCGATTATCAACAACCTTGCTTACATCAATTTTTGTTTTGATAACCTTTTGTTCATATTGAAAATCTGCAGTTTGTTGCTGTGCCTGAATAATATCCTCCGTAATCGGTTCGTTGAGTGGCGGATTGTTCTGCAATGCTCGTATTACGACTTGTTTATCCAATTTCTTAGCTTTGGCATAAAGATCAACAGCTTCCTCAAAATGTTCGTTTTGCCAGCGGCGGACTTGCTCATATACTTTTAAAAATTTGACTGTTAAATCCGGATTTTTTTCAATAAACTTCGTACGCGCTATAACAAAACCCGGAGAGTATGCATGCAAATCTTCGCCATCTGCAATCACTCTTGCTTGTTTTTTAATCACTTCATATGAAATAAATGGTTCCCAAATAGCCCAAGCATCTACCTTTTTTGTTTCAAAGGCGGCCTGTGCTTCATCTGGCTGCAGCTGAATCATTTCAATGTCAGATGCCTTTAAGCCTGCATATTCAAGCGCTTTATATAAAAAATTGAAACCGCTACTTCCTTTAGCCACTGCGATCTTTTTCCCTTTTAAATCTTTTAAATCATGAATGCTGCTGTCCTTGGGAACAAGGATCGCATCTCCCTTTTCTCCATTTGATCCTTTACTAATTTCCTTAAAATCAATTCCAGCTGCTTGAGCAGAAATAACTGGAGAATTTCCAACAGCTCCAAAGTCGAGATTATTGGATGCCATCGCTTCAAAATGAGGGGGGCCGCTTTGGAATTCAATCCACTGTACCTTCACACCGTCTTTGGCAAATTCTTTTTCAAACCATCCCTTTTCCTTTGCTAGCAATAGCGGTCCTAAACTTTGCTGAATGCCGATGCGAATCGTTTTCGTTTTAGATTCCCCAGCGCTCTTAACCTCTTGCTTTGAGCATCCTGTACTTGCAATCATGAATGCTAATAGTACTAGAAAAAGATGGATTTTTTTCATATCGCATCAGCTCCTTCTCCCGTTAACATCTCTAGCTTTTTATAAAAAGAGAGGCTTCGTTTTTTTCGAATTCTTCTAAAACCTTTTGTCTCATCTCCTGAAAAGAAGCATGCGCTCGCTGGCGCGGAAATGGCAAATGGACAGGAATCGTTTTACTGATCCTCCCTGGCTTTGCATTCATAATAACTAATTTCGTCCCAAGGTAAACGGCTTCATCTAAGTCATGAGTGACTAAAATCATCGTAATTTGCTTGCTTTTCCATATTTCAAAGAGGACATCCTGCAAATGCTTCCGCGTAAACGCATCAAGAGCGCTAAAAGGTTCATCCAGCAATAAAACTTTAGGCTCGCGCAACAGCGCTCTGGCAATGGCAACTCTTTGTGCCATTCCCCCAGACAATTCCTTTGGATAAGCTTTTTCGAATCCTTTTAATCTTACAATGTCCACTAATTCATCTATCTTTTGGCGAATCTGACGATCTTTTAATGGTAAATTCAGTGCTATATTTTCCTCTACTGTAAACCAAGGGAATAGGCGATGTTCTTGAAAGATAAATCCTCTCTCCGTCTCTTGATCATTGAACTTAACTGTTCCTTTGTAATCTTCATCAAGACCCGCTATGATCTTTAAGAGCGTGCTTTTCCCGCAACCGCTTGGACCAATGATCGTAACAAATTCTCCTTCTTCAATATCTAACTGAATATTTTGCAGCACAGGTACTGTGGCTACTCCATTTTGAAAGGATTTATCTGTTATCCAGACTTGAATGCTCACCAGCCTCACTTCCTTCTTTTATGTAATGATATAATAAAAAGTCAGGCATGCAGTCTTGAATATACATCGCACCTCCTTTTAATTCATATTATCCCGATGAATTAACTATGATTTTTTTTACTAAAAAAGCTTTTGATGATCTACATCAAAAGCCTTCGGTCTATCCGATCAGCCACCCTCTATTCCAAGTTAACACATCGGATTTATTGGTTAAGATTATAAGTGATAACATATTCTCTCGTCAATCCTTTTTTTACATTTTTATGTAGATACTTGTGATGTGAAATTTCATTGATTCACTTACGGTCCCTGTGCTGTATACATATGATGAATGGAACGGTATATGTCAACCTTCACAGCCGGAAGCTCTTACAGCAAATGTTTTTTTCGCCACGTATGACACAAACATTAACCTGTCACATGTCATCTATATAGTCAAAAAAAAGAGACTCAGCCAAGCTGAGTCTCTTTGTAAAGCATGTTTGCTATTACAGATGCTTTTCTAATAGTTGGGCAAGCGCTTCCTTCGGTTGGAAACCAACTGTTTTATCGACAACATCGCCATCCTTGAATACCAACAAAGTCGGGATGCTCATTACACCATATTTAGATGCAGTTTCTTGATTTTCATCAACATTTACTTTAACAATTTTTACTTTATCGCCCAAGTCTTCAGCTAATTCTTCTAATACTGGCGCAATCATGCGGCAAGGTCCGCACCATGGAGCCCAGAAGTCCACTAATGTAACCCCTGTGCTTGTTTCAGTTGTAAATGTTTGATCAGTCGCATTGACAATCGCCATTATTTCATTCCTCCTACTTTCATAATAAATGTGAATGTTGCGCGACGAAACTCGGCGTTTTTTCTCATCCAATCGCTTTTCAGCTACACATCTGTAAGAAGTATATCACTTTATAACAGAAGGTGCTAACTTTTTGCTTCAGTTCTAATATTTGCTTTCAGCCAATAATTATAACAAAAAAACGAGCAAAGCCGATAGAACTTTGCCCGTTTTCTTAAAACTTAGGAGTGAACTTTTAGCTTTTTGAATTCCTCTGTCAGCAACGGCACCACTTCAAATAAATCCCCTACGATTCCATAATCGGCTACCTTAAAGATATTGGCTTCTGGATCTTTGTTAATCGCAACAATCACTTTTGAATTGGACATGCCAGCTAAGTGCTGAATCGCCCCTGAAATTCCGCAAGCAATATATAAATCTGGAGTGACTACTTTACCGGTCTGCCCGATTTGTAAGGAATAATCGCAATATCCGGCATCGCATGCTCCCCGCGAGGCTCCCACAGCTCCTCCAAGAACATCAGCTAATTCTTGAAGCGGCTTAAATCCTTCCGCACTTTTCACTCCGCGTCCGCCAGCCACAATGACCTTCGCTTCTGATAAGTCAACGCCTTTCGCTGTTTTGCGCACAACCTCTTTCACAATGGTTCGCAAGTCTTTAATATCAACAGACAGGCTCTCTACATTGCCAGAGCGAGCATCGTCGCGAGAAAGGGCTGAAATATTGTTTGGACGAATCGTCACAAAGATGTGGCCATCTGTCACTGTCTTCTTTTCAAAGGCTTTTCCGGAGTAGATAGGACGCGTAAATAGGAGTTCTCCATCTTTTTCTTCAATAGCAACAACATCTGAAATTAATCCAGCATTCAGCTTAGTTGCTAATTTTGGCGATAAGTCCTTTCCAAGAGCAGTGTGCCCAAATACAATTCCTTCTGGCTTTTCGGCATCAATCGCTGCCATTAGTGCTTGACCATATCCATCTGGTGTGTACGTTTTTAATTGATCGCTTTCCACGACAACCACACGATCGGCGCCGTAAGCAATCAGTTCATTGGCATAAGCTTGGACGCTTTCTCCTGCTAATACAGCGACAACCTCTCCGCCTTGGGCAATCGTTTTAGCTGCCGCAATGGCCTCAAATGATACATTTCTTAATGATCCGTCACGAATTTCCGCTAATGCTAATACTTTTCGAGTCATATTGGATCCCCCCGTATGTGAAAAATAGGCTGTTTTGCTATGCCATTCGGTTTTGTTCAAAGTGATCTCCCCACCACCTACGCTTCGCTTAGAGGAGGGGGCTTCAAGCGACTTGTGCGTGTTCGCTGAACGGTAAGCCACACACAAGAACCCTTTCGCTTCCCTTCGTTCCGAAGGAGTCCGTTCGAACGATAGAGCATCCTATCCGTTGGCGATTGCCAATCGAAATTCATCTCCCCACCTACTCGCTGGCCTGTCGCCCTTCACGTTCCTTGAAGATGGAGACTTCTTTTGGAAAGCGGTTAAATTACTTTCGCTTCTGTGCGCAAAAGCGTTACAAGCTCCTTCACTTGCTCCTCTAATTCTCCTTGAAGAATTTTCCCCGCTTCTTTTTTCGGCGGCAAGAAAATTTCCACTGTTTTTGTTTTTGGCTCTACATCCTCTTCTTCGAGATCAAGATCATCTAATTCTAATTCATCAAGCGGTTTCTTTTTCGCTTTCATGATTCCCGGCAACGAAGGATAGCGAGGCTCGTTAAGCCCTTGTTGTGCTGTCACTAATAACGGAAGCGAGGCTTCGATGACTTCCTCATCGCCTTCTACATCGCGGACAACCGTCGCTTTTCCACCGTCGATCTCAAGCTTTGTAATGGTGGTTACATAAGGAATGTCAAGCATTTCTGCTACGCGTGGACCTACTTGCCCTGATCCTCCGTCAATGGCAACATTGCCCGCGAGAATCAAATCCGGCTGCTTATCTTTTAAAAATTCCGCAATAATTTTCGCGGTTGTATATTGATCGCTTTCTTCAACATCGTCTTCTGTATTGATCAAGACCGCTTTATCGCATCCCATAGCAAGAGCGGTTCGCAATTCTTTTTCAGCTTCTTCATTGCCGACCGCCACGACAGTAATCTCTCCTCCGAACTTATCGCGCACTTGGATCGCTTCCTCAATCGCATACTCATCATATGGATTGATGATGAATTCTGCTCCATCTTCATTGACTTGGCCATTTTGAATGACAATTTTTTCTTCTGTATCAAATGTGCGTTTCATTAAAACAAAAATATTCATGGAAAGCCCTCCCTGTGTGTTTATCAAACATTTGTTCACTTTTAAATATTCTGTAAATTAAAGACAATAAAGAGCGTTTTCACTTTCCTTGGAATTGCGGCGGGCGCTTTTCAATGAACGCTTGCACACCTTCTTTTCCATCTTCGGATACAAATACCTTGCCGAACAACTCCGCTTCAAGCTGTACTGCTTCATGAAAAGGCTGCGATTTTGCCGCATTAAGCAGTTCAAGCGTCGCGCTTATCGATACAGGGCTCTTTTGTGCGATTTTATTGGCTAATGCCAACGCTTCCTGCAACAGCTGTTCTTCTGGTACAGCTTTATTCGCTAATCCCCACTGAACAGCTTCCACTCCCGTGATCGGTTCAGCCGTCCACATCATTTCAGCCGCCTTTCCAATCCCTACATAGCGTGTTAAGCGCTGTGTTCCTGCAAATCCCGGAATAAGACCAAGCTGGAGCTCTGGCAATCCAAGCTTTGCATTTTCAGCCACAATGCGAATATGGCAACCCATCGCCAGTTCCAATCCGCCACCAAGAGCGGCACCATGAATAGCGGCAATAACTGGCTTTGGAAACTGTTCAAGCTTCTCCATTACCTGCTGTCCGGCACGCGCCAACTCCGTTGCCTGCTCCCTTGCACCAATGGTTGTAAATTCTTTAATATCAGCACCAGCTGAAAAAAATCTACCTTCTCCGTGAAGTAAAATGACACGAACGCGTTCATCGTCCTTCAACTGATCCAGCAGTTTTGAAAGCTCTTTCAAAACGGCGGACGACAATGCGTTCGCAGGAGGACGAGAAAAAGTGACAGTTGCAACTAATTCCTCCGTATTGACCTTCAAAAACTCCATATTTTCCTCTCCCCTTTACAAAAATCAAGAGGCTGAACAGCCTCTTATTAGCAGCTCATGAACCGGTTTGGCCAAAGCGGCCAAGTCATACTTCTGTTCATTCATCACCCACGTTGTCACCGTTTCGTCAATTGTTCCAAAAATCATCTGCCTTGCTAAGCGGACATCCAAGTCACTGCGAAACTCGCCAGACTCTACTCCTTCATTAATGATTTGTTCCACTACCCGCAAATAACCTTTCAGCACTTCATTAATACGAGTGCGCAATTCTTTGCTTGATTGACGCAATTCAAGCTGGGTTACAATCGCCAAGTGATGATCAGCTGACAGAAGCTCAAAATGTTTTTTAACTAACATATATAACTTCTCTGAAGCACTCGAAATTCCTTCAATTTCTTTTTGAATTTTTTCAATAAACGAACCCATTTTTTCTTGAAAAAGTGACACAAGAATATCTTCTTTATTTTTAAAGTAGAGATAGATGGTTCCATCGGCTACACCTGCTTGCTTAGCGATTTTCGAGACTTGTGCATGGTGATAGCCGTTTTCGGCAATTACAATGACTGCCGCTTCAATAATTTGCATAAATTTTGGACTGTTACGTTTCAATCGTCATTCCCCTTCTTCAAACATGAATGAATAATCATTCATGTTTTAATTTTAAAAATTATCTCATCTATTTGTCAAGAAAAAAAATTATCCAAGCTTTGCCTCTCCTTTTTTTGTTTCTTCTTCAATTAATGCGCGGCGTAAAATCTTTCCGACCGCCGTCTTTGGCAGTTCTTTGCGAAATTCATAAATGCGCGGTACTTTATAGGATGCTAGCTTGCTTCTCATAAATTCATTCAATTCTTCCTCCGTGCAATTCATCCCTTCTTTCAAAACGACAAACGCTTTAACGGTTTCTCCGCGATATTCATGCGGAACTCCGACCACAACCGCTTCGCGAACCTTCGGATGCTCATACAAAACTTCTTCTACTTCTCGCGGATAAATATTATATCCACTCGCAATAATCATATCTTTCTTGCGATCCACAATGAAGAAATATCCTTTTTCATTCATGTAGCCAATGTCACCTGTATAAAGCCACCCATCGCGCAGTGCGCTCTCTGTTTCAAACGGCTGGTTCCAATAGCCTTTCATCACTTGTGGCCCGCGGACCACAAGCTCGCCAATCTCGTTCATATCCGCTTCCTCGCCCGTTTCTAAAGAAATGATTTTTGCTTCTGTATCAGGCCACGGGACACCGATGCTTCCTTTCACTCGCTCCCCATCCCATAAAAAGTTGGCATGAGTAACTGGCGAAGCTTCCGTTAAGCCATATCCTTCAATCACTTTCCCACCTGTAAGCGCTTCAAACTTTTCTTGCACTTCCACTGGAAGAGAAGCCGATCCGCTAATGCACGCTTTAATGGATGATAAATCATATTTTGATAAATCGGGGTCATTTAATAAGGCAATATACATCGTTGGGGCCCCTGGGAACAACGTCGGTCTTTTCTTTTCAATCGTTTTTAATGTCGTCTTAATATCGAATTTCGGCAGCAAAATCATCTTATAAGCTTGCATAATCGATAAATTCATAATGGTTGTCATTCCATACACGTGAAAAAACGGCAACACTCCTAAAATGGTTTCTTCTCCTTTCGGACAGCGATACATCCAGTGAACGCAC
This sequence comes from Anoxybacillus sp. UARK-01, assembly GCF_002075365.1. Taxonomy (NCBI): domain Bacteria; kingdom Bacillati; phylum Bacillota; class Bacilli; order Caryophanales; family Anoxybacillaceae; genus Anoxybacillus; species Anoxybacillus sp. UARK-01. The sequence goes on along the minus strand of NZ_NASY01000042.1, from coordinate 199,897 downwards.
ATAATTGTGTTAGCGATTAAGTTGTGATGGGTCAGCATCGCTGCTTTAGGAAACCCTGTGGTGCCGCCTGTATATTGTAGCAAGGCTACATCCTCCATCGGATCAATCTCCACATGAATTTCTTCCTTTTGGAACGTCGCCATGATCGTTTCCCATCGATGTTGGTGGTCTCGCTCTTCAATGCGGACAAGGGGCTGCTTTTGCTTTTTTTGAACGAATGGATAGAGGATTTTTTTGACAAGCGGCAAATATTCCTGAAGCCTTGTGACAATCACATGCTTTAATGGCGTCGCTCCCTTCACCTTCATTACTTTCGGATATAAAATGTCCAATGTGATGATGATGCTTGCTTCACTATCTTTAAGCTGATATTCCAGTTCTCTTTCCATATAAAGAGGATTCGTTTGAACGACAATTCCGCCAGCCAATAAAACTCCATAATAACTAATTACGGCCTGCGGACAATTAGGCAACATGATCGCCACCCTGTCTCCTTTTGCCAAGCCAATCTCAAGGAGGTAGCGCGCCAGCTTCAGTGACTGCTCATAAATATCGTGAAACGTTAATCGTTTTCCTAAAAAATCAATTGCCTCTTTTTGTCCAAACTGAGCTGCTGTTTCTCGCAAATAATCAGTCAACGTTTTCTGCGGATAATCCAGATGATGCGGGATTTGCGGGGGATAGTGGGCAAGCCAAGGTTTTTCCATCGTATCTCCTCCATTTTTGATAATTCTGACGATTTATTTTCATTTTATTACATTTTTTAAAAAATTACATTAAAAAAATAGCCTGTGTTACAGAATCGTCTTCATCTCAACATAATGGAGGACCCCCGCAGTGCTAGCTGATCATGTGCTGCGTCAGCCTTTATCGCTGTATAAGCAGGCGACAAGCCAATTTCGTATCTGACATCACAAGTCGTTCATTAGAAAAAATAAAGCGCCTACTTGATGTAGACGCTTCTCATATAAAAAAGAGCCAATATATAACACCGATCACAAGAAATACGCCACATAATACAAACAATACCTTTGCCAATGTTTCCATCTGATTAACTCTCCGTTCTAGCGAATGCTTTCCCCAATCACAAATGATAAGCCAATGGAAATGATCATCGAAATCAGTCCAACTGCCCGATTATCTTTAGAAATTTCTTCATCAATGTTAAATTTCGGCGTTAAAAATTCATAAATAAAGTAAGCCACTAGCAGCAAAATAAATCCGTAAACACCCCAGCCAATCACCGATAAAAGGGATTCATGATGATTGATGGCATATCGGAAAATGTTAGCGATGCCAAAAATTTTTCCGCCTGTCGCCATAGCCACGGCCACATTCCCATTTTTTATTTCGTCCCAATTTTTATATTTTGTCACTAATTCAAATATGGCTAAAAAAACTACCATACATAAAACAGCCACACTAAAATTTGCAGCAATCTTCACGATTTCATTTTCCCAAAAGGAGTTCATGGCCTTCTCCCCTCACTATTTCAATTCGACAATGGTGACGCCTGTACCGCCCTCCGTAGCTTCTCCGAAGCGAATGCTTTTCACAGAACGATGCTTTTTCAAAAACTCTTGTACTCCTTTGCGCAGCGCACCTGTTCCTTTTCCGTGAATAATCGATACACGTGGGTATCCAGCCAGCAGAGCATCATCAATGTATTTTTCAACGCGAACAATCGCATCCTCATATCGTTCGCCACGCAGATCAAGCTCTAAACCAACATGGTACTCCTTCCCTTTTACTGTTGCTATCGGCTTTGTTTCAGCTTGTTTGGCATTCCCGATATATTCGAGATCTTTTTCCTTCAGCTTCATTTTTAAAATACCAAGCTGCACTTGCCATTCATCGTCAGAAACTTTTTCGAGCAAATATCCTTTTTGATTTAAATGGATCGCTTTGACCTCATCTCCTGGCTGGAATTGGCGAGTTGTCCGTTTAATCGCTGTCTTTTTGCGTCCATCCATTGCCGGCATCGCCTCTTCTAATCGTTTTTTTGCTGCAATTAATTCATGATCCTTAATTTGTGCCAGCTTTTCCTTTTGCATATGCCGCAATTCCCGAATCACTTCATCCGCTTCCCGCTGTGAAGCTCTAATAATTTCTGCTGCTTTTCGTTTCGCTTCATCCATCCATTCATCGCGTTTTTCGTTTAAGTCTTCCCATTTTTTCTCCCATTCGCTGCGAAGCTGTTCAGCTTCCCTACGCACGGCTTCCGCTTTTTGTAATTCTTCCTCTGCCTGCTTTTTGCTTTGCTCAAGCGAGGCAATCATATTCTCAATTTTATTGCTTTCCACGCTGATCTGTGACTTAGCGCGATCAATAATCGCTTCCGCTAATCCAAGCCGCTTCGATATTTCAAATGCGTTGCTTCGTCCCGGCACACCGATTAACAGCTTGTACGTTGGACTTAGCGTATCAATGTCGAATTCCACGCTCGCATTCATGACACCGCTGCGATTATAGCCGTAAGCTTTTAATTCCGGGTAATGAGTGGTCGCTACCACTCGTGCTCCACGCTCATACACCTCATCCAAAATAGCAATCGCCAATGCCGCTCCTTCTTGAGGATCTGTTCCCGCTCCAAGCTCATCAAATAAAACAAGGCTCTCGTGGTCCACCTCCCGCAAAATCTCTACAATGTTGACCATATGCGAGGAAAAAGTACTTAAGCTCTGCTCAATGGATTGCTCATCACCAATATCAGCGTAAACAGAGCGAAATACAGCCAGCTCGGAGCCATCAAGAGCAGGGACAAAAAGACCGGCCTGCGCCATCAAAGTTAATAAACCGATCGTTTTTAATGTGACCGTCTTTCCTCCTGTATTTGGTCCTGTAATGACAATTGTTGCATACTCCTTGCCAAGCTCGATATCGTTTGGGACAACGATATTCGGGTCAATGAGCGGATGGCGCGCTTTTAATAAACGAATATACCCTTCATGGTTCATTTTCGGTTTTGCTGCGCTTATTTTTTTTGCATACTTTGCTTTAGCAAAAATGAAATCAAGCTCCGCTAGGCAATCGACATTGGCCAAAAGCACATCGGCATGCTCTGCCACTTTTGTTGTCAGCTCTATTAAAATTCGCTCAATTTCCTGTTTCTCCTTCACCCGCGCTTCCTGAAGCTGATTGTTCAAATCAACCACCACTTGCGGTTCAATAAATAAGGTCGCTCCCGAAGATGATTGGTCATGGACAATGCCGCCGTATGCATGGCGATATTCTTGCTTAACTGGAATCACATAGCGGTCGTTGCGAATGGTAATAATCGCATCTGACAACATTTTTTGCGCTGAAGATGACCGAATCATGCTTTCGAGCCTTTCCCTTACTCTTGCTTCTGTCGTGCGGAGCTGTTGACGAATCGAGCGCAACCTGTCGCTAGCATGATCTAGTACCTCTCCATGATCATCAATACAGCGCTTAATCGCCTGCTCCACCTCTGGGAGGGCCACCATTTGCTGGGCATATTGCAGCAAATGCAAAATCCCTTCCTTTTCGTCGTTTAGCGCGTCAATAAATTGTTTCATTTGTCTGCTCGCATAAATAGTGCTAGCAATGTCCAACAGTTCATGGGCGCTTAATGTTCCGCCAATTTTCGCTCGCTTTAAGCTTGAACGAATATCAAAAATTCCGCCAAGCGGAGCATGTCCGCGCAGCCGCAATGCCAAAACCGCTTCGTCCGTCTCTTCCTGCCACTGAACGACTTGAGCAAAATCGGATGAAGGAACAAGCCTTTCCACTTTTTCTCTTCCTAATGAGGAAGAAACATGCTCCAACAGCTGTGCTTTTACTTTATCGAATTCTAGTGCTTTCAACATTCGTGCCTGCACTGGTGTCACCTCTTCCGTTCGTGATTGTACTCATGGCGGCGTAAAAATTCCTGCAGCTTTTCAAGCGGCCATGTATTCATCACCGTTTCTTTGCGAATCCAACCTTTGCGCGCAGCCGCAACCCCCACCTTCATATCATCAAGCATCTGCAGGTGATGGGCATCTGTATTAATAGCCACTTTTACTCCTGCTTCCTGCGCTTTTTTTAAGTAGGCATAGGTTAAATCGAGACGATGGGGATTGGCGTTCAGCTCAAGGGCTGTATTCGTTTCCTTGGCTAACTCAATCAGCCTGTCGATATCAACCGCATAACCGCTGCGCCGCCCAATCAGCCGTCCCGTTGGATGAGCAATTAAATCGACATGAATATTTTCGAAAGCCGTCTTTAGCCGCTTCATGATCGTCTCTTGATCTTGAGAGAATCCCGTATGAATGGCAGCAATCACAAAATCTAAATCTTTCAATACATCGTCATCGTAGTCAAGCGTTCCATCTGGCAAAATATCCATTTCAATGCCTGCTAAAATAGTAAAATCGCGATATTTTGCATTTAAACGTTCAATTTCTTCCCTTTGTCTCTTCAGACGTTCCACCGTTAAACCGTTGGCTACCCTCAAAAATTGGGAGTGATCGGTAATGGCCATATAATGGTAGCCTTTTTTTCGGCACGCTTCTGCCATTTCTTCAATGGAGCAAGCGCCATCGCTCCAAGTTGAGTGCATATGCAAATCGCCGCGAATATCAGATAGCTCAATGAGTGGATAATCTTTCTGATATTTTTCAACCTCGCTTCCATCTTCCCTCAGCTCAGGAGGAATAAACGGCAGCTGAAAATGAGCAAAAAGCTCTTGCTCGCTTGCAAATGTCATGACTCTCCCTGTTTCTACTTGTTCAACCCCGTATTCACTGATTTTTTCGCCTCGTTCTTTCGCCAGTTGCCTCATGCGAACATTGTGTTCTTTAGAGCCTGTAAAATGATGCAGAGTTGTCGCAAACTGTTCTTCGGTCACTAAGCGAAAATCAACAGCAATTTCATATTCATAACGAAGCTGCAACGAAACTTTCGTATCTCCTTTGGCAATAATTTGCGAAATATGGGCAAGTTGCAGCAGTTGTTCACGCACCTTCTCCGGACGTTTCGTCGCAATTATAAAATCTAAGTCCTTTACTGTTTCTTTCATGCGCCGCAGGCTGCCAGCACGGGAAAAACGAATGATTTCTTTCATTTCTCTAAGCTGTGCCTCAATCTCTTCCGCAATAGGCAAGACAGCGGCAACAGGCAAGCGCTCGGGACGCGACCCCACCTCTTCAATGGCGGCAAGAATTTTATCCTCTGTTTTTTTTCCGAATCCAGGAAGCTTTTGAACACGCTGTGCCAGACAAGCAGCTTTGAGAGTAGCCATATCCGTTACACCCAGCTCTTGGTACAACTTTGCAATTTTTTTCCCTCCAAGTCCTGGGATCTTTAAAAGAGAAAGAAGACTATCGGGAATTTCCTTCTGCAATTCTTCAAGCGTTTTAGAGGTTCCCGTCTCGAGAAATTCAGTAATCACAGCCGCTGTTCCCTTTCCGATGCCAGCCAATTTCGTAAAGTCATCCATTTCCGTTAGGCTGCGCTCATCCGTCTCTAAAGCGTTAGCGGCTTTGCGAAAGGCAGAAACTTTAAATGGGTTTTCTCCTTTGATTTCCATATATAAAGCAATCGTTTCTAGTAAATGAATAACATCTTTTTTATTTTTCATTTGAAACACCACCTGTCCGTACCATTCACTACAAAAATGATACAGGTTTTCTTGGAAAAACACAAAAAACTTCTCTACTCTCATAGAGAAGTTACTACGATATGTAGTGAATCCACATATGCTTCAGCATATCCGATAAAAAAGGAGTATGCTTGACAATCGCACCTGCCATCAAAGAATTCTGCAATTGAGCCTGCCAGCTTTCAATCGGAATAAGAGCTCCGATATACAGCAATAAAAAGACAAGCAAATACACCTCGACAAATCCAAGAGCTCCGCCCGCCCAGCGGTTGATGCTTCTTAAAAGAGGCAGTTGTGCAACAAAATCAAGCATCGAGCCGATGATTTGCATCACAATTTTTGTCGCAAAAAATAAAAGGGCAAACGCCATTGCTCGATAATATGCCTCATCAAGGTGAGCGCTTTCAAATAGCATCTTTACCGTCTCTGGATCTCCAAAGGAAGGATATGGAATCCACAATCGCAGCGTCGGCACCAATTTTTCATAATTCATATAGGCAATAATAAAAGCAATCAGAAAACCTGCCATATGGATAAACTGCAAAATAAATCCTCGCTTTAATCCGATCATAAACCCTGTTAAAAGGATGAAAAGCAATACGACATCCACCATGGAATCACTCATCCTTTTCTCGTTTCTTCATTTGTTGTAAAAGTCGGTCATATTCCTCTTTCAATTTAATATATTCATGAACAGCGTTAACTGCTGTTAACACGGCTAGCTTTGTGACATCAAGTGTCGGATTTTTTGAGCTTATTTCCCGCATTTTATCATCTACAATCGATGCTACTAACCGAATATGGCTAGAGCTTTCCGTACCAACAATGGAGTATTGTTGTCCGTATATATCGACTGTAATTCGCGTTTTGTGTTGCTCCGCCAAATGATTTCCCCCATTCTGCAAAATCCTATTGTTTATCATATCATGAATGCTGTTATAGTTAAAGTAAACATGTTTTTCTTACTTATCTATCCAAGTATCAAGTCTCTCCATTTAGAAAGAATTCATTCTTGGTTTATAACATCGCTTCAACGAACATTCGTTCGAATGTTTGCCACGCTATACGTGACGAAGGCATTCTTTAGCTGTTTAACATCATCCACCGAGAAGTCACCCACCTCTAAACAAAGTGGAGGCGGGGGACGTTCATAGATGAGCAGTTCTTTCTTCAAGATGCAGCTATATACATAGTGAAACCATAAAAGACAGCATTCCATTCTTTATGATAGTATCATAAAATGAAATCGATTTTTCTTCATGATCGGTCAAAATAGTAAGAAACATGGAGTGATTACAGCCGAAACGCGAAGAATCGAATGAAAAAACAAGGATGATTCAACATCCCAATCCATTGATAAGAAGGTGAATATAGTGGCTAATTATGTTATACAAGCGACAGAAAGTACGATAAAGCGCATGGAACAGTATTATAATTCGTATATAACAGGGCATCTTCCTGCCGGCGCTTTATTTGTTGCAAAAAAAAATGGCTGCACGATTACTGCCTACCGATCAGGAAAGGTGCTATTCCAAGGGAAAGAAGCAGAGAAAGAAGCACAAATATGGAGCATTCCTGCTTCACAGCAGCCGACATTGAAAGAGCAAAACACACGTTCTTCGCGATTGTCCATTGTGTCTGCCGTCGGTTCAGATGAAGTAGGGACAGGCGATTATTTCGGCCCGATCGTCGTTGTGGCCGCTTATGTCGCTAAAGAGCAAATCTCTTCACTTGCAAAAATGGGCGTCAAAGACTCGAAGCAATTGACAGATGAGGCGATTTGCCGTCTTGCTCCTTTATTGATGGAAAAAATCGAGTATGAGCAAGCTGTGCTTTCAAACCACACTTATAACCAGTGGCAACAAAACGGAATGCCGCAAACAAAAATAAAGGCGCTGCTTCATAATGAAGCGATCAAAAAGCTTGTACAAAAGCTGGCTCCCGCATCACCTGAAGCCATTATCATTGATCAGTTTATTGAACGTGATCGATATTTTCTCTATCTAGAAGGGGAACGCCATGTCATCCGCGATCACGTCTATTGCATTCCAAAAGCAGAAACGGTCCATATCGCGGTAGCGGCCGCTTCGATCATTGCCCGTTATCTATTTTTGCACGAAATGGACAAATTAAGCGAGCAAATGGGAATGAATCTCCCTAAAGGCGCAGGAGAGCATGTTGACAGAGCGGCCGCCAGCCTCATTCAAACCCACAGCGAGGCCTCTCTCGAAGCATGTGCCAAACTCCATTTCGCCAATACGGAAAAAGCGAAGCAAATCGCTATGAAGTTTAAGTAACCATCCAGGAAAACAGGGCGATAGGTAAAGAAGCGAAGCCGTTTTTCAATCTCATCCTCCAATTATATCGAAGCGGGAACGCATAGCTTTTTTGCGACCATCTGGGCATTGCTTACTTCTTATATAGCTTTTGTCCGTCTCCTCTAGATCTTCAACTGTTCAAAAACAAAAACCGGAGCACAACATCTCTCTTGCTCCGGTTTTTAAGCTAACGAAAAACCTATTTATTGTCTGATGTACGGCCACCAGTTCGCCTTTCCGAACATTTTGACCATCACAGGGATAAATAGCGGCAGGACGACAAAAGCATATAGAATTAATCCTGTTAAAACAATGGTCGCAATTTGCAGCAATGAAAGCACGCCGGATGGGTACATAGCTGCAAATGTTCCGCCTAAAATGACAACGGCAGAAATAATGACCGTTCCCATATTTTTCATTGCCTCAATCAGCGCTTCCTGTATTGGCTTATCCTTATACTCGTTGAAACGATCCATTAAGAAAATGCTGTAATCAATGCCAAGCGCCATTAAGATCACAAAAGCGAAAAACGGCACTGCCCAGTTAATTCCGGCATAACCTAGCAGATTGACGAAAATCAATTCTGTGACAGCCATCGACGTGTAGTATGTCAATACAAGCGATAAAATCAAATACATCGGCATGATAAACGAGCGCAATAAAGCGATCAAAATCAGCGCAATTCCGATAAACATAAACATGACCGTGCGCGAATAATCTTTTTGCGAAACTTGGTCTAAATCCGAATAAACGCTTGTAACTCCGCCGATTCCTACTTTGGCGTTTTCTAATTTTGTATCTTTAACCGCTCGCTTAATGGCCTGCTTCAGTTCTTTCACTTGATTGATTGTTTCTGTCGAATAAGGATTTTTCTTAAATACAACATCTACTGTGACAACTTTTCCATCCTTCGACATATAAGCTTCTTTAGCCTGAGCAAATTCTTGGCTTTCAAGCACTTGTTTTGGCATATACCATCCCGCTAATTCTTCATCCGGCGAAGATGATAACTCAGAGAGGTAGCTTTGTGCAGAGCCAAGGCCATTTTCGACCTGTTTGAGCCCGTTCACGCTTTGGTCTAATCCCCCGATAAGCTCATTCATTTGCCCATCAAGCTGTGAAAAACCTGTCAATAGCTGCTCCTGTCCATTATTCACTTGATTTAATCCATTAGCGAGTTGCGGCAATTGTTGAACAATTTGCTGCTGGCCGTCCGCAGCTTTATCCATTCCTTGCTGCAACTGTTCCAATCCAGCGATTAATTTGGTCATTCCATCAATCAGCGCTTTTTGTCCAGCAATCAGATCATGAAACGAACGATTGGCTTGGCGCACACCGGCGGTTGTCTTTTGCAATGCGCCATTCAGTTGGGCCAATCCTCCAGCCATTTGCTTGGACTGCTCGGCAAGCTGAGCCACTCCTGCTTTTGTTTGTTGATACTCAGCATCTTGCTGTAACTCCGGATGTGTTTGCTCAATATGATTCAACGAACCATTTACCGCTGACAATTGCTGTGATAACACGCTCATGCCGGACTGTATTTGTTCATATTGCCCAAGCAATGACGATAATCCAGAACCGGCGCTTTCATAGCCTTGCAGAAGCTGTTCTGCTCCTGCCAGCAATTTTTCAGCATTTGCTTGCACAGATGCAAGGCCGTTTTTAATTTCTCCAGCCCCTACTGAGCCATCGCGAACGCCTTTCTCAATTTGCTGTAATCCTTTCTGCAAATCGCTGACTCCTGTTTTCAATTGATTCGTGCCTGATACAAGCCCTTGAATCCCATCTGTCGCCTGTTTCAATTGCGGCGCAGAAGCAGACAACTGTTGGCTTGCTTGACTTAATCCGGAGCGAATTTGTTCGATGCCGTCTGCTCCTTGGCCAATTCCATCTTTCAGCTGCTTTGCTTGTTCTGTCACAAATAGCTGCTCAATCGGCTCTCCTGTTGGTCGAGTGACAGAGCGAACGTGGTCGACGCCATCGACCCTCTCAATTTCTCTGCTCACTTTTTCAATTAAATAAAAATATTCATCAGAATTCATATTTTCATCATTTTTCATGACAATTTGCGTCGGCATCGCTTCTCCTGGACCAAAGCTATCGGCAATAATATTAAATGCTTTAACCGATGAATAATGGTCACCAATCTCCTCCATAGAGTTGAACGACAATTTCCCATCATATGTTAATAAGACAGGAAGCGTAATCACCGCTACAATCGCGAGCGATACAAGCGGTTTGGCAAAGGAAAAGCGTCCTGCTACTTCCCATAGCTTGCTTTGTTTATGCTCAAGCGAGCCTTTTAATGGCCAAAATAGCTTTGGACCAAGCACCGCCATAAAAAATGGAACAAGTGTCATCAGCGCTATGAGAAGCACAGCAATCCCAACGGCAACAGCTGCGGCGGATTGATATAACTTAAATGTTGACAACCCGATCGCCGCAAAACCAATCATAACGGCAAAACCGCTAAATAACACGGTCTTTCCAGCGGTGCGATACGTGGCCACAATGGCCTCTGCTTTGGTTTCACGCCGCGACAATTCCTCTTTAAAACGGCTTAAAAGCAAAATGCAGTAGTCTGTTCCAATTCCGAACAATACCGCCACTAAAAAGGTTTGAGTAAACGTCGAAAGCGGAAAATTCACTTGATCAACTAAAAAGGCCACAATGGATTGCGATACGACATATGTGATTCCGACTGCGAGCAGCGGAATAAACGGCGCCACTGGTGAACGGAATACAATTAATAAAACCGCTAAAATGAAAATGACTGTAATCCCTTCTGTTTTCTTTACTCCTTCTTGCGAGCTGACTACCACATCTTCATCGATCATCCAGCCGCTTGTATAATAGTGCTCTAACGAAATATTATCAATCGCCTTGTACAACGCATCACTCATCTGTTTGGCGCTGCGATCGTTCCGCTCTATTTTAAGCGATGTGAGGATGGTGGTTCCATCTTTGGACACAAGCTGATCTTTTAGCTCTTTTTCTTGAAAAGGCGATACAATTTGCGTAATCCCAAGCTTATCTTTATTCTTTTCTAACTGTTCAATCGCCTGTTCCGCTTCTTTCCAATCCCGATCGGTCAACTTCCCATCGCGGTGAAATACAAGCGCTACGCTCAATTCATCGCCCGTTTTCTGCTTTTTCTGGACTTCCTCCAAGATCTCGGAAGCCAATGTCGAGGAATATCCTTTCGGAACCGTAATTTGTCCTTTTTCGCGAATAAGGTCGGCCATATTCGGGGCTGTCATGACTAACAGCACAGCTGCAAGCACCCATATGCCTAATACCAACCATTTCCCTTTAATAATCGCCCTCACGCTTCTACCTCCATTTCATGCAAAGCAGCTGCCAGTTTTTCATACAGTTGAAGAAACATTTCAATTTCTTGCTCTGAAAATTTAATTATGAATGATCCGACAAGTTTATGAATTTTTTCTTCTGTCTCTTGAAACCATCGCATCCCTTTTTCGGTTAATGTTAAGTAAATAACGCGGCGATCTTTTTCATCACGTATCCTGCGAACCATTTCTTTTTCGACAAGACGATTGGTCATCGCAGTAATCGCACTTTTATTGACAATAAATGCGGAAGCAAGCTCTGTCGAGGTGCAAATGCCTCGCTTATACATATAGCGCAGCAAATAATATTGATCGTTTGTTATGTCTTCGTCAAGCTCACACTTGACAAGCATGGCCCCCCTTTTCATCACATCAAACGAAACGGAAAGATACCGTTCAACCAGCTCTTTTACTTTTTTCGACTGCAAAAAATCACCACCCAATAGTTAAACTATTTAACTATTAAACAATATAACTATTACACTCGAAAAAGTCAATGAGAAAATATTGAACATGCCATAATAAAAAGCGAAAGAATGAGATGAAATCGGAGACGCCAAAAAACCGCACATATATTTTATGTCGCAATAGCATTCTTATGCGAGGCTTATAGCATGTAGCCTTCCAAAATATAGAGATAGCCATTCTTCATCATATGGTCTTACTTTCAAATTTTGACGACAGCGATGCTCTCATGTCCAAAACATAGGGGAGTTCGTCAAGCAGGTGCTTCGGAACCCCCGATAAATGTATGTCTCCCACCGACACTTGGTTAAAGAAGTGGAAGACTTTTCAGTGGATGATGTTGCTATCCAAATGATTTTTTCGAAAAGAAAAGCCGTTTGCAAAGATCCAATCACCGAATGAGCTTTAAAGCCAATCGCTGCTTTTCCAGCATAAAAGGATGCCTTTAAAATTCGGCATCCTTTCTCAAACTTGTATCGTTCGTGTCCTCCTCTTTTAAGCAGCGATGTCACGCTTTTGAAAAATCAACCATGCAAGTGCATTAAACACGAGAAAATAAAGAAGCAGCATCATAATCGAAAACGACATCGTCATTCCTTCGACCATCGGCATTCCATCAAGATATTGGGACAAATTGGTATTGGCAAACAACAAATATTTAGCCCAGTCAAATTTCATCGCTAAGAAATATGTGATCTGCGGACCAATAAATAAGGAAAAAGTGGCTAAGCCAATCGCAAGCGATTGATTGCGAAAAACGGTCGAAATCATAAAAGCGAAAGTGGTCATCATCACTAAGTCAGCGCAATTGAGCGCATACATTTGCAATACATACCATATCATGCTCTTTTCTACGACCTCGCCGTTTTGATACGCTAAATACGGCTCTTTGATCGTCTCGATCCCAAAAAGGGCAGCGCCGCTTATCGCGGAAACCGCAAACAAAAGAACGAGCAATCCAATCGCAAACAACAAAGCAGCCATGTATTTCGAAAGCAAAATTTTAGCGCGGTTTGTCGGCCGGATCAGCAGCAGTTTAATCGTTCCCCATGAAAACTCGCTAGCCACACTTCCTGCGGCGACAATGATTGTAAACAACGTAACAAGAGAAATCATGCCAGCCGAGCTTTCAAGATATCCCCAAAATGTATTGGACGCGATCGGTTTAATATCATGTTTTAGACGATATTCGTTAATTTTCAGCTGCTGTGTTAAATAATCTTTATATGTTTTTGACATATTCCCTTCTTCTAAACTTGCTTTAAAACTAGCAGTCTCTGCTGTTACCTCCTTTCTCCAGTCCGCCGGTTCGCGATAGCTTGTTTTGACGATAATCGCACCGGCAACGGCAACTAGCACGAGCAACCCAATCATAAACCATGTGCCAAACCGATAATAAATTTTCATGTTTTCATTGCGAATAAGTGAAAAAAAGTTAGACAATTTCGTTTCCTCCCGTCATTTCAAGAAATCTTTCTTCCAGCGATTTTGCCAGCACCTGAATTCCGTATACTTGGACATGTTCGGCTACTAAAGCGGCATTGAGCTTTGGAATGTCGTGATAATCGATGTCCACTTCTATCCCTTGCCCATTTTGCTGAATATGATAGTGAGGAAAGCGTTCTTGAACCACCTGTGCCGCTTTTTCAATCGGGTCTACGATCCATAATACCTTTTGCGCTTGTTTTGACAGCTCCTGTACCGCTTCAATCGTCACTAGCTTTCCATGCTGGATGATCGCAAAACGGTCGCACATCATCTCCATTTCAGATAAAAGGTGGCTGGATACAACAATTCCCAATCCTTCTTCTCTGGCCAGCTTCCGTAAATAATCGCGAATTTCACGAATACCCGCAGGATCAAGTCCATTTGTCGGTTCGTCTAAAATAAGCAGAGAGGGACGATGAAGCAGTGCTTGGGCGAGTCCTAAACGCTGCCGCATACCGAGTGAATATGTTTTGACCTTGTCGTGAATGCGATGCTCTAATCCTACTAGCTTGATCACTTCATCAATTCTGTCTTTCGTCACTCCATTTGTCATCCGGGCATAATGCAGCAAGTTTTGGTACCCAGTCAAAAATTTATACATTTCTGGATTTTCAACGATAGCGCCAACATACCGAATCGCTTTTTCAAAATTTTTAGCGACATCGATGCCATTGATCAGCACTTCGCCGCTCGTAATATCCATTAATCCCACAATCATCCGGATGGTTGTCGTTTTTCCGGCTCCATTCGGCCCAAGAAAGCCAAATACTTCACCGGCAAATACCTCGAGTGACAAATCATGAATAATCGTTTTACTTCCAATATCTTTTCGGACATTCTTTAACTGCAAAAGCGGGTTCATAAGCTTTTTCTCTCCTTTGCCTCGTTTTCTGATCCCTTCTTTCTTGCTGTCCTGCATGAAGCCATCCTCCAAGCGCCAAGAAAAAGCAAAAAATCGCTACACGGTTCCCTATGAATGGACCTATCAACGAATTCTCTTTTTTCAAATCATAGAACAGCCATGCTTCGATCAAGACAGCCTCATAAGATATGAGATCATGTTCATCCATTCCCCTCCCTCCATAATAACGAACATAGGCTACAATAGGTTTCAAAATTATTCCATAAAATAAAGAGAGGGGGACCTATAAGTTTAATTTCTCTGAACTGGTATTATATCAAAAAAATGACACATGGAATCAAAAAAATATAAAGATCGATTGACTCAGATTGAAAAATCGGTATAAGCTTTCGGTATTGGATCTATTGGCGAGCGATATAAATCGAATAATCAAGCTGGGACATATATTCAAAAACAGATTCTATTTTTCAACAGTGGGAGGTAAGTTATTTTTAGTACGGAAAAGTTCATGATGATAAAAACCCCCATCCTACGCCTTGGCATAAGATGGGGATTTCCTTTTTATCCACGCAACGTAGCGCCGAATTGTTGTTCCACTGCTTTAATGACTTGTTCGTGAACAACTGTAACTTCTTCATCAGTAAGCGTGCGCTCTGGATCGTAGTAACGGAGCGCGAAGGCGATTGATTTTTTCCCGTCTGGGAGGCGGTCGCCTTTATACACGTCGAAAATCGCGACGTCTTTCAACAGCGCACCGCCCGCTGCGACAATCGCTTTTTGCACATCGCCAGCGACGACATGTTCGTCGACGACAAGGGCAATGTCGCGCGCGATCGATGGGAAGCGCGGAATCGCCGCATAGCGGATTTCTTCGACATCGGCGTTTAATACGTCCGCTAACGCAAGTTCAAACACATACGTTTCTTTTAAGTCATACTCTTTTTGCACGACCGGATGAAGCTGGCCGACAAAGCCGATCGTTTGGCTGTCTAACAAAATATCGGCTGTTCTTCCCGGATGAAGATGTTCGCGTTTCGCTTGCTTGTATTCGATGCGTTTCTCTAATCCTAACAGCGCAAACAATCCATCTAAAATTCCCTTGATTACATAGAAATCAACCGCTTTTTTCTCTCCTTGCCATAAATGCACATGCCACGCCCCTGTCATCACTCCAGCAAGACGTTCTTTTTCGTTTGGCAGCTCGCTCTCGCTGTTTGTCAAATAGACAGATCCGATCTCGTATAACGATACGTTTTCGACTTGGCGAGCGCGGTTATAGCTGGCTGCTTCTAACAGATGAGGCACCAGGCTCTGCCGCAGAACACTTCGCTCTTCGCTCATCGGTAGGGCCAAACGAATCGGCGCGGCAGCCTCAAGCGCAAACATCGTCGCCTTCGCCTCATTGGTGAGCGAGTACGTAATCGCTTGGAATAAGCCAGCATCTTCTAAATAACGGCGCACTTTGCGACGTTTCGCCTGATATGCGGTCAGCTTGCCCGGAGTGGCTTCAGCAACTGGGAGAGTGGCCGGCAAGTTGTCATAGCCGTACAGACGTGCCACTTCTTCAATGATATCTTCTTCAATGGCGATATCGCGGCGCCGTGATGGCACAGTTACCGTAAACGTTTGGTTATCTTCCGTGAAAGCAAATTGCAAGTTCGTCAAAATATGGGCCACTTCTTCTTTCGTAATCGCTGTGCCGAGCACTTGATTGATGCGGTCAAGCGTAATTGTGACCGTCACTTCTTTCGGCTGCCATGTATTTGCTTCCACTACGCCACCGACCACTTCACCGCCTGCGTACTCCGCCATTAACGCTGCCGCACGGTCCAGCGCTTCCTTCGTACGCGCTGGATCGATCCCTTTCTCAAAGCGCGTGCTCGCTTCGCTGCGCAAGCCATGGTCTTTTACCGCTTGGCGGATAACCGGGCTTGTAAAATAGGCCGATTCAATAAACACCGTCGTCGTATCATTTTGCACTTCAGAATTCGCGCCGCCCATCACTCCGGCTAACGCAACCGGCTCGCTTCCGTTCGTAATAACAAGATGATCGTTGGTTAATGTTCGTTTGACATCATCTAGCGTTACCATTGTTTCACCCGCTTTCGCGCGGCGGACGACAATTTCTTTGGAGCCAAGGCGATCATAATCAAAAGCATGAAGCGGTTGGCCGTACTCAAGCAAAATGTAGTTTGTAATATCAACAACGTTATTGTGTGGACGAATGCCGGCCGCCATCAAGCGCGCTTGCATCCAAAGCGGTGATGGGCCAATTTTGACGTTTTTCACAATTCGTCCGGCATAAAGAGGAGTATCCTCTTGTGCATCGACGCGCACAGAAATGTACTGGTGAACATCTTCATGATTTTCATGAACCCCCCTCTCAGGCAGCTTCACGCTTCGGCCTAAAATCGCGGCCACTTCATAAGCGACACCGATCATGCTTAAACAATCCGCGCGGTTCGGCGTCAAACCAAGCTCCAACACTTCATCATCCAAATGGAGCAGTTCAAGCGCATCGGCTCCCACCGGAGCATCACTAGGAAAAACAAAAATACCGTCAGCGTACTCTTTTGGCACAAGCTTCGACTCGATGCCAAGCTCCTGCAATGAGCAAATCATTCCGTTTGATTCTTCACCGCGCAATTTCGCACGTTTAATTTTGAAATTGCCTGGCAATACCGCGCCGACCTTTGCGACTGCTACCTTTTGTCCTTTAGCGACATTCGGAGCGCCGCAAATGATTTGCACTGGTTCTCCCTCACCAACATCGACGAGGCATTTGCTTAATTTATCGGCGTTTGGATGCTGGTCACGCTCCACGACATGGCCGATCACGACGCCTTTCGCCCCTTTGTTTAACACTTCAACACTTTCCACTTCGATGCCGCTTTTCGTGATGCGGTCTGCTAATTCTTTTGCTGTCACCCCTGTTAAATCAACATATTCCTGCAGCCATTTATATGAAACAAACATCCATCAAACCTCCCTTTACACCCGGTTGAATTGTTGCAAGAAACGAACATCGTTTTGATAGAAATGGCGGATGTCGTCAATGCCGTATTTCAGCATCGCGATGCGTTCAGGCCCCATCCCGAACGCAAAGCCGGTATATTTTTTTGAATCAAAACCGGCCATTTCTAATACATTTGGATGTACCATTCCAGCCCCTAAAATTTCAATCCAGCCTGTACCTTTACATACGTTACAGCCATGGCCGCCACAATTAAAGCAAGAGACATCCACTTCCACAGACGGCTCCGTAAACGGGAAAAAGCTTGGACGAAAACGAATGTCGCGATCTTCGCCAAACATCTTGCGGGCAAACTCGCGCAGCGTTCCTTTTAAATCGCTCATGCGGATGTTCTCATCGACAACAAGCCCTTCAATTTGAGTAAACTGATGTGAATGCGTCGCATCGTCGTTGTCCCGTCGGTATACTTTTCCCGGGCAAATGATTTTCACAGGACCGCGTCCTTGATGCTTCTCCATCGTGCGCGCCTGTACCGGAGATGTATGCGTGCGCAGCAAAATTTCCTCTGTAATATAGAACGAATCTTGCATATCGCGCGCCGGATGACCTTTCGGAAGATTGAGAGCCTCGAAGTTGTAGTAGTCTTTTTCGACTTCTGGCCCTTCGGCAATCGTATACCCCATGCCGATAAACAAATCTTCAATTTCTTCAATTACGCGCGTCAAAGGATGATGATTTCCTCGGCGCACTGGGCGCCCTGGAAGCGTTACATCAATCGCTTCAGCTGCTAATTTTTTCTCGACCTCCTGTTGCTCAAGCTCTGCTTGTTTTTCTTCGATTGCTGTTTGGATCGCTTCACGCACCTCATTGACAAGCGCCCCCATCACTGGGCGTTCCTCAGGAGACAATGCTCCCATTCCGCGCAGCACTTCGGTAATCGGTCCTTTTTTGCCGAGATACGCTACGCGCACCTCATTGAGCGCTTTTAAGTCATTCGCCTGCGTAATTTTTTCAAGCGCCTCTTGCTGAAGCTGCTGTAAACGTTCTTTCATGAAAAAACCTCCTCTATGCAAAAATAAAAAACTCGCCCCCTGCATAAGGGACGAGTGAAATCGCGGTACCACCCTTGTTAACAGCGAAAAAGCGCTGTTCACTTCATTGCGATAACGGCCATGGCCGGAACGCCTTTACATTTTGCAATAGCAAAATGGTCCAAGCGTCAACTCCAGAGGTGAATTCACTTGCTTCTACCATAAAAACGCTCCCAGTCTCCGGCGTTTTCTCCCTGGATGGCGAGGGACAAGCTACTCTTCTCTTTCATCGTTATTTTTCTTATTTCATTATTTTTATATTATAGGCAATCCATCCATCTGTTGCAACCACTATCTGCTGAGCGAACAAACGTATACGATTACTATCTCACGCTTCCCCATTCCACTCTATCAGCTTCTTGCTCCATTGTGTGAGCCGAAAGCCGCTCTACTTGCCGTGCTTGTTCCTCTGATGAACCTCCCCATCTCCCCCTCGTTAAGAAATGGAAGACTTCTCGGTGGATGATGTTAAACTGGAACTCTCTCTTTTTAACATAGCCACATCTTCTTTTTGTGCAGAGGCGTCTTCTTTGAACCGCTTCACCTCTCCTTGCAAATGAGCAATGCCCCTCTTCATTTGTTCCATTTCGGGCATTTTGTACATCGAGCCGTTCAATAACCGCATGGAACAATGCTTTTCCATATTGAATCGTTTCTTTTAGGATTCATTCAGTAGTGTATCTTTTACGTTTATCCCCGCAAATGGTAAAGCAAAATCCCGGTGGCCACTGCCACGTTCAGTGATTCAGCTTGTCCATGAATAGGAATGTACAAATTTTTCGTCGTCTGCTCAAGCCATTCCTTGCTGACGCCGCTTCCTTCATTGCCGACAAGAAGAGCAAACGCACCGCTAGCGTGTACTTTTCGATAATCATCGCCATTTTCTAAAGATGTCCCGTAAATTGGAATTTTTTTTTCCTTTAACGTTTGCATCCATTTGCTAAGGGAACCGCGGATGATCGGCAAATGAAAAAGCGAACCTTGTGTAGCGCGAATGACTTTCGGATTGTACACATCTACACATCCCTCTCCAAGAATCACAGCATCCACGCCGGCCGCATCAGCTGTGCGAATCATCGTCCCCACATTCCCCGGATCTTGCACCGCATCCACAAGAAGCAGCTTAGCTTTGCTCCAATCAAGCGATTCATCGCTTAATTGCCTGCATACGGCCGCAATTCCTTGCGGGGTTTCCGTATCGCTGATCTCCCGCATTACTCCTTCTGTAACAACTGTAATCGGAATATGGCCCACATTCCATTCTGAAGGAATGGCCTTGCTTTCCTCAATGATCAATTGAACAAGCGAAACACCGCTTGCTAAAGCTTCCTCCACTAAATGGAACCCTTCAATCAGAAAAAGTCTTGTCTTGTCTCGTTCTTTTCTTGTCAGCAGCTTCTTCCATTGCTTTACTTGCGGATTTTTTGTCGATTCAATCCGTTTCAATCTCCATTCTCCTTTTCTTTTTTGCCTGTCACTATACATAATAAACGAAAACGACGACAAAAATAAATGTGTAATACATAAAGCGAGGTGAGGAATTTGGATCTAAATTTACGGCATGCAGTCATGCACAATGTAGCCAACAATACAAAAGAACAGCTTGAAGATACGATTATGGATGCGATCCAACGCGGCGAGGAAAAATATTTGCCAGGTCTTGGCGTTTTGTTTGAAGCGATTTGGAATCACTCATCCCTGGAACAAAAAAATGATATGCTAGTGACGCTTGAGCAGGCAGTAAAACAATAAAACAGACTCTCGAAAATGTCCGTCCCGCCGCTTTCCATCAAATGATGCAGCGGGACGGCGTTTTCTTTATGACTGATTTTTAAGTCGATGTCTTTGTTTATGTCGGTTGTTGCATCTGTGAACGAAAAGATGGGAACGCATGAACGATTCCAAAACAACATTCCCATTTTTGTAATAGTCAAAGACGAGCGGGTTCATCCTCTGCCTATTTTGGGACAAATGCTGATAATCCAGTTTATCTATTTCAGATCAATGGTTAATGCCGCATTTTTTGCATGAGGCGTAAATGTTGTTTTCCCCGTTGGTAACCGTTCTTTCTTGCTATCCTTTACGCCCTCTTTTTTATTTTTTAAATACTCGTCAATCGTGCGATAGTGAGTAGGAGAAACCTCAAACGTATAAGTAACGCCGGAATATAAATGCAACTTAAGGGATTTACTATTTACAATCATCAATTGAACTTGAGGAATATAAGCAATGTCTTTGTTTTGATATCCTTCTGAAACGATATGGACCAAGAATTTAGAATATTGGCCGTCTTGATCTACGATTTTGATAGTGACAGGTATTTTATCAGGAAGTTGACTCTTCGTATCTTTTGGATGAGAACAAGCAACAATGAATATAACAAAGGCCGTGATGAATAAACCACGCTTTTTTATCATCAACACCTCCCTTAAAAATTATTAAAAAGGCCATAAGGCTTTCTGTTCTTTCACCGCGACAATGCGTATGCGCTTGTAATCCGCCACCCATTCTCCTCTCTTCCATAGATAAGGCTTTAGTGATTCTTTTATTTTTTCATAGAGAAATAGCTTTTCTTCTACATCGATTCCTAGAAAAAAATCGCCGCCAAAACTATCAAGCCAGTGGATAAGGCCTTGTTCGCCATCAGCCAGTGGAGTTGGACGGTCAAAATGGATTGCGTGCAACACGCGAAATCCATACCTTTCAAGCAACGCACTATACTCTCCAATGCTCGGAAAATACCACGGGTTCCTCTTCTCATAAATTCCGGCGTACTGCGCTAGCACCATTTGAATCGCTTGAACAATCGCTGATATATTTCCTTTTCCACCAAATTCAGCCACAAACCTTCCGTTAGGCTTTAATGACAGGAAAATGGATTCAACCACCTTCTCCACATTTTTCATCCAATGTAATGCTGCATTGGAAAACACTTCATCATACAGCTCACTTGTTCGAAATGACTCCCCGTTGTCTATAATGAAGCAAATATCTTCATACTTTTCACGAGCTTTCGCAATCATTTCAGAAGATGCGTCCATTCCGACAACAATGGCTCCTGATTTAGAAATTTCATAGCTCAAATCGCCCGTGCCACAACCTAAATCAAGGATTCTCTCCCCCTGCTTGTGGATTCAGCCATTCAATGACTCCTTTTCCGAGATCAGAAACAAAACGAAACTTTTTATCATATAAACTTGGATCCCATGCATTCAAAGACGCCATTGACTTTCCCCCTCACAGCCCATATTGGATTGAGTTCGTCTTTCCATTATTTCCAAGCATTTTTAACAAAAAATGCTCCATCGTATGAAATGGAGCATTCTTCTTACATCGTATGACAGTCCGTTTATTCCTCAATCAAACGTAATCTCTTTCACTTTTGCTTCATCAAGGCGCTTAATCACTTCGACAAGCAGTTTCACCGTGTTTTCATAATCGTCGCGGTGAAGCATCGCAGCATGCGAGTGGATGTAACGCGTCGGGATGGCAATCGTCAGCGCCGGAACACCGCTTGCCGTCAGGTGGATAGCGCCCGCATCCGTTCCTCCGCCCGGCATCGCGTCAAAATGGTATGGGATCTTTAATTCTTCTGCTACATCAATGACAAACTCGCGCAACCCTCTATGCGACACGAGCGTCGCATCATATAGCACGATATGCGGGCCAGCACCGAGTTTGCCCATCGCTTCTTTCTCCGAAACACCTGGTGTATCTCCAGCAATGCCGACATCGACAGCAAACGCAATATCCGGTTGAATGAAATTTGCCGACGTTTTCGCGCCGCGCAATCCGACTTCTTCTTGAACAGTACCAACACCATAAACGATGTTCGGATGCTCGACATCTTTCAGCTGCTTTAATACATCAATGGCAATGGCACAGCCAATACGGTTGTCCCACGCTTTCGCAAGCAACATTTTTTCATTATTCATGACCGTAAATTCAAAATACGGAACGATCGAATCACCCGGGCGCACCCCCCATTCCATCGCTTCATCGCGGCTAGATGCGCCGATATCGATAAACATATCTTTAATTTCGACCGGTTTTTTGCGCGCCTCCGGCGGTAAAATATGCGGTGGCTTTGAACCGATCACACCGGTGATTTCTCCTTTTTTCGTGATGATGGTGACACGCTGGGCGAGCATCACTTGTCCCCACCAGCCTCCAAGCGTCTGAAAGCGGATAAATCCTTTTTCATCAATTTGCGTCACCATAAAACCGACTTCATCAAGGTGACCAGCCACCATAATCTTCGGACCGTTTTCTTTTCCTGTTTTTTTCGCGACAAGACTGCCGAGCCCGTCTGTTGTGACCTCATCAGCATAAGGAGCTATGTATTTTTTCATGACTTCCCGCACTTCTCGTTCATTGCCGGGCACACCTTTGGCATCCGTTAATTCCTTTAGCATGGTTAACGTCGGATCTAGCTTTGCCATATTCAAACTCCTTTCATATGTACTCCATCCCCATTATAACGAAAAGAAGTACCAATGTACAAAATTTGTTAATAATTCTGATTTTGCCGTTCGTGATTAATTTCATTTTTTTTCCTATAGGCTTGTTCCATTTGCTCAAGGGAAAAACCTAGTTGGTTGCCTAAACGCAAATATTCAGCAAATAAATGCTGGTAGCTTGCCAAAGATTTGGCTTCATAAAACTGGTGGGCAGCTTGAAAAACGAATAAAAACTGTTCAACTAACGAACGAGTCTCTGATACTCGATCATCAGCTGTAAAATCAAATCCGCATTCCAAACCAAGCGATAGAATAAAGTGCAAGCCATCCACATATTCTTCTAATATTTTGTCTTGCGGCGCTGGCGGCTTCACACTCCAAAACTTAAAACAGCGTGTTTCATTGGCGAGCTCTCCAAGCTCAACAAGCAAAGCTAGCACTTTCCGGTCGACAAGATTTTCATGTTGCAGCCCATGCTGTGTCTCAATTCGTTCATCAAGCTGGCGCTGCAATGAATAAAGCATTTGTACGTTCATTTTCTTCTCCCCCGCTATTGATAAAGAATAACATAAATAAGCATATCGAAAATAGCCAAAAGCGGCAATCCATAACGAAAGAGGTGGTGTCGCGTTTTATGGTGAAAGCCATACATGCCAATGGCTGCTCCGATTGCGCCTCCGGCAAGAGCAAACAACCAGATCGTCCGCTCAGCAATCCGCCATTTCCCTTTTCTTGCCTTCTGTTTATCAAGCCCCATTATTAAAAAGCTAACGGCATTCACAATCGCCATATACCATTCCATGCTCCTCTCCACCTCTCTTGAGTCATGACCGGATGACCATGCTGATGAAAAAATGACCATTCTCGTTTGGAGAATGGTCATCACAGACTGTTGTTCAACGCTTGCATCTTGGCCAATGACCGCGTTCGCCCGCTCATGAGCTTCTTTTGTTCGCTTCGCGTCTTCATCCGGCTTCGTTCCATGTTTGGTTAAGCGTTTTACATCCGGCCTGATGTGGAAATACATGATGCTTAAAATGGTTGTAGACAAAGTCAACACCGACTTTGTCTACAACTTCCATCTGTCTCTTTATTTATTTAAGTTAGCTTTTGCAATATCAGCCAGTTGCGCGAATGCTGCTGCATCGTTTACAGCCAACTCAGCAAGCATTTTGCGGTTTACTTCTACACCAGCAAGCTTTAAGCCATGCATTAAGCGGCTGTAAGAAAGTCCGTTCATGCGAGCTGCCGCGTTGATACGCGTAATCCAAAGCTTGCGAAAATCGCGTTTCCGTTGACGACGGTCGCGATATGCATACATTAATGATTTCATTACTTGTTGGTTTGCGACTTTATATAAACGATGCTTAGAACCGAAATAGCCTTTTGCAAGTTTAAGAACTTTTTTGCGACGTCTGCGCGTTACTGTTCCGCCTTTAACACGTGGCATCTGTTATTCCCTCCTACGATTATGTTTCATTCCAAAAATTATTTTAAGTTGTCTAGCATTTGACGAATACGTTTAAAATCTCCAGAAGATACAAGCGTTCCTTTGCGAAGCTTGCGTTTTTGCTTTTGAGTTTTATTAGCAAACAAGTGGCTAGTAAACGCATGAGAACGCTTCAATTTACCAGTACCCGTCTTTTTAAAACGCTTTGCAGAGCCTCTGTGAGTTTTCATTTTTGGCATAGGGTGTATCCTCCTCGTTCGGTTATTTGTCGTTTTTCGGTGCGAGCACTAAAAACATGCTGCGTCCGTCCATTTTCGGAGCAGATTCAACAACGCTAATATCAGCGCAGGCCTCAGAAAAACGGTCCAACACGCGCTGGCCAATTTCTTTATGGGTAATAGCCCGCCCTTTAAAGCGAATGGTTGCCTTTACTTTATCGCCTTTTTCAAGGAATTTGCGCGCATTGCGAAGCTTCGTATTAAAATCATGCTCTTCAATTGTCGGGCTCAAACGAACCTCTTTCACATTAATGACTTTTTGCTTTTTACGCGCTTCCTTTTCTTTCTTTTGTTGCTCAAAACGGAATTTGCCGTAATCCATAATTCGGCATACCGGTGGTTTAGCGTTTGGCGCGACCATAACCAAATCAAGGTTCAATCTGGCTGCAATTTCCAACGCCTCTTGTTTTGATTTAATGCCTAATTGCTCTCCGTTTGGATCAATTAAACGAACTTCGCGCGCACGAATGCTTTCGTTAACGATAAAATCTTTGCTAATAACTAGCCACCTCCAAGGTTTTTTACGAATGACTTGTTTGCATAATGCACCCTTTGCTAGGAAACCGAAGCGAAACACTCGTTTCTGCGTTTCATTTTTGCTTGGCCGTTGTCTTTCCTCTCCACCATATACTCATGAAGAATACGGGGCTTTGGAAGACTCGCAGCCTTGCATACAAAAAAGCATGAGTGCATACGACACCCATGCTTTTACGATCGGACTTTTCATAGACGAACCGTAACAACCCGCTAACAGCGATCCGCGTCAGACAGGTGAGAAGCCGGGTGCTTCTGCTTTTGTCACAAACAAGTATTCAATTTGACTTATATAGATTACCATATTGGAAGCAGCATGTCAATATAAGCATTTTTCAACACAACGCATATTATTATATCTAACTCTTTCTATTTTAGCAACACTTTTTTTCAACGGCGCACTTCTGCCTTTAATGCATCGATAAAAGCGGCAAGAGACATCGTTTCGCTTTTTTGTTCGCCATATTTGCGGACATTGACAGCCTGCTCTTTTACCTCGTTGTCTCCAACAACAAGCATGTACGGAATTTTTTGCATTTGTGCTTCGCGAATTTTATAGCCAATTTTTTCATCGCGTTCGTCAACTTCCACGCGAAATCCTTGCGATTGTAGCGCTTCTCTCACTTGATGCGCGTAGTCGGCATGAACGGCTGGCGATACTGGAATGACTTCCACTTGCACTGGAGCAAGCCATGCAGGGAACGCTCCTTTATATTCTTCAATTAAGAAAGCGACAAAGCGTTCCATGGTGGACACGACGCCACGATGGATGACAACTGGTCGGTGCGGTTTTCCATCCTCGCCGATATATGTTAAATCAAAACGCTCTGGCAGCAAGAAATCAAGCTGAACGGTCGACAGCGTTTCATCCTTTCCAAGCGCCGTGCGCACTTGCACATCTAGCTTTGGACCATAAAACGCCGCTTCTCCCTCCGCTTCATAATATTCAAGCCCAAGCTCGTCCATCGCTTCACGCAGCATGCTTTGCGCTTTTTCCCACATCGCATCATCATCGTAATATTTTTCTTTATCATGCGGGTCGCGGTAAGACAAGCGGAATGAGTATTCGTTTAAGCCAAAATCTTTATATACTTCAAGAATTAAGTTGACGACTCGTTTAAATTCGTCTTTGATTTGATCTGGACGAACAAAAATATGGGCATCGTTCAATGTCATGCCGCGCACGCGCTGCAGCCCTGTCAAAGCCCCTGACATTTCGTAGCGATGCATCGTTCCAAGCTCAGCAATGCGAATCGGCAGCTCGCGATAACTATGGATTTTGTTTTTGTATACCATCATATGATGCGGACAGTTCATCGGACGAAGAACGAGCTGTTCGTTATCCATCTCCATTGGCGGGAACATGCCATCTTGATAATGATCCCAGTGTCCAGATGTTTTATATAGCTCAACGCTTCCAAGCACTGGTGTATACACATGCTGATAGCCAAGTTCTATCTCTTTATCCACAATATATCGTTCAATCGTGCGGCGGATGGTCGCACCTTTCGGCAGCCAAAGCGGCAGGCCTTGTCCCACTTTTTGCGACGTTGTAAAGAGCTCAAGCTCCTTCCCAAGTTTGCGGTGATCACGCTCCTTCGCTTCTTGCAACAAACGAAGATGTGCTTCCAAATCCTCTTTTTTAAAGAAAGCCGTGCCGTAAATGCGCTGGAGCATTTTATTTTTGCTGTCCCCGCGCCAATACGCCCCCGCAATGCTTAAGAGCTTAAATTCCTTAATTTTTCCTGTCGATGGCACGTGGATGCCGCGACAAAGATCGAAAAATTCGCCTTGTTCATAAATGGAAACAACTTCTCCTTCAGGAATGTCGTTGATTAGCTCAAGTTTTAAATTGTCGCCAATTTCTTCATAACGGCGAATCGCTTCCTCGCGATCCACCTCTTTGCGGACAATCTCCAAGTTTTCTTTCACGATTTTTTGCATTTCTTTTTCAATTTTTGGAAGATCCTCTGGTGTCAATGATTCTTCCATATCAATATCGTAATAGAAGCCATTCTCAATGACTGGACCAACGCCCAGCTTTACATTTTTGTACAAGCGCTTGATTGCCTGAGCCATTAAATGGGCTGTACTGTGACGTAAAATTTCGAGCGCTTCTGGCATGTCCTGTGTGATGATCGCAATCGCTCCATCTTGATGAATCGGTGTACGTAAATCAAGCAATGTATCGTTTAATTTTCCAGCAATGGCTTTTTTCTTCAATCCAGGGCTGATGGAAGCAGCAATTTCTTCCGTTGTCGTTCCTTTTGGAAACTCCTTCACTGCCCCGTCAGGAAATGTAATACGGATAATCTCTGACATCGCTTTTCACTCCTTTTTGAATATTCATATAAAAATAAAAAACTCGCCCCTCCAATAAGGGACGAGTTGAATTCGTGGTTCCACCCTTCTTCCCACCGCTCTCTCACCCAATCGGCAACAAAAGCCCAAGTGAATAGCGATGGCTCGAATCGCATAACGGTGCTTTCCGTCAGCAATTACTTGATCGCAGCGAGTTTGGACTGCCTACAGCTTTTCTGTCGCGGCCGACATGCTCGACCAGCCAGGCGAGCGAACCGCACGGCTCCCTTCGAACAATGAACTGCAAATGAATTTGCCTGTTGGCGTCCTTGTTCAAGGAAAGCGGCAGAAAAGCAAAAATAACTCCTACAATCGTTCACTGCTGAAGTTCCGAGGCGGTAAGTGCATTTTCCGTGTTAGGAAGGTTACAGCCAAAGCCTTCCCTCTCTGGAAACCGTAAAAACACACCCATGTCCTCATCATGACTTTTCCACATGTTTCATTATGTACGTTATTATAGAATGTCTGATGAGAAAAATCAAGTCGATCGATCATTTATCGACATGGCCGTCTGGGCATCGGCAAAATCCGTCGGTTTACAAAAACGAAGCCGTTCTTGAAACACATTTTGTAGCGTTTGAACCATTCCGTCATCTTCACATGAAGTATAGACATATACCAATTCAGGAGCAATCGAAACAAGCGGCGCTAATACAGAAGAATCGATATACATCGGCTGACTGACAGGCAAATTGCGGTCAATCAGCTGGGTTAACTCCTTTTTTGTCACATGGCGAAACTGTTCATCAAAAAAAAGAAAGTCCGGAGAGCGATGAACAAGATGAACAATCCGCCACTTGGCTTCCCGTTCTGCCACGTAATCGCGCAGTATTTGCACAAAATTTTGATATTCTTGCTCTAGCTTATATTCATCAATGGCCAGTTCGACATAATGATTCAATCGTTCTATATATCGTTTCAGCCGGAATGTAACAAACGAGGTGAGTGAAAAAGAAAGATTATCTTTTAAAAATGGTAAAAGTGCATTCATAATGAGCGCATCGCGCGACATGACGCTTTTTTTCCCGCTTCGATAATCATATCGTTCCCCCTCAAGGAACGAATGAGTTAATTGCAAAATTTGATACTGCTCTTCCTCGTTTTTAAAATAAAATGTTCCAGAAATAATGGACAGCAGCAGCCGATCTTCAATAAAACGAAGAATAAACTGCGTAATCGCAGGTGCCACGCACGATGAAATAGCTTCATCCACACATTGGTCTATGTCAATCGTAACTAAAGAATTTCCATCGTACTTCAATTGCAAATAGGGACGGGTTGTCCCGTTCACTTTTTCTTGCAAAAGATCAAAAAATTTTTCTGCATCGCTTGTCTGTTCGAAGTAAATCTCAATCAATGTCGCCCCCCCTTTGTAAGTGAATGCTTGTTCTATATATATGGGAGGACGCGTTGATTTAGAATCAGAAAAACAAGCGATCCGTTCACTTCGCTTAGTCTAAACGGCGATTTCTTCCTTTTATCTCCACAGGATCTGCTAAATAACGGATGCGTTCCATCAGGCGCGCCGCTTTCATTTGTTCTTCCTCGCCTCTTTGGGAATACGTTAAGTGGTGGGCTAACTGCTGCAAATCAAAATTCGATGTAAAAAAAGTCGGAAGATTTTCCAGCATCCGGTATTGCAAAATCGGACCTAGCAAATCATCACGCACCCAGCTTGACATGGATTCGGCCCCAAGATCGTCCAGCATTAAGACGGGAACTTTTTTGACATAATCCAATTTTTCGTTCATCGTTTGATCCTGCCAAGATCCCTTGAGTTCACGAAAAAATTCAGGTACGTAGACAATGAGAGAGGACACCTTTTTTTGTGCAAGCGCGTTGGCAATCGCTCCAAGAATATAGGTTTTTCCAACACCAAAAGAACCGTATAAATAAAGTCCCTTGATCTTTTTTCCCGGTTCATAATTTGCTACAAAATGCTCCGCTCGCTCAATTGCCTTCATTCGTCCGTCATCGGCAAGATCGACATCTGATAACGAAGCCTGTAAAATTTCGCGCGGTACAAATAAGCTTTGAATTAACGCTTCCTGCCGTTTCCGCTCATCATGCTTGATCTTCGTTGGACAACGGTCATATTGAATATCAATAGCATTTCCATGGAGCACAAGACGCGGGTGGTATCCCTTGAGAAGATTGCGGCACTCGCCTAAGCTTGGACAGCGCTCACAATTTTTACTTTGTTGGATAAACTCATATAATTTCATTAAACCTCGTTCCAAAATAACGTTTGTTACCTGATCCCTGTGCTCCCGCAAAAAGGCCTGTACTTCTCGGTGAGACAAAATCTCATGTTTTAGCTGCTCATATCGCTGCCGGAAATCTTTCCGGTGGAGCAGACGATGAAGGAGCTCGTCCATTGGCTTCACCACTCTCACCTCCTGTTTTTATTTACTGATTCCGGTATTTTTTCAGACGTTCTTCCAGTTCGCGACGCTTCTGTTCAAGGTTGACTTCTTCGCTTGTTCCAGACTCCTTTTGACTATAATCCATATTGAGCCACTCAGGCAACATTTCCTTGCGAACCGTTTTTTGTACCGTTTTTTTCTCTTTCCCGGTCGCCCAGCTCTGATATTTTTTCGTCTCTTTTTTCGCCAGCTCCATCGCTTCCTTAACGGTGCGAATTTTTTTCCGAGCCCAATGGCTCGCAATTTTCTCTACATATGCCTTTGATAGCTTCATATCTGTCCGAAGCATGACATAATAAATTAACACATTGACAACACCAGGAAGAAGCTTTTGCTGAAACATAATCTCTTCAATAAGCTGCAAGTCGCTTAGCGAAGGCTCTGCTCCCCCTGAAATATCGATCAGCAGCTGACGCGGTGAAATCGTTTCGAGCTGTTTGATCAGCAGCTCTTCCTTCGTTTTTGGTTCCGTATTCTCCATTGTGCGGTATGTAAGCGGCTGAACGCGCGTGCTTAGCTGTGGCAGCTCTTCCCCTCGTTCAAACTGATACCAATCGCGTGCCGCTTTTCTTAATGCTTCAATATCAATATGTGTAGCAGGATCAATCACACTAAGTACAATTTTTTGCATTTCTAATGGATCAATACCATATAAAAAGGACAGCTTTTTAATGGCCTCGCGCACTTTTGCGGTAATGGCTCTTTTGGGCACAATCTGCCTTGAAAGCCCTGCAAAAAATAAATCAAAGTCAAATACTTCTTCTCCTAATACATACGTGTCTGCACTCCGTCTCATATATTCATAACCATCAGGTAGATGCAAGTCTTTTTTTGTTTCTTCATTCATGACAGCAACCATCTGTTCCGGATGCACGGAGTAAAAAATATCATTAAATGATCGTGTAATGGCGGTAAATTGACTTTCATCAATTGCTGGCACCGAGAAAAATTGCTTCAAGGTCTGAAATTTCTTTCGCCCCACACGATTGTAAAGAAACACATTGAACACACTATCCGTGAAAAACTGCTCTGGCGTAAGCGGGGGCTGCAGCTCGTAAATAAATAGCTTCGGATCTTGTTTGTCGTTGACATATGTTTTCAACAATCCAATCCCTTCCAGTTTTAGACGTTCGTCATAAATTTCTTTTAGACTGCATTGCATAATCGCCATCAAGCTATGATGGGTTGTTTCTTCCGCCGACAGATGCTGTTCAAGCTCCCCCCATAAGGTCATATATAGACTGAACGCGCGTGAACCGATTAACGGCTGATATAACAGTGTAATCACTTTTCGATCAAAATCATGTAAAATCCCATTGCTTCGCACCATATAACGATCAACAGGAATAAGCTCCTTCCAATGATGTTCCATGCTATCGCCCTTCCCCATTAGACTAAAAAAAGGGCTTTTCCGTAGATCGAGCAAGCCCTTTACCGCTGTTCTTTTTTAATTAATTCCTTAAGTTCTTCAATAAACACGTTTAAATCTTTAAATTGCCGATAAACGGAAGCAAAGCGAACATACGCTACTTCATCGACACTCGACAGTCGCTCCATCACCATTTCGCCGATCGTTTCACTTTTCACTTCAGCCACTCCGCCATTGCGTAGCTCTTTCTCAATCTCTTGGGTAATATGCTCCAGCTGTTCTAGAGCCACCGGCCGCTTCTCGCACGCTTTAATGAGCCCTCGCAATATTTTCTCTCGGCTAAATTCTTCCCGCGTTCCTTCCTTTTTGACGACAATCAGCGGCATTTCCTCTACTTTTTCAAATGTGGTAAAACGATAATGGCACTGTTCGCATTCCCTTCTGCGCCGAATGGAGCGCCCTTCATCAACCGGTCGCGAATCAAGCACCCTTGTGCCATTATGGTGGCAAGATGGACATTTCATATGAACCACTCCATTTTAATAGCCTTTTCTTTTCATTCACCCATTGATTCCAGAACCTATATAAGGAAGACGTTGGTCGATCTTTTGATATAAATCAATCACAATGCGGCGGCTCCATCCAAAATCGAACAGCAAAAGCTTTGTGTCTGTTGTAACAGAAAAATCAATGGCCGTTTCAAATGGGCGAACAGAAATGACCGTAATGACAATAAACGCCTTTCTTCCTCGACGAGTCGCTACGCTAAACTCTCCTCGTTCTTCAGAAACAGAAAGCAGCTCGTACTCATGAGAAGACGCGATTAATTCTTTAACGGCTTTGATGGCACTAGCGGCCGTTGTTTTGTAATAGCGGCTTTGCAATTGCTCATCCTCGTGATTTTCTCTTGTCTCACAATGATTGGTCAATCCGTATTTTAACTTGCTCCAAACACTCATCGATCGCCGCTCCTTGCTTTATTCTTTATCATTATGATACCATTAGTGCCCCATGTATGTACAACACAAAAAAAGAGGTGTATGCAACACCTCTTTTGCGTTCATTTTATTCATTATAGAACTTTGGCATTTTTTATTTCAATTGGACCCATTCCACGAGGAAGCTCAATCGTTTCTTTTGTTTGTGCTCCTAAAGCTTCCGCGATATAATCCGCAGCAATCGTTGGGTCCAAATGCCCACACGTATAAACATCAATGCTTGCATATCCATGTTCAGGAAAACTATGAATCGTTAAATGAGATTCAGAAATAATAACAACACCACTTACTCCTTGGGGAGCAAATTTGTGAAATGCTACCTCACGAATTTCCGCACCTGATTTTAGTGCTGCATCAACAAATGTTTTTTCAATAAATTCCATATCATTCAGCTTATCAAAATCGCATCCCCATAACTCTGAGATAACGTGACGACCCATTGTGTCCATCTAAATCATCCCCCTTTAACAAATTTTACAAAAAAATAAGCATGAAATTCTTTTGCAAATGGCATGTATAACTACCACGGGGGAAAGTTAGTCCAAAGAGGTCCTAACCCTTTAAGTAGTCACATTACCGTGCGTTTAAGAAGTTCACGAAACATAGTATACTTGGTTTATTTTTTTTTTGCAATACACTTTTTCATTTTTTATGCTTCTCGTGTCAGATCAAATCGATTCACTTGTTGTCCTTGGGCTCTATACATGATGATGAATAGACGACATCTGGCAACACTCACAGCAGGAGGGCATTTGGTAACTTTCCTCGGTCACTGCAAAAGGATGACAGCGCGCCGACCATTGAACCCCGTCTCCATACAAAGGTTGAACAGGCCAAATGACATCTGTTCTAAAAATTCTCTATTCATTGAAATAAGGAGGATTTTCAACTTTACAATAGCGTCAACATTTTTTTGTCATAGACGTCGATATAATAAAAAGCGCTGAACCATAGTCAGCGCTTTTTACATTTATGCGTTTACTCGCAAATTTTCCATCATTTTACTCGCCACTAAATTCGTTAAATCAACAACGCGGCAAGAATAGCCCCATTCATTGTCATACCATGCCAATACTTTTACCTTGCGCCCTTCCATTACCATCGTTGACAAACCATCGATAATGGCTGAATGAGGATTGGTGTTAAAATCAATAGAAACAAGCGGCTCTGTTGTAAAATCAAGAATCCCTTTTAATGGGCCACGAGCTGCGTTAATCAATGCTTCATTTACAGCTTCAACCGTTACATCCGTTTTTACGTCTACAACCAGATCGACTAATGATACATTTGGTGTCGGAACGCGAAGAGCCATTCCGTGCAATTTTCCTTTTAAGTGAGGCAATACTAATGCAAGAGCTTTCGCCGCGCCTGTTGTTGTTGGAATAATGGACTGCGCGCAAGAACGGGCGCGTCGTAAATCTTTATGAGGATTGTCAATATTTTTTTGGTCATTCGTATAAGCATGAACGGTCGTCATTAAGCCATTTTCAATGCCAAACGCTTCATCTAGCACTTTAACGACTGGCGCTAAACAGTTTGTTGTGCACGAAGCATTGGAAATGATAAAATGCTGGGCAATATCAAACATCTCTTCATTGACGCCCATTACGATCGTAATATCCTCATTTTTTCCAGGCGCAGTTAAAATGACACGTTTCGCGCCTGCCTCTAGATGCAGACTTGCTTTTTCCTTGGAATTGAACTTTCCAGTTGCTTCAATCACAATATCAATATCTAAATCTTTCCATGGAAGCTCTTTCGGGTCGCGGGAATTTAATAATTGTACTTTTTTTCCATTCACAAGAAGTTCATTTTCTAACGCCACTACTTCTCCTGCAAACTTTCCATGGTTGGAATCATATTTTATTAAATGAGCTAACGTTTCAGCTGGATAGCTCGCATTAATCGCAACGATTTCAAAGTTTTCCGCATCGATAGCGTTTCGGAATACCATTCTTCCGATTCTTCCAAACCCATTAATCGCTACTTTTGCTTTCATTGAATTTTCTCCCCTTAAATATATGTTATACTAATTATCTTCTTTCGTATAATTAGTATAACATATATTTGTTTTTTGTATAGAGTAAATCATGTAAAAAATAAAAAAAGGCGTCCTGTTTTTACAGGACGTTCCACATTTTTAAAATATAAAGCAGTTGTTCACGTGTTCTTTCAATGGTTCCATTATTATCAATGACCGCATCAGCATAGCTTTTTTTGTCGCTGAGCGGCATTTGCGCCCGAATGCGCGCTACGGCGTCTTCTTTAGCTAAGCCATTTCTCTTTATTAACCGCTCCAGTTGAATCGCTTCGTCTACATAGACCACGATCATTTTATCTACAAGATGAAAGAGCTGACTCTCTATTAAGAGCGGAATATCTAAAACAACAGCGTTAGCACCATTACGAAGAAATGCTTCTTTTTGTTCGAGCATTTTTTTCCTGACAGCTGGATGAACAATTGCATTCAACCGTTTTCTTTTTTCCTCATGGTGGAATACGATGGCTCCAAGTTTCGCACGGTTAATTTCTCCATTTTCTTGAAGAATTTCGCTTCCAAATTCCTTGACAATTTGCTTATAGGCTTCTTCACCAACCCGGACGACTTCTCTGGCAATAAGATCGGCATCCACCACTGGAATGCCAAATTCCTTGAGCATGTGAGATATCGTACTTTTTCCGCTCGCAATTCCTCCTGTCAATCCGATCGTTAATGCCACTTTCCTCCCCCCTCCCCATTCAATGCTGGCATTGTTCGCAATAATGGGTACCGCGGCCGCCAATCGTTGTTTTCTGAATGGCATGGCCGCATCGTCTGCACGGTTCCCCTTTGCGACCATAAACAAACAGCTGCAGCTGGAAAGTACCGCTCTCTCCTTGTGTATTCACATATGTTCGAACCGTGCTTCCTCCTTTTTCAATGGCTTCACGGAGCGTCGCCACAATCTCCCCATGAAGGCGCTTCATCTCTTCGTCCGTTAATGAAGAAGCCTTTCGTTCTGGATGAATGCTAGAGCGAAACAGTACTTCATCGACATAAATGTTACCGAGCCCAACGACAATGGTTTGATCTAAGAGGGCGCTTTTAATCTTTCGAGACGTTTTTTGCAGCTTTCCCGCCAAAAAATCCGGTGTAAACGATGGGGAGAATGGCTCAGGACCCAATTGGAGCAGCGGAGAATGCCGCTCTTCCTCTCCCGTTTGGAACAAATGCATCGTCCCAAACTTTCGTACATCGCGATATCTCAGTTCTGTTCCATCGGTAAACTCAAAAATAACATGTGTGTGCGGCTCAAGCGGCACACCTGTTGTTTGTAACAAATAGCGGCCCTCCATACGCAAATGAGAAACAAGCACATATTCATCCAATAAAAATTTTAAAAATTTTCCACGACGATCAATCTGATGAATCGTCTGCCCTTGTAACGTTTGGATAAACATACCGATATCGGCAGGTCGCTTAATGATATTGGGCCAAAACACTTTAACATCTTGAATCGTTTTACCAACAGTCAATGGAATCAATGTCCGCTTGACTGTTTCGACCTCTGGAAGTTCCGGCATTGCTGATCCCTCTCTCTATTTCGCATCATACCAAGTCGGTCCAAAATGGTAATCGACTTTCAGCGGCACACGCAGTTCAATGGCCCGTTCCATCACTTCCGGAACAAGCTGCTTCAGCCGCTCAATCTCTGATTTCGGCGCTTCTAAAATTAGCTCATCGTGCACCTGCAGCAAAATTCGCGCTTGCAGCTCCTCCTGCTTCAACCGCTCAGCTAAATCAATCATCGCTTTTTTTATAATATCGGCCGCACTTCCTTGAATCGGCGTATTCATCGCTGTTCGTTCGGCAAAACTGCGCAGATTAAAATTCCGGCTCGTAATATCCGGCAAATAGCGACGGCGATGCAACAGCGTAGTCACATAACCTGTTTGTTTGGCATAGCGAACAATATCCTCCATGTATTGCTTAACTCCAGGAAAGCTTGCAAAATACCGTTCAATAAATTGCGCTGCTTCCTTTCTTGAAATATTCAAGTTTTGCGATAAACCGTAATCGCTAATACCGTATACAATGCCAAAATTAACAGCCTTTGCTTGGCGGCGCATTTGTGATGTCACTTTTTCTTCACTTACATGAAAAATATCCATGGCTGTTTTTGTATGAATATCGAGATCATTGCGAAACGCTTCAATTAAATTTTGATCATTGGCGATATGTGCAAGAACGCGCAGCTCAATTTGTGAATAATCAGCCGCAAAAATCACCCAATCCGGTTCTGATGGAATAAACGCCTGACGAATTTTTCGTCCTTCTTCCAGACGGATCGGAATATTTTGCAAGTTCGGTTCTGTCGAGCTGAGACGTCCGGTTTGGGTCAGCGCTTGGTTAAAGATGGTATGCACCTTATTTGTATCCTGATGCACTACTTTTAGTAATCCCTCTACATAAGTAGAATACAGCTTTCCAAGCTGGCGGTAATGAAGAATTTTCTCCACAATTTCATGGTAAGGAGCCAGCTTTTCTAATACATCGGCAGAAGTGGAATAGCCTGTTTTTGTTTTTTTGATAACCGGCAGCTGCAATTTTTCAAATAACACTACTCCCAGTTGTTTTGGCGAATTAATATTAAATTCTTGCCCCGCAGATTGGTAAATGTCTTGCTCGATCATCTTCAACTGCTCGTTAAGCTCTTCTCCCATATTACGCAGCCTTTGGACATCCACTTTGACCCCGGTGAATTCCATTTCTGCTAAAATGAGCGTCAACGGCAATTCGAGTTCAGTAAATAACAAATATTGCTCGTTTGCTTTGAGATCAGCAACGAATTCTCGTTTTAAGGCTCGAATCGCTACGGCTTTGCGAACGAGATGGTCAGCTAAGCTTTTTTTATCAGGGATTGCCTGTTTCGCACCTTTTCCATATACCGCTTCATCCGGCTGTACTTCTGTATATTGCTTAGTTTTAGCTACAGAAGCGACATCGTCGGTTGAATGTGAAGGATTTAAAAGGTACGAAGCAATGAGCAAATCAAAATCGATCCCTCTCATTTCAATGCCTTGCCATTTTAAAGCGACAAGCGCTCTTTTAGCATCAAATACGCTTTTCTTCTTTTTCTCATCCTCAAGCCAAGCCTTAAAAATGGGCGATGATAAGGCGACATCGGTCGGAATAAACAGGGATTTCTTTTCACTGGCCAATGCAAAACCAAGAATCGGCGCTTTGTGATAGTTTGCTTCAAGCACCTCCACAATCAGTGCCGCTTCGTCCGCCAGCATGGTCTCGTCCACTTCCTCAACCGTTTCATAATCAATGTTCGCTAACTCTGTCTGAACATCCGGGTCTTCATTCTGTTCCAGCTTCCCTAGCAAGGAATTAAATCCAAGCTCTTTAAATAAAGCGATCACCTTATCAAGATTGTAGCCTGTATATTTCGTATCTTCTAATGTGATTTCAAGCGGAGCATCGCGCAAGATGGCGGCTAACTGCTTGCTAAGAAGCGCCAGTTCGCGATTTTCTTTGAGATTTTCTTTCAGCTTGTTCCCGCTGACCTGTTCAATGGATTCTAAAAGCCGCTCAACAGTGCCAAATTCCTTCAGCAATTTTAACGCTGTTTTTTCACCAACACCCGGCACTCCTGGAATATTGTCCGATGCATCTCCCATAAGACCTTTTAAATCAACAATTTGCGGTGGAGTAAGCCCATATTTCTCTTGAATCATTTCTGGCGTATACGGTTCCACATCCGTAATTCCTTTGCGAGTAATCGCAACGGTTACATGCTCAGAAGCAAGTTGTGTTAAATCGCGATCGCCTGAAATCACCTTAATTTCAAATCCTTCTTGCTCTGCTTTTGTGCAAAGCGTGCCGATAATGTCGTCTGCCTCGTAGTTATCAAGCTCGTACGAGCGAATTTGATAGGCATCTAGCAACTCACGCAAAAGCGGGAATTGCTCGGATAGCTCCGGTGGAGTTTTTTGCCTTCCACCTTTATAATCTTGAAAAGTTTCATGGCGAAAAGTGGTTTTTCCAGCA
The DNA here is from genome assembly GCF_002075365.1 of Anoxybacillus sp. UARK-01. Taxonomy (NCBI): domain Bacteria; kingdom Bacillati; phylum Bacillota; class Bacilli; order Caryophanales; family Anoxybacillaceae; genus Anoxybacillus; species Anoxybacillus sp. UARK-01. Next base: position 161,831 of record NZ_NASY01000042.1, on the reverse strand, counting down.
TCAAAAGCGACAAGCATGTGTGTCGGCTTTTCTTCCTCCAAAATTTTCATCAGCATCATCGTAAACCCATAAACAGCATTCGTATGGATGCCTTTTTCATTATGTAAAAGCGGCAATGCGAAAAACGCACGATACGCGATGCTATTGCCGTCAATGAGTACAAGTTTTTTTCGCAAAATGAGTCCCTCCTCACCACGATCGTCCAGATTAAACATTTTGTTCGCTAGCACAGCGACGCTCGGAAAAATCCTGCCGCTTGCTCTCTTCACACATTTGTGAGCCATGGCTTTCAGATCCGCTTATAAGTCTGCGAGGCGGCGTGTTCGACCGCCAAAAAACAACACGATGTCCATATTCATCTGTTTGGTTACATCTATATAGCCAATTCCTGCTGAATCTCCTAAAAAAGACGAGCGTTTGATTCATTCCTTCTCTTTTATTTTATCATGATTAACGGCAGAATGAAAAAAAGACGAGAACATTTTTTCGTTCTCGCCTCTCAAGGGTTGGCTCCTTGGATGAAGGGGTTTTCAATATGAGTGTAGCAAATATTTATGAACACACAGTAAAGAAGCGATTAACTTTTTGTAAAATGGCATGCATCATTCCCAAACAACCATGCGCCTGTCCGTTCTCCCATATAGAATATCACTTGAACATTGAACATATAGTCCGTCCATTCAAAAGCAGCATTTCCATTTTTCTGACGATCGGAAGCAAGCCGCTGACTTGCCTGTCCTGACCAAAAGGCTGGTATAAATTTTATATCGTTCGACTGATCCTCTTCGGTCCAGATTGTATAGGCGACATACTGTCTTATTTCCTGGTCAAATCCACATTCAACCTATATGGTTCTTTGGAAAATGCACTGTGAATGTTGTACCATGGCCGACTTTACTTTTTACTGTCATATATCCGTGATGCGCTTCCACTAAATGCTTAACGATCGCCAATCCTAACCCCGTTCCTCCTGAGTTGCGGCTTCTTGCTTTATCGACACGATAAAATCGCTCAAAAATGCGGGGAATTTCCTGCTCTTCAATCCCAATGCCTGTATCTGAAATATGGACAAGCACTTCATCATTCTGTTCCTCAATGCTCGCTTCTACTCGTCCAGACTTTTGCGTGTAAGTAAGAGCATTTGTAATCAAATTAATAAAGATTTGCTTCAGACGATCGCCGTCGCCAGTCAAATAAATTTGTTTAGCAGCATGTAAGCGCAAATCAATTTTCTTCTCCTGTGCCTTGCCGCGAAACATGACCATTAACTCTTCCAAAAGTTGTGTCATATTCACCTTCTCGAGCTGAAGCTGAAATCCTTGTTGTTCAATTTTGGATAAATCTAACAATTCCTGAACAAGGCTTTGTAGCCGTTCACTTTCATTCAGAATGATGGATAAAAAATGCTCCAACGCCCGTTCATCTTTCATCGCCCCATCCAACAGCGTTTCCGCAAATCCTTTAATGGATGTAATAGGCGTTTTCAGCTCATGCGACACATTGGCGACAAAATCTTTTCTCATTTGCTCCAGCTTTTTGAGCTCGGTAATATCATGAAAAACAAGGACAATTCCTTTCCATTCGTCATTTGTTCCAATAATGGGCGCCCCGTATACCTCAAAATGCTTTCGCTCAATATCGATTGTCAAAACAAGCTGTTTGCGCACTTTGGTTTCCTTCATAAAAATTTCGTTGACGAGCTCAATGATTTCTTGATGAGAGAAAGCTTCCGTATACAGACGATGTAAATAATCAACAGGACGAATGTGGAAAATTTCTTTATAGGATCGATTGACAAGATTAATGTAGCCGCGGCTGTCAATCAGAATCAGGCCGCTGCCGACATTTTCAATCAACGTATGCAAACGGTCCGTTTGCATTTCTTGAATTTTATTCATTTCTTGCAAATTGCGCGCCAAAATATTAATGGACTGGCTGAGCATCCCCGTTTCATCACTACGCGTTTCATAAACTCTTGCCTTATAGTTGCCGCGCGCCAACTCAAACGCCACCGTTGTCGCTGCCTCAATCGGCTTCATATAATGATCAGCGATTTTAAGACCTAGAAAAATAATCACAATTAACGCGGTTCCTAAACTGCTAATTAATACTCCCCAAATTTGTTGGTTAATTTTTTTTAGAGAGTTGACAGGAGAGCTTAAAATAACATAGCCACCATTTTTTCCGTTTTTTGAAAACGGCACGATGTAATAGTAAACATCTTGTTTTTCTTCAATAATAGAAGGATGATTTCTTTTCTTGCTGTGCAAAATATCGCGCACAATTTGTTCATGAGCGCGATCGCTAATATTAGCAAGGCGCCCGGTATCTAGCAGCGTCCGCTCTTGGTTATCGAGCACGGTAATACGAGAGGCTAACGTTTCGCTCATATCTGCCATTTGCGATCGAACCACATCGATATTTTGCCGTTCAAGCAAAAGAGCGATCATTTCTGCTTCTTTTTCAATTCGCTTGTTCATGGTCTCTAAATAAAAATCTTTAAATAGTTGACCAAGCAAAAGACCAAGACAAATCAGAACGGTTACAATCAAAGAAACAAGAGCAAATAAAAGCCGTGAACGAGGACTAGACATCCATTTTCGGCTCCTCAAGTTTATATCCTAAACCGCGAATGGTTTTAATATATACCGGTTTTTTTGTATTTTGCTCAATTTTTTCACGCAAATGGCTGATGTGTACATCAACGATGCGGGTATCGCCAGCAAAATCATAGTTCCATACAGCGCTAAGCAGCTGATCGCGCGTCAGTACCCTCCCTTTATGCTTGGCCAAATAAACAAGTAATTCAAACTCTTTCGGTGTTAACTCAAGACGCTCCCCTTGAAAATAGGCTTCATAATGTTCAGGAAGAATTTCTAAATCAGCAATACGAATTTTATGAGGATCTTCCGCTTCTTCATGCCCTTGCTGCGATGGAATTCGTCGTAAAATCGCCTTGATGCGCGCCAATACCTCGCGCGGACTAAAAGGCTTTGTCATGTAATCATCGGCTCCAAGCTCCAAGCCTAACACTTTATCGAATTCATCGTCCTTTGCCGTCAGCATTAAAATGGGAAGCATGATTTTTTGTTGGCGCAGCTGCTTGCAAACCTCGATTCCATCCATTTTCGGAAGCATTAAATCAAGAATCATTAAATCGGGTTGCTCGCGAACTGCTTTTTTCATTCCTTCTTCTCCATCATTTGCAGTAATCACTTCAAATCCTGCTTGTTCTAAATTATACTGCAAAAGCGTTACAATGGATGGCTCATCATCAACAACCAACACTTTTTTGCCCATATTTTCCTCCATAAAAAAGATCTCTTCATTATTATACCATACTATAAATCCTTTTTATGAGCCATCCTGCTTATAACGCCTATTGAATTTATCGACACCGCCTTTTATGAATCCAGTTTTATAAAAGCTAAAGCACCCTTTCACCACAAAAAAAGATTCGCTCCTCTATTTCAAGAAACGAATCGCTCAAACGACAAGCATATCATTCTCTTTTCAAAAAACCGCTTCTTTTCTAAAACAGGAAGGAATCAAAAGTTTTCCAAGAAACGGCTGTCTAACACGGAGATCGCATACGGAGGACAAACCGTCACCGTGCCCTCCAACACCTTTTCTGTTTCATCGCGAAGCGCCTCAACAGCAATGATAATCGAATGATCTTCTGCATTGACATCTTGCACTTCAAATAAAAATTGTAAATTCTCGTAATGATAAACAGGTTTCAAAAAATCAAGATAATGCTTCTTGATATGACTTCCAGGACCAGGCAAATATTTGGAGATAGCAGATGTGATCATTCCCGTCAGCATAACCGTTGGGACAATCGGTTTCTTCAGCGGTGTTTGTGAAGCATAGTCATGCTGAATATATAAAGGATTCGAATCGTCTGTTAATCCAAGATAAAGCAACAAATCTTTATCCTCGATTTTTGAATTAATCACTAACTTTTCTCCAACCGTGATTTCTGATATATTTCTCCCTAGTTTTCGTTTTTTAAGCATGATTTACACCCCTTTGTTCAGAAAGCGCTTCCAAGTTGTCGTAGAAGCAAACATTCGAGAAAAAATCCCGAATGCTTGCACGCTTCATTATTCCAATACCTTCATCACATTTTTTACAGATTCAACCGACTTGGCAAGAGCCTGTTTCTCTTCATCCGTCAGCTCTAACTCAATCACTTTCTCGATTCCATTTCCGCCTAAAATAGTTGGTACTCCCAAATAAATGCCTGCATAGCCGTATTCTCCTTCAAGATAAGCAATAGCCGGAAGCACACGGCGTTGGTCTTTGAGAATCGCTTCAACCATTTCAGCGAGAGAAGCAGCGGGAGCGTAATACGCACTGCCGTTTCCGAGCAGATTGACGATTTCACCGCCGCCTTTGCGCGTGCGCTCCACAATCGCATCTAACCGTTCTTTCGGAATGAGCGTTTCAAGCGGAATACCGCCAGCATACGAATAACGCACAAGCGGAACCATATCATCCCCATGGCCGCCTAACACAAAACCAGTAATATCTTTCACAGAAAGGTTTAATTCCTGTGCAACAAATGTGCGGAAACGTGCTGTATCAAGCACACCTGATTGGCCAATCACACGGTTTTTCGGAAAGCCAGACTCTTTGTACACGGTATATGTCATCGCATCAACAGGATTTGTCAGCACAATAATATAACAATTCGGAGAATATTTAACGATTTCCTGGGTTACAGCCTTCATGATTTTTTGATTGGTTGTAACAAGATCGTCCCGGCTCATTCCCGGTTTACGGGCAATACCTGCTGTGATGACCACGATATCGGAATCCGCTGTATCGGCGTAATCAGATGTACCGATAATGTTGGCGTCAAAGCCTAGTACAGGGCTGGATTCAAGCATATCAAGCGCTTTTCCTTTAGTCGGATTTTCCAATTGTGGAATATCCACAAGGACAACATCCCCAAGTTCTTTTTGCGCTAAAATAAATGCCGTTGTCGCCCCCGTAAACCCTGCACCAATCACAGATATTTTTTTACGTTTAACCGCCATTTGTTACCGTCTCCCCTCTATTATTCTCCCATATTACGGATCAATGCATCAGCAAACTCAGAGCACTTCACTTCTGTTGCTCCTTCCATCAGACGGGCGAAATCGTAGGTGACGACTTTCGAAGCAATTGTTTTCTCCATGGATTCAATAATCAGCTTAGCCGCTTCATTCCAGCCAAGGTGCTCAAACATCATGACGCCTGACAAAATAACAGAGGATGGATTTACTTTGTCTAATCCTGCATATTTTGGAGCCGTGCCATGAGTCGCTTCAAAGATGGCATGCCCTGTTTCATAGTTAATATTTGCACCTGGAGCAATGCCAATACCTCCTACTTGAGCTGCCAAGGCATCTGAAATATAGTCACCGTTCAAATTCATGGTTGCGACAACATCAAACTCACGTGGACGCGTTAAAATTTGTTGCAAGAAAATATCAGCAATCGCATCTTTAACGATAATTTTTCCTGCTGCTTCCGCTTCAGCCTGAGCTTTATTTGCAGCCTCTTTTCCTTCCGCTTCAACGATGCGATCATATTCCGCCCATGTAAAGACTTTATCTCCAAATTCTTGCTCTGCAAGCTCATAGCCCCAGTTTTTAAATGCGCCTTCCGTAAATTTCATAATGTTTCCTTTATGTACGAGCGTAACAGACTTGCGGCCGTGCTCGATAGCATAGTTGATGGCTGCTCGAACGAGACGTTTAGTTCCCTCCTCGGAAATCGGCTTAATACCGATACCAGATGTTTCCGGGAAGCGAATTTTACGAACGCCCATTTCATTTTGCAAAAAGTGAATCACTTTTTTCACTTCTTCAGTGCCTTTGGCATACTCAATTCCGGCATAAATATCTTCTGTATTTTCACGGAAAATAACCATATCCGTATCTTCAGGACGTTTCACTGGAGAAGGCACGCCATTGAAGTAACGGACTGGGCGCAAGCAAACAAACAAATCAAGCTCTTGACGAAGCGCGACATTCAATGAACGAATCCCTCCGCCGACAGGGGTCGTTAATGGGCCTTTAATGGCAATTATGTATTCGCGAATCACATCAAGCGTTTCTTGAGGCAGCCATTCTCCCGTTAGCTTATATGCTTTTTCGCCAGCAAGAACTTCTTTCCAAGCAATTTTCTTTTCTCCTTTATAGGCTTTTTCAACCGCAGCTTCTAGCACGCGGGAGGCTGCCGCCCAAATATCAGGGCCTGTCCCATCACCTTCAATGAAAGGGATAATCGGATTGTTTGGTACGTTTAACACACCGTTTGTGACTGTAATTTTTTCACCTTGAACCACTTGTAACAACCTCCAATGTATTAATGTGAAGGGCGAGAACATGTATAGCCATCTTCACGCCCTGTTTCCCTAAAGTTAGCCTCTTTGTTCAATCGGAACATAAACTTGTTTCGCCGGTCCAGTATACTCAGCACGCGGACGAATGAGACGGTTGTTCTCATACTGCTCTAAAATATGTGCGAGCCAACCTGACATCCGGCTTACAGCAAAAATCGGCGTGAATAAATCATGATCAATTCCTAAACAATGGTAAACCGATGCAGAATAAAAGTCAACGTTCGGCGGCAACGGTTTTGTTGAATTCATGATTTCCTCAATTTTTACCGACATTTCATACCAATGCGGCTGTCCAACAAGCTTTGTAAGCTTCTCTGACATTTTCTTCAGATGTTTAGCACGCGGATCACCTTTGCGGTAAACGCGATGGCCAAAGCCCATGATTTTTTCTTTGTTTGCTAATTTTTTCTGAACATATGGTTCCACATTCTCAACGGTGCCGATTTCTGTAAGCATTTTCATAACGGCTTCATTTGCACCGCCATGAAGCGGCCCTTTTAACGCGCCGATCGCAGCTGTAATTCCAGAATAGATGTCAGACAGCGTCGCTACACAGACTCGCGCTGTAAATGTCGATGCATTTAATTCATGATCCGCATGCAATACAAGCGCTTTATCAAATGCTTCGACAGCGGTTTCATTTGGTTCGCTGCCTGTCAACATATACAAAAAATTCGCAGCAAAGCCTAAATCAGGGCGTGGGGCCACAGGATCTAACCCTTTACGAATACGAGAAAAAGCTGTCACAATTGTCGGAATTTTTGCTTGCAAACGAATCGCTTTGCGATAATTTGCTTCCGCATCCATGATGTCAGCTTCTTCATCATATAAACCTAACAAAGAAATGGCTGTACGCAGCGCTGCCATTGGATGTACTTTCTCAATTGGATACAATTTGAAATGCTCAATAATTTCAGATGGAATGGTTGCATTTTCTGCCAGTTGCTTCCGTAATTCTTCTAGTTGCTGCCTTGTCGGAAGCTCACGATGCCAAAGCAGATAAACAACCTCCTCAAACGTCGCATTTTCTGCCAAATCGTCAATATCGTAGCCCACATATGTTAATGTGTCATCAATAATTGAGCTGATGCTGGACGTCGTTGCGACAACCCCTTCTAGACCTCGTGTTACTGTCATATACATCTCTCCTTTTCTCTAAAAATTCCCCTTCTCCCATTGCAGTACATCATCCGAGAGCGAGCGCTTGCTCAAAATCATTGAATAAAAGTCCATAAAGAAAATGCTTACATTTTATATTGTATTCATACTGCCCTTATTCATCTGCTACGTGACAGTATGAATATCTACAAACATGTATAAATGATGAAAATAAATATAAAAGAAAAGGGCTGTTGTCTATATTATAAACAATTATCTGACTTTTGTGAATCAAAACGACTTATTCTCTATAATATTATCATAAAAAAATGATTTTCATAAATATTCTATCACCTTCATAACCATATACGCAATGCCTGCGCCAATCAGCGGACCGACAGCTACGCCGTGGAAAAGAGAGACGGCAATAATCGTGCCAAGCACAAGAGCGGCGGTCATATGCGGATCCGTGGACAACAGCGTCACTCCTCCTTTAGCTATTAAAGCAACAAATACGCCAGACAAAAGCGCGATCCAAGCAGATAGCGACTGAAGCGAAGCACCAAGCTGCTTAAATCCAATTTCCCCTGTCGCAATTGGCGCAAGCACGGCAATTGTAATCACTGTCACTCCCCAATTAATTCCTTTTGCCTGAATAACCGGCAGCCACTTTCCTTCCAATCCGATCAGCTTAATCCCCAGCAGTACACCGACCGCAATAATGAGTGAATGATTTTTGGCTATCATGCCAATAAATAATAAAATGAGTAAAAATAATACAGATTGATTCAACAAGATCCTCTTCCTTTCTATGAATAAATTGAAACCTCTCGCTTTTCATTAGCGTATATAAATTGTAATATAGTACTATACAGAAGAGTCTCATGACTTACCTTTACGCCACGCGAACGAATAGCAACAACGCAACGCCGCTATCAGCTCCATCTACGAGCCTGTGAAGCGATTTGATGTTCAGTGACTCGGCTGTGTAAAAACAACATGAGCTTCATGTCCATACGAATATGAAGTGATATCTATATAATATTTATAGAAGAATTTCGGAGGTGGAATTTTGTCCCATAACCACTTATATAGCATTCTTCGCTTTCTTTTTGTCGTTGCGGCTGCTGTACTGGGCATCACTGCTATTTATTATGCGGCAACCGTTACATATCCCTTTATTATTGCTTTTTTTATTGCATTTATGATTAACCCATTAGTCAACTACTTAGAAAAAAAAGCAAAAATGCCGAGATCTTTAGCGGTTATTTTCATATTAGTTCTATTGTTTGCTGTCTTGGCAGGATTGGTTACGTTGCTGATCGCCGAGATTGTATCGGGCACTCAATATTTAGCAGCGGTAGTGCCGACCCATTTCCAAACGTTAGTTTTCTATATTGAGGACTTTTTTGCTAGCCAAATTATCCCAATATATAAAGATTGGGCCACTTTATTCAAAAGCCTAGATGCAAGCCAACAAGATACCATTATGAACAACATTCAAGCGGTAGGCACAAAAGTGGCAACAACCGTCGGCGCATTTGTGCAAAATGTGCTACAAAACATTCCACAGCTGATCGGCTGGCTGCCAAATGCAGCAACTGTCATTATCTTTTCATTGCTGGCTACATTTTTTATTAGTAAAGATTGGTATCGCTGGAGCGGCGCTGCTCAGCGTTTATTGCCGGCTAAAGCGCAAACGAGCGGACGTACCGTATTTATGAATTTAAAAAAGGCGCTGTTTGGTTTTATTAAAGCACAAGCGACGCTCATTTCGATTACAACCGTCATTGTTCTAATTGGCCTCCTGATTTTACGGGTCGATTACGCGATTACCATTTCGCTTATTATCGGTATCGTTGATATTTTGCCTTATCTAGGAACAGGAATTGTCTTTGTTCCATGGATTATATACTCCGCTGTCAGTGGAGACGTTCCCTTCGCCATCGGGTTGGGCGTTTTGTATATCGTTGTACTTGTTCAACGACAAATTATGGAACCTAAAGTTTTATCATCCTCGATTGGTCTTGATCCGCTTGCCACATTAATTGCTTTATTTGTTGGCTTTAAATTGCTCGGGTTTCTGGGCCTTATTGCGGGCCCGGTGCTCCTTGTCATTATTCGTGCTTTGCATAGTGCCAATGTATTCCGTGACATTTGGCAGTTTATTAAAGGAAAACCTAGCACATAAGATCACTGGTAGACAAAGTCCTTGTTGCCTTTGTCTATCTCTATTTTAAGCATCCGTTCCTCTCAATTAGAAGCACTTATCAACAGTTTGAAGAGCCCTTCTTTTCGTACATAGAAGGGCTCTCTTATCTTCTTACATAAAAAAATGTTTTGGTTTCAATCAACGTTTTTAGCCAGCGGGCGATGATGGGTTTGGCCATCCTTCTTGTAGCTGGAAAAAGCAGAAGGGAGCCAATGACATCAGTCAGAAAGCCTGGTACTAATAATAAAAAGCCGCCTGCTAATACGCATATTCCATCCAACAATGCCCCGTTTGGAAGACGCCCATGCATTAGTTCCCATCTTGCTTCCTGAAGCAAAGTCAACCCTTGACGCTTCGCTAACCACACTCCACCGATGCCGGTCATCGCGATACAAGCAATCGTCAGCCAGACTCCAACTAGGTGACTGAACAGGACAAATAAAGAGATCTCAAGAGCTGGAATAAGAATAAACAGCACCACCAAGATTTTCATTTGGCTCCATCCTTCCTTGGAAAAAATAAAAACAGAGAAGATTTGGACTTCTCTGTTTTATTATAGCTTATAACACGCTTGCATGTCCTTGATAGATGGCGCCGAAACCCGGATCCACTGTGATTTCTTGACCATCTTTTAAGATAGATGTAGCATTTGCTACTCCAACAATGACCGGAATGCCAAGACTTAGTCCAACAACAGCAGCATGGCTTGTTAAACCGCCTTCTTCAGTAATAATGGCGGCCGCTTTTCCAAGCTCTTCAATCATATCAGCATCCGTGTTATATGTGACTAGGATGCCGCCCTCGACCATTTTCTCCTTTGCTTCCTCTGCCGTTTTAGCAATTACCGCTTTTCCAAAAGCTGATTTGCGGCCGATGCCTTGTCCTTTCGCAATGATGTCACCAATGACATGCACTTTCATTAAGTTGGTTGAACCCGTTTCTCCAATCGGCACGCCCGCAGTAATCACCACTAGATCACCGTGTTTAGCGATGCCGGATTTTACGGCAGCTTCCACAGCAATATCAAGCATTTCATCGGTCGAATTAACGTGCGGTGCTACTTGTGTATATACTCCCCAAGCAAGCGCAAGTTTTCTTGACACAGCTTCGCTTGATGTAACAGCCATAATCGGCGCTTTTGGTCGATACTTCGAAATCATCCGTGCGGTTTGCCCGCTAACAGTCGGCGTGACAATAGCTGCCACATCCAGATTTAGAGCCGTATGAGCAACCGATTGGCCGATCGCATCCGTAATCGTCGTACCGCTCTCTTTTGTTCGCTGTACTAACAAATCACGATACTGCAACGCTTGCTCTGTGCGCAAGGCAATGCGATGCATCGTTTTTACAGCTTCGACCGGATAATGCCCTGCCGCTGTTTCTCCTGACAGCATAATCGCGTCTGTTCCGTCTAAAATGGCATTCGCGACATCGCTTGCTTCCGCTCGCGTTGGCCGCGGATTGCGCTGCATGGAGTCCAACATTTGTGTCGCAGTAATGACTGGTTTGCCAAGAGCGTTACATTTCTTGATTAGCTCTTTTTGTACAAGCGGAACCTCTTCTGCCGGAATCTCAACTCCTAAATCGCCGCGAGCCACCATCAATCCGTCTGCCACTTCAAGAATTTCATCAATATTATCGACGCCCTCTTGATTTTCAATTTTGGCAATGATTTTTATATCCAGCGCATTTTGCGCCTCAAGCAATTCACGAATCTCAAGCACATCTGAAGCGCGGCGCACAAAAGAAGCAGCAATAAAGTCAATTCCTTCTTCGATGCCGAACAAAATATCTTGGCGGTCTTTATCGGTAATGCCAGGCAAATTGACGCGAACTCCTGGAACATTGACCCCTTTTTTATTTTTCAGGATGCCGCTGTTTAATACTTTCGCGACAATTTCTCGTTCCTGTTTATGAACAGCGATTACTTCAAGAGCAATTAAACCGTCATCAAGCAAAATCTTATCGCCCAAATCAACATCGTTCATGAGCCCTTCATACGTGACAGAGAATTTTTCCTCTGTTCCTAGCACTTCATCCATCGAGATGATAATTTGCGAGTTTTCTTTTAATTCAATCGCCCCATTTTTCATATTGTGCGTACGGATTTCCGGGCCTTTTGTATCAAGAAGAATCGCTACTGTTTTTCTTGTCTGCTTAGCTGCTTCACGAATATTTTTTATTCGTTGTCCGTGCTCTACATAATCTCCGTGCGAAAAATTCAAACGCGCCACATTCATTCCTGCTTCAATAAGCTCAATAAGCGTTTCAACACTTTCGCTTGCGGGACCTATCGTACAAACAATTTTCGTTTTCCGCATTTTTGCATTCTCCCTTTCATCCATCTTTATGGTAACGATACCACGCTTTCTAGATGGAAAGTTCTTTTGACAATTGGTACATTTTTGGCTCAATCGTATGCTTGTGCGATAATGCTTCGATGATATCGTGATCCACTAGCTGATTATTTTGAATGCCGACACAGCGGCCCCCTTGTCCTTCAAGCAGCAGCTCGACTGCGCGCGCTCCTAAACGGCTTGCTAATACGCGATCGAATGCGGTCGGAGAACCGCCTCTCTGTACATGTCCCAATACCGTTACACGCGTTTCAAACCCGGTCGCCTCTTGAATTTTGCTGCCGAATTCGACTCCGCTTCCGACACCTTCTGCGACAATAATAATACTATGTTTTTTCCCGCGTTCATGTCCTCGTTTTAAACGGGCGACGATATCATTCATATCATAGTCTGCTTCTGGGATTAAAATCGATTCAGCACCGCCTGCCAGCCCCGCCCAAAGAGCGATATCGCCAGCATGACGTCCCATGACTTCAATCACATATGTGCGTTCATGAGAGGTGGCTGTATCGCGAATTTTGTCGATTGCATCAATCACGGTATTTAATGCTGTATCAAAACCGATGGTAAAATCCGTTCCAGGTATATCATTATCGATTGTTCCCGGCACCCCTACACATGGGTATCCGTGTTCGGTAAGCTTTTTTGCCCCTTGATAGGAACCGTCTCCTCCAATAACAACCAGCCCTTCGATTCCATGCTTTTGCAACTGTTCAATTCCTTTCAGCTGTCCCTCAAGTGTTTTAAATTCCGGGCAGCGTGCTGTATAAAGCATCGTTCCTCCGCGATGAATAATATCCCCTACATCGCCGATTTCTAGTTTCTTAATTTTTCCTTCAATGAGTCCTGCGTACCCGTGGTAAATACCAAAAACCTCTAATCCGTGATAAATGGCTTTACGCACAACTGCACGAATCGCCGCATTCATTCCTGGTGAATCGCCGCCGCTTGTTAACACACCTATTCTCTTCATTTTGCTCACCTCATGTTCATCGATCTTTCCATACCCCTTAAGATGTCCGACCTCATACATTGTATAAAATACCATGAAGAGTAGCTGAAAACAATAGAAAACTCTTAGTTTGCCCTGAATGAACCTCTCTCACCTACACGTGGTTTCGAAGGGAGAGGCTGCTCGATGGATATCGTTCAATTTTGATAGGCAAAAAGCTGTCCCAATCGATGAGACAGCTTCGTTTCTATTTTTATTTTACTTCTAAATAATCTTCTGAAAAAGCAATTTGACCGATTTGTCTAAATTTTCGATAGCGCTGTTCGACAAGAGCCAGGCCGTCTAATGGAAGGAGCTCCTGCAAAGATTGCTTCAGCACCGCATCAATCGATTGGGCTTGCTCATCTAAGTTGCGATGAGCGCCACCGCGAACTTCAGGAATAATTTCATCGATGACTCCAAGCTTTTGCAGGTCAGCAGCAGTAATCTTCATCGTTTCAGCAGCCCGTTTTGCAAGCGACGCATCCTTCCATAAAATCGCGGCGGCTCCTTCTGGAGAAATGACTGAGTACGTTGAATTCTCCAACATATGAATATGGTTGCCGACACCAAGCGCCAAAGCGCCGCCGCTTCCCCCCTCACCGATCACAATGCAAACCACCGGCACCGTCAATCCTGCCATTTCAAATAAATTTCTTGCAATTGCTTCACTCTGTCCGCGTTCTTCTGCGGCTTTTCCTGGATAGGCACCTTTTGTATCAATAAAACAAATAATCGGACGATTAAATTTTTCCGCTTGTTTCATCAGACGTAAGGCTTTGCGATATCCTTCCGGATGAGGCATCCCAAAATTGCGGCGAATGTTTTCCTTCGTATCTTTGCCGCGCTGATGACCAATTACAGTTACAGGAAGGCCATGATATTTCGCAATTCCTCCAACGATCGCTTCGTCATCGCCAAACAAGCGATCTCCATGGCATTCTAAAAAATTGGTAAACAGCCGTTCAATATAATCAAGCGTCGTTGGCCGATTCGGATGACGAGCAATTTGTACGCGATCCCATGGCGTTAAATTTGCGTATGTTTCATTTTCTAGCTTTTCAAGTCTCGCCTCGAGCTTTTCAATTTCCGCCGATAAATCTACATCGGCTGTTTGAGTGAACTCTTTTAATTCGCTAATTTTCTTGCGCAATTCAATCAGCGGTTTTTCAAATTCTAATTCGCCCACCATTCGCCATCGCCTCCTGTCTGATGAATATCAAGCACATTCGCTAACGTCTCCTTTAATTCGTGCCGATGGATCACCGCATCAAGCTGTCCATGCTTAAGTAAAAATTCCGCTGTTTGAAAGTCTTCCGGCAGCTCCTCGCGCACGGTTTGCTCAATGACCCGGCGGCCGGCAAATCCAATTAATGCGCCAGGCTCAGCAAAATTATAATCGCCAAGTGAAGCAAAGCTTGCCGATACTCCTCCCGTTGTTGGATGGGTCATAATCGAAATGATCAGCCCGCCGTCATCGCTAAACCGCTTTAATGCCGCGCTCGTTTTCGCCATTTGCATCAGGCTCAGCACTCCCTCTTGCATACGTGCTCCCCCGGAAGCGGTAAAAATGACAAATGGCACCTGAAGCTCCCTTGCTTTTTCGACCGCTCGCGCAATTTTTTCACCGACAACGGATCCCATACTTCCCATACGAAACGCTGAGTCCATAACAGCAATGACAAGAGGGCGTTCATTTAATGTTCCCGTTCCTGTCACAACTGCTTCGTTTAATTGCGATTTGCGGCGATCTGCCTCCAATTTTTCAAGATAATCAGGGAACTGGAGCGGATTTTCGGAAATCATTTCTGAATCGTATTCCTGAAAGCTTCCTTCATCAAGCAAGCTATCAATGCGTTCGCGCGCTGGCAGAGGATGATGGTAGCCGCAACTCATGCAAACACGCAAATTTTTCATTAGCTCTTTTGTATACATAATTTTTTTGCATTTTGGACATTTTGTCATAATTCCTTCAGGAACGTCTTGTTTTACTTGCTCTGAAGGAACAGAAGCATATTTTTTCTTTTTTGTAAATAGCTCTTTAAGCAAAGGGTGTTCCCTCCTTTGGCAATCGGTATAATGGTGTGGCCGTATTCTCGGTCAACAATTTGAGAGCATCAGGAAGCTGTTGCTTTTCTAAAACGATGTGCATTTGCTGGTAAAAAGCAAGCGGAAACAATCGTGTATCATGATGAAGCTGGAAAAAATCGCTTAGAACTCGCCAAATCCGTTCAAGCAAATAATTATTTCCTACTTGAAATACCCACTGAAAAAATGTTTCATAGTCAATGGAATGTTGATCAATCATCGCTTTAAGCTCATTCAGCTGTTCTTTCGTCCTGCGCTCACATGCTAGCGTCAAGCCAAGCTGTTCGATCAGCTGCTTTGTTTCCACGAGGTCAGCATTGGCTTTTTTTTCTTGTAAAATAAACATGCCTAGCAATTGAATGAACTGATGCTCACCAAATTTCTTTAAATAGGTTCCTTCTCCGCGTCTCGTTTCAATAAGCCCAAGAAATTCAAGGGAGCGGAGCGCTTCCCTTACAGAGGAACGCCCCACCTTCAGCCTTTCGGACAATTCCCGCTCAGAAGGAATTTTATCTCCTGCGACAAGCCCGTCTTCTTCAATAATATGATAAATACTTTGCAAAATTTCAACGTATACTTTTTCCGTCATCCTTTCATGATCACTCGCCTACATCATCGCTGCATTTGTCTTGTTTTACTCTCCATTCCTTCAGAACTCATACGAATGCGGGCAGCTCCTGTCTTCACCGCTGGCTTAGCTGCAACAACCGATGCAACCCGCGGATCAACTGGTACGCCATTCATCTTCTGAAACAAGTGAAGCGGCTGCTTCCACAGCAGCGATTTTCATTCATTTATCGCGCCGAACCTCTAAAGCACCTCGGAAGATGCCTGGAAACGCCAGAACATGATCGACTTGATTCGGATCATCTGATCATCCTGTTCCAACGACAACAGCTCCTGCTTGAAGTGCTTCTTCCGGCATCATTTCCAGAACCGGATTGGCCATTGCAAAAATCATTGGCCGGCCGTTCAGCGAACGAATCATTTCCGCTATCCAAGCTCCTGCTATCATTTCTCGCTTTCCTTCATGCGCTTTATGAATATATAAGGCCTCTTTACGCAAAGACACATACATTCATTCCTTATAATTATGAAACGGCCATAACTGGTCTGACCACCTAACGTTTATACAATATAATAAAATGAAGCATTAGTAAAGAAAACATTATTTTAGCACAACATATGTGCCTCCTAACAATGCTTTTAATTCTGCTAGGCAGTCAGCAGAAGCGTTCACTTGGTATTCGTCAGACAGCTTCACCGTTTTGCGCTCTTTTTCATAATAGAGAACGACAGGTACATAACCGTGATGATGCTCCAAAATCGTTTTGAGCTTTGCCATTTTTCCGCTGTGGATATGATCAGGGCGAATTTTTAAATAAAGCGTTGGCTTGTCCAGCTCATCGAGCGGAATCACCTTTTTTATAATGAAATGAATCGCCGCTTGCCGGACTTCTATTTTTCCTTCCAGCAACAAAGTCTCGCCTTTTTTTAAGGAAGAATGATAGCGATGATACACTTCAGGAAAAGCAATAGCGGACAATTCGCCGCTTTCATCGCTTACTGTCAAAAACGACATTTCTTCGCCTTTTTTGGTTCTCGTCTTGCGCTCCAAAAGAATATAGGCGCCAATCCGTAAATAGGAGCCGTTTTGCTCTTTTTTGATCGAACTGACCGGCACTGCTCCTGCCGCTTGAAATTGATCAAGATGCGCTAAAACGGGATGAGGCGAGACATACACACCAAGCAAATCCTTTTCATATTGAAGCTTTTCGTCAAAAGAAAACGGAGAGGCTTCTACATATTTTGGTTTAAAAGATAGTCCGGCTATGATCGATTGATCGCTTTCATCATACTCATAATATGGTCCCATCAGTTCAGCATGCTCCATCGCTACTTCGACACTTGCCAGCAATGTTGCACGCTCAATGCCAAATTCATCAAAACAACCTGCCAATATGAGAGATTCGATCATTTTCCGATTCACCGTTTTTTTGGATAGGCGAAGACAAAAATCGAATAAATCGGAAAACGGACGTTTTTTTCTTTCTTGAATAATCGCGTTGACCGCTTGAGCACCAACATGCTTAATCGCTGCAAGACTATAACGGATTGATCCGTTTTCAATGGAAAATGAATAATAGCTTCGATTAATCGAAGGCGGAAGCAGCACAATCTTCCGTTGTCTCATCTCTTGTATGCATGAGCTCACTTTTTCTTCGTCTCCAATGGAAACAGTCAATAAAGCCGCATAAAAATATAGCGGATAATGCGCTTTTAAATAGGCCAATTGATAGGAAATCATACTGTAAGCAACCGCATGGCTTCGGTTAAATCCATAATTGGCAAAGCGGACAATCAAATCGTATAGTTCATGAGCAAGCGTTTTGTCATATCCTTTCTCCATACATCCTTTGACAAAGCGGGATCGCTCTTGATCAAGAATCTCCTTGTTCTTTTTCCCTATCGCTCGCCGCAATAAATCAGCTTGACCTAATGAAAAGCCAGCCATTTTTGCTGCTATTTGCATAATCTGCTCTTGATAAATCAAGACCCCGTATGTTGACTGTAAAATAGGTGCAAGGTCCGGATGAAGAAAGACAGCGGCTTCATGCCCATGCTTTCTTTTGATATATATTGGAATAAAGTCTATCGGTCCCGGACGATATAAAGCATTGACGGCGACAATATCCTCAAATTGCGACGGTCTTAGCTGCTTCAGTACGTTTTTGATCCCTTCTGATTCCAATTGAAAAATTCCTGTTGTATCTCCTCTACTTAGCAAGGCAAACGTTCGTTCATCGTGGAGCGGAACATTTTGTACATCAACAAATTTCCCTGTTTTTTGATAAATCAGCTTGCACACATTGCTAATGAAGGTTAAAGTGCGCAGGCCAAGAAAATCCATTTTCAACAAACCAAGCTGTTCTAATACGTCCATTGGATATTGAGTTAAGTAAATGTCGCCATGCCCTTGCTGCAACGGTACGATGTCCGACAGCGGCTGTTCGCTTATCACCACCCCGGCCGCATGAGTGGATGAATGCCGTGGAAGCCCTTCCAATCGCAATGCTGTAGCAAAGACTTTTCGCAGCTCTGGCGATGTCTGAACAGCTTTTTTTAACAAAGGGACCTGGTCATATGCTTCTTGCAGTGTGATCCCCATTTTGTTAGGGATATGCTTTGCGATTTGCTCTATTTCTTCCGGACGCACTCCCATGGCCTTAGCGACATCGCGAATAGCGGCTCGCGCTCCAAATGTACCAAATGTAATAATTTGAGCAACATGTTGCGTTCCGTATTTGCGTGCCACATACTGAATCACTTCATCGCGCCGCTCATCTGGAAAATCGATATCAATATCAGGAAGAGAAACGCGCTCAGGATTCAAAAAACGCTCAAATAATAAACCATACTGAACAGGGTCGACATGGGTAATATACAGAGTAAAGGCCACAAGCGATCCCGCAGCTGAACCACGTCCCGGTCCCATTGTGATTCCTTGTTCTCGCGCAAAGCTGATAAAATCAGCGACAATTAAAAAATAATCGCTAAAATTCATCTCCTCAATCGTTTTTAACTCATAACGAAGGCGCTCAAGATATTCCGATGATGGAGACGGGATGCGTTCATATAATCCTTTCAAACAAAGACGCTCCAAATGCTGATGAACATTTTCGTTTGCTGGTACAGGATATTTAGGAAGCCGCAATCTGCCTAATTCAATGTCAACTTGGCACAGGGAAGCAATTTTTTCTGTATTGCTTACTGCTTCAGGTAAATCAGCAAACAGGCTCGCCATTTCATCGGTTGATTTTAAATAGTATTCGTCACTTCCAAGCGTTCTCCTTCCTTCATCATGAAGTTTCATCCCCTGCTGAATTGCAAGCAAGCAATCGTGAACGAAAGCATCTTCCTTCTCGATGTAACGCACATCGTTGGTAGCAACAAGCGGCGTATTCGTTGCCTTGCTCAGCTGTACAAGCTCATGCTGCCATTTTTCTTCCACACCATGCCGTTGAACCGCCAGATAAAAAGCATCATCTCCAAATAGTTGTTTATATGAGGCCATACACTTGATCGCTTTTTCGAACTCATTTCTTCTCACTAATGACTCAACATAACCATCCCTTCCTGGAGAAATGGCGATCAGCTCATTGCTATAACGCTGAAGCCGTTCTTCTGGGATTCCATCAGGTTCACTTGTTTGAATGATGCTGCTAATTTTCATTAAATGGCGATAACCTATATTGTTTTTTGCTAAAAGCACAAGCGGATACGCTTCCCTCTCTCCCACTTTAATATGTGTAATCATACCGATGATCGGTTTAATCTGATATTTTTGGCATTCTTGATAGAAAGTCACCGCCCCGTATAGTACGTTTTCATCTGTTAAAGCTAACGACCTAAAACCCAGTTCACTCGCTTTTTTCACTAAATCATGAATTTTTACTGCACTCTTTAACAAGCTATAGCCGCTCCGTACATGAAGGTGGACAAACGACAATGCTCCTCCCTCCTTTTCCTTCATTATAGTCGACAAAACTTTGGCAACGCAAAACATACTTATATCTGTTCGTCCATATATATGTTTAAAGAAAGGAATGAGGCGATGATGGGAACGAAACTTGCGTTTTTACCGGCGTTTATTCAAAGCTACTTTATTGCTCTTGGAGTTCTTTTAGGAGGAGCAGGCATTGGCGGAATCGGGGCATTTCTGATGGGACAGCCACCGCTGACGTCCATGTATCGTTTTGCGATGGATTTAAAAATTTGGGCGGTCGTAGCCGCAATTGGCGGGACATTTGACACGTTTTATACAGTCGAGCGCGGCTTATTTTCAGGAGAAACACGTGACATTGTCAAGCAGTTTCTGCTCATTATTTCCGCGATCGGTGGCGCACAAACAGGTGTTACCATTATTACATGGCTGACACAGGAGCATATTTCTTCATGAGAATTCCTCCATACTATCGCGACAAAACTTGGCAGCGTTTTTTTGCCGGCGCCGCGATCGGTGCGGTCCTAAGCTGGTTCATATTTTTACATTTATTTGGTGTATTGCAAGAAAAGCAGGTGCGCCAGATCACTGAACTTCAAGACAAAATTGCTGATTTAAACAGCGATATTCAAATTTGGCAGGAAGATTATATTAAACTAAACAAACTGAACAAAAAAAAGCTGACCGTCCAAGAAATTCGCATCCAGCTTGTCAACGCAAATGAGTATAAACTCGATTCCTATATGAAATTTCATATTGAAGAAAGCGTCAAAGAAGATGTATCCCACCTAGTCGCCAAAGATATCGAAACCGTCTATCAAAGCAAGGATTTATTAAAAAAGACGATTGAAAACAAAACCTATACCATCAATGAGCAAACGTATCGACTTGAAATAACGGAGCTGTTTTTATTCACTACATTATCAATTGAATTAAAGCTAAAGCCCGTTCACCGCTAGCAGGATATCATCGAGAATGACCATATAAAAATAGGATGAAGGGGATTTCAAAAAAGATGATATCTTTTCACTAGTGTTGATGATCCATTATTTTACTAAAAATATGGAATGATTGAGCTAGACACACGCTTTTCTGCATGTCCAGTCGGCAAGCGAGTGGCTTGCCGACTACGGTAGAAAAGTAAGGAATCAAGCAATGTCGATTGATTTTTATTGGATCATCAACACGCTTGACATATTTTTTAAACAAAAATTACGTTTGGTTGTATTTGGTCATTTTCCTTAATAGCAGTACTTGCAACATCGATCTACCAAAACAGCAACATAAATATAAATGGAAATCAAAAAATCTTTCAACAAACAGAAAGAAGTCACCGAACAACGAACAAGTGATAACTGCTGGATTATAGCCGGGGACAAAATCTCCGACCACATAAAAAACGGACCTTCTCTAGATCGGTTTGAGTTATTAATGGGCTTGGCACGCCAATTCTAAATCAGCAATCACCCGATCCGCATCCTCCCAAGAATAAATCGACGCACCTGCAGCGAAAGGATGTCCGCCGCCCCCGTATTTTTTTGCTACTTCATTGACAATCGTTCCTTTTGAACGGAGGCGAACACGAATTTCTTTGTCCTCCTCAATAAAAAAGACCCATGCCTGTATTCCATCAACGTTGCCAAGAAGACTTACAAGCTGCGACGCTTCGGACGGAGAAGCGTTATATTTTCCAAGCAGTTCTTTTGTCATTTTTACAAACGCGACTCCGCTTGGAGAAAGCTGAAAATTTTGTAACACATATCCGCTTAAATGAGCAATATTCACTTTTGTGCGATATAGCTCATCATATAGATCGGTCAATGAAAAGCCGTATTCAACTAGTTCGCTTGCATATTGGAATGTTTTAGAGCTTGTTCTTGAAAAAAGAAAACGTCCCGTGTCCCCGACAATCCCAGCGTAAATCAAACGAGCTGCTTCTTTCGTCATGACCAAGCCTTTCTCTTTGCCTGCTAAGTAAAACTCATAAATCATTTCACTTGTCGAGCTGGCGTTCGTATCGACCCACAATAAATCTCCGTACGGATCTTCGTTCGGATGATGATCAATTTTAATCAGTTTTTTTCCTAACCGATAGCGCCCATCACAGATCCGCTCCTGGTTCGCCGTGTCACATACAATCACAAGCGCGTTTTTATATACATGATCATCGATTTGATCCAACCGTCTTAAAAAATTAAGCGATTCTTCTTCTCTTCCTACTGTATAAACATTTTTTTGTGGAAATGAGGCCTTCAGAATTTCCGCCAATCCTCCTTGGGAGCCGTATGCATCTGGATCAGGACGGACGTGGCGGTGAATAATGATCGTTTCAAATTGCTGAATCACCTGTAAAATTTCCAATGCCTTCTCGTTCATATTCGTTCCCTCTTTTACGATAGTTTTCTTTCATTATAAGGGAAAAACATGTACAATGGTAGAGAAACAAAAGATGGAGGGGTGCGTTCATGCCTGCACTAGTCATTCTCATCATTTTTTCTTTTTCCTTCTATGCCTATTATAAAATGAAATATTTTCGTAGCCAGCGCCCGCTCGAACGGCGATGGCTTTCTGCAAAGTCAAGCATAGCTCTCGGCCTATTTGTCTTTTTTTTCGGCATCAACCAATTCTTTTTACATTCTTCAACCGTCACCTATATTGTCGGAATCATTTTTTTATTGGTGGGCAGCGGAAGCGCATGGGCTGGATATCGGTCCTATAAGCATTATTTGCCGTTGGTGATAGAAGAGGCGCAGCAAACAGCTAAAAACGGGGGATCATGATCCCCCGTCCATAAAAACTACCTGTCCATTAACTGGCACATCATTAATGCTTTTCCTACAACCACTCCGTCATGATATACTTCAACATCCACCTTTCCGAATTTCCGGCCAATTTCTAGCAGCCTTGCTTTAATATCAATAATACTGTCAATTTGCACCGGTTTAATAAAATAAATCGTAATATTTTCGATCACTAAATCTCCGCGTTTATATAGCCGCAATACCCGCGTCGCCGCTTCCGTCACAATCGTTGTAAACACTCCATAAGATAGCGTTCCTAAATAGTTCGTCATTTGCGGCGTTACCGTGCATTGAAAGACATTTTCTGTTTTCGATTGCTGCTCTGCTTCTTGAAATTGGCCTGTAATGAGATCATCGATCGTTTCCCCGACTTGCGGCTGTCGCTGAATCATTTGCAGCGCCTTTAATACGTCCTGCCTGCTTATAATTCCCTGAAGACGATTATGGTCATCGACAACCGGCAACAATTCAATGCCTTCCCATACCATAATATGTGAGGCAAAGGCAACCGACGTTTTTCCGTTTACAGTAATTGGATATTTCGTCATGACTTTTTCAATCGGCAGCGTCCGTTCACAGTCTAATACATCTTTTGATGTCACCATTCCTTGCACTTTTAAATGATGGTCAACGACAGGAAAGCGGCTGTGCTTCGTTTCGCGATTGAGCTGATACCACTTTTCGACTATATCAGTGGTTTCTAAATATACCGTTTTTTCGAAAGGAATTAAAATATCTTCGACAAGAACGATTTCTTTTTTAATGAGCTGATCGTAAATCGCACGATTGATCATCGTCGCAACTGTAAACGTATCATAGCTTGTCGATATAATGGGCAGCTGCAGCTCGTCCGCCAGTTTTTTGACATAATCATCTGTATCAAAGCCTCCGGTAATCAACACGGCCGCACCTGCTTCTAGCGCAAGTTGATGCGCCTTCGTCCGGTTTCCGACAATTAATAAATCTCCTGCTCCTGTATAACGCATCATCGCTTCAAGTTTCATTGCACCAATGACAAAGCGGTTGAGCGTTTTATACAGACCTTCACGTCCTCCTAGCACTTGTCCATCCACAATATTGACAACTTCCGCGTAAGTGAGCTTCTCAATATTTTCTTTCTTTTTTCTCTCGATTCGAATCGTTCCAACACGCTCAATCGTGCTGACATACCCTTTATTTTCCGCATCCTTAATCGCCCGGTAAGCCGTTCCTTCGCTTACCCCCATTTCTTTCGCAATTTGCCGAACAGAAATTTTTTCTCCTACCGGCAAGCTATCAATATATTGCAAAATTTGCTCATGTTTTGTCGCCAAATGTCTTCACCCTTTGTGCCAAAGTCTATTTTTATTATAAAGGTGAATGAAGCGCGATTCAATGAAGGGCTAGTCACATGATTCGCAAACAAAAAAGGAGCTTGGATAAAAGCCCCTTTTTTTCGCTATAATTCCATGCTTTCTCCTGGTTGTAATACTTTTCCCACGCCCTCTTTGAGCAGCGAAACAAACTGGTGCGGATTTTGCTCAATGACCGGGAATGTGTTGTAATGAATCGGTACAACGGTTTTGGCACGCAGCCAGTCCGCTGCCAACGCCGCATCCTCTGGTCCCATTGTAAAATTGTCGCCAATCGGCAAAAAGGCCACATCGATTTCATTTCGCTCGCCAATCAGCTTCATATCCGAAAACAGCGCCGTATCTCCCGCGTGATAAATCGTTTTTCCTTCCGCATAGAATAAAATCCCGCACGGCATTCCCGTATAAATGATTTGCTTGTTTTCGTCAATATAACTGGAGCCGTGGAAGGCTTGGGTTAATTTGACTTTTCCAAATTCAAATTGGCGTGCTCCGCCAATATGCATCGGATGCGCATTGACACCTTGCCAGCTTAAATACGTAGCCAATTCAAACGGAGCCACTACCAGCGCATTGTTGCGAAGCGCAAGCGGAATCGTATCGCCTACATGATCACTATGCCCATGTGTCAGCAAAATCACATCTACCTTTACGTCGTCAGCATTCAGATCCGTCGCCCCATTTCCTGTAATAAACGGATCAATGAAAATCGTCTTTCCGTTCGTTTCAATTTTGACAACTGAATGTCCATGATACGTAAGCTTCAATTTGATCTGCTCCTTTCCTATGTACAAGGTCTTTCATTGATATATTTCGCAAAAACTTTTATATTTCCTTCTTCATGTAGCGAATGAACACCTAGCAGGCAAACGGATGGGCCCGCAGGTGTTCTTAAGAAGCAGAAACGCTAGTCTGCAGTGCTAGATAAAATCCATTCACTTATTGTCCTTATACTATTATGAACGGACGGCATCTGCTTTGGCAAAGTCATAGACTCGCTTAAGAATCATGCATAATCGTTTACATACGGCAAAATTACTGGTACTCTCAAATATAGAGTCTGCTCATGAGCATCAATCATCCACCATTTTAACGCAAACGCTTTCTTCATGCTTTTTAAAACAAGAAAATCGACGAAGTATTTGCTTGCGATAAACCTCTTGTTCAAATGCTGAGTCATTGATGGGCACCTCGCCAATGAAAGCGACGGATGGATTGATGTTTATAAATATAGAAATAAAAGGAAGGGAACACAATGAACCAACGACTTCAATCTCTTTCAAACTGGATGCAGCAAGAGCAGCTTTCCTTCGCCCTTATTACATCCACCGCTAATGTCTTTTACTTAAGCGGATTTTACAGTGAACCGCATGAACGGCTTTTAGCGCTGCTCGTCTTCCCAAATGATGAGCCCGTTCTCGTCTGTCCACAAATGGAAGTGGCTCAAGCTAAACGCTCCGGTTGGGCTTATTCTATTATCGGCTACAGCGATATTGAAAACCCTTGGGAGCACATTTATACGCATATGAACAAAAGATCTTTGACCGTTGAAAATATCGCGATTGAAAAAGCACACCTATCTCTTGAACGATATGAACAGCTATGTACCTATTTTTCCGTGCGCTCAACCGTTAATGTAGAGGAAAAATTGCGACAGCTGCGCATGATTAAAGATGAACAAGAAATCGCGATTTTACGGCAAGCAGCTTCTCTCGCTGATTATGGCGTGGAAGTCGGCGTAAAAGCGATTGCTGAAGGCAAAACAGAATTAGAAGTGATTGCCGCCATTGAGTACGAATTGAAGAAAAAGGGCGTTCGCCAAATGTCGTTTGCAACGATGGTATTGACGGGGGCCAAAACGGCTGATCCTCATGGCACCCCAGGCTTAGCCTCTATTCAAAAAGGAGATTTTGTCTTATTCGATTTAGGCGTTATTTTAGATGGATATTGTTCAGATATTACGCGAACCGTTATGTTTGGCCAACCAAACGATGAGCAAAAGCAAATTTATCATACCGTCTTAAACGCCCAGCTCGCTGCTATTGCAGCATCAAAGCCAGGAACAGAGATTGGTGCGGTGGACAAAGCGGCAAGACAGTTGATTGAGCAAGCTGGTTACGGTTCTTATTTTACTCATCGCGTCGGGCACGGATTAGGCATTGAAGTTCATGAGTATCCTTCGATGAATGCAACCAATACGATGCCGCTCGAGCCGGGGATGGTCTTTACAATTGAACCGGGCATTTACATTCCGGACATCGGCGGTGTGCGCATCGAAGACGATATCTTGATTACTGAAAACGGCGCAGAGATTTTAACAAATTATCCAAAAGAATTCATCCTATTATAAAAACAAGCGGCGTTCACGTTGGAGAACGCCGCTTGTTTTCACATTGACTCTAACAAAGGTTTGGCATCTTGAAATGAGAGGTTATGCGCCCTTGCTACAGCTTCATATGTCACATAACCGTTCAATGTATTCATGCCTTTTAACAGCGCTGGATGATCAAAACATGCTTGACGATACCCTTTATTGGCAATTTGCAGCGCATACGGCACGGTGACATTTGTCAGGGCAAAGGTCGACGTGCGTGGAACAGCCCCTGGCATATTAGCAACCGCATAATGAACAACGCCATGCTTCGTATAAGTTGGATTACTATGGGTCGTGACACGATCGGTTGTTTCAAAAATTCCGCCCTGATCAATGGCAATATCAACGACAACCGAGCCGGGAGACATGGTACGAATCATCTCTTCGGTCACTAGCTTTGGCGCTTTTGCTCCTGGGATGAGTACCGCTCCAATCACTAAGTCCGATTCTTGAACAGATGCAGCAATATTATACATATTTGACATCAGTGTCGTAACGTGGTCGCCAAATAAATCATCAAGCTGTCTCAGGCGCTCCGGATTCACATCAATAATCGTGACTTCTGCGCCGAGTCCCACTGCCATTTTGGCTGCATTCGTTCCAGCCACGCCTCCTCCAATAATCGTCACCTTTCCTCGTTTGACTCCCGGCACACTTCCTAATAAGATTCCCTTTCCACCATGCGGCTTTTCTAAAAATTGCGCGCCAATTTGCACCGACATTCGGCCAGCCACTTCGCTCATCGGCGTCAACAGCGGTAAGGAGCCATTAGCAAGCTGTACGGTTTCATAGGCAACCCCGACTACTTTGTGATCAATAAGAGCTTTCGTTAATTCAGGCTCTGCTGCCAAATGGAGATATGTAAATAAAATTAAGTTTTCTCGAAAATATTGATATTCCTGGGGAAGCGGCTCTTTTACCTTCATCACCATTTCTGCCGCCCAAGCGTCTTGAGCCGTTTTAACAATCGTAGCTCCCGCTTTTTCATATTCCTCATCTAAAAATCCTGATCCTTCTCCAGCTCCTGCTTCTACATACACCTCATGCCCCGCTTGAACGAGCGTCATCACTCCAGCTGGGGTCATCGCCACACGATTCTCATTGTTTTTAATTTCCTTCGGCACACCTATTTTCATCATCAACCGTCCTCCTCCATTACGAGCGCTGTCGTAATTTTTTCTTAAAAAAACCGCACCAAGAAAGTATTTCCATCTGTACTATATAGAATGGAATGAACGCTGGAAAATTATTCACATTAACGATACCGATGAATGACATCCATTCCTCCTGTCACTTCAATAATGGAGCCTGTAATCATATCCGAATCTTCTTCACATAAAAATGCAATCATCCGGGCTATATCTTCTCCCGTTCCTGAACGCCCTATCGGCGTCATCTCATCTCTTTGCTTTCTTGATTCCGCAATGGTCGCCTCTTTCATATCCCCTAATATGTTCCCGGGACAAATCATATTGGCTGTAATTCCATATTCCGCTTCCTCTACCGCAATCGTTTTGGTTAAGGAAACCAGTCCAACTTTCGCGGCACTAAATGCAGAACGGTGAAGCCAGCCTGGTGCATTGGCTGCTCCTTGAAAGCCGTACGTAATAATGCGGCCAAATCCTTGGTTTCTCATAATTGGAATCGTTTTTTTAAACAAATGAAAAACGGCGCTCAAATTTCCTTCGATCATCTCATACCATTCTGCCTCACTATAATCTGCTAGCTTTTTTCGTTCGAAAATATAAGGCCCGGCATTATTAATTAAAAAATCGATACGGCCGAATTTCGCTAGCGCTTGAGCAACCAAATGATGTAAATCTTCTTTTTTTGTAACATCCCCCTTCACGAATTGCAGCCGTTCAGAAACATAAGCATATTTTTGTTGAAGTGAATGGACGGCAGCTTCATCGCTTCGGTAGTTTACGGTTACCGAGTATCCTTTTTCAAGCAGCACCTCCGTCACCTTTCGTCCCAATCCTTTTGCACCAGCTGTTATGAGGGCATGTCGCACTCGAAAAACTCCTCCCCATAAACAAGTATCTAATTTTACTTTACTACAATCCCGAAAGAAAAAACATCCATTAGATTTATCATACCATGAAACACACCTAGCATCAGGTGGTAGACAAAATCAAAATTGATTTTGTCTACCATTATTGCGTTCAGTGATTGTGATTTTTCCTATCAGGCTGGCTCAAAAATGCTTGGTAGGCAAGGAACGAAGCCAAGCGAAGACGCGAATGGAACAAAAGAAGCTCATGAGCGGAGCGGGACAAGCGAGGCCAGTGACGCAGGATAAAAGCGTTTGCCAACAATCTGAAGCCATCATGGCGTTATACGCCATGATGGCTTTTATAATTCTCCTATCTCTCTTTGCGGTTGATAATGCGGTTGCTCTTGTTCAATGCCATCACTATGATAAGCAGACATGATTTGTTCGCTAATTTCTTGCGCTACCTCTTCATCATCGTATAAATTCCATTCATTGTTCTTCTTTTTATCCTCCATGCCTGTCTGTCACTCCTTTTTCATAAAATTGTTATGACAGCTCTAGTTTTCCTAGTTTTCTATATGATATACTTCAATTAGAACTAACATTTCTATCCAAAAGGGGAGTGGGGACACATGACAATGACGTATAAAACGATTGTTGTCGCTGTAGATGGCTCGCAGGAAGCTGAATGGGCGTTTAAAAAAGCGATCCAAATCGCCAAACGCAACGAAGCATCCTTGATTTTAACCCACATTATTGATATTCGCGCATTTGCTGCCGTTGAAGCACACAGCCAATCAGTAGTGGAGCGTTCTGAGCAATATGCAAAGGAACTGCTAGAAAACTATAAACAGCAAGCTCTAGAAGCTGGAATTGAACATGTCATTGTCGACATTGAATTCGGTTCTCCAAAAGTAAAAATCGCCAAAGACATCGCTCCAAAACACAAAGCAGACTTAATCATCTGCGGTGCCACAGGATTAAATGCTGTCGAGCGTTTATTGATTGGAAGTGTTTCCGAGCATATTACTCGCTATGCCAAGTGCGACGTGTTAGTTGTCAGAACGGAAAAAGAGCTTGGGGAAGTATAAAATAGTCCGTAGTGTTATATAGAGATTCGGGTTGAAAAATCGACATAAAGAGGAAGCGACGGGGCTTTTGCTGAAAAATCCATCTGTATTTGTATAGCTGCGACCGGCTTCTCCAACATTGCTCCTTAAGTAAACAGATGATGAGTCGGTTTCGACAGCCGGTCATACTTTGACATGGCGCAAGCTGATCGAATCAATGATTTGTTATCCCATTTATCAACACTCCAAGACCGATCCACCTTTTGTGGATCGGTCTTGTTTATTCGTATCACTTTTTTTCACTCAACCGTTTTTTCGCGTTGGCCACTGCTTTGCGCACTTCGGCAAACCCCGTCCCTCCAGCGCTGTTGCGCCGATCCACCGCCGTGTACGGATTCAGCGCCTCGTAAATATCAGATTCAAACAAAGGTGAAGCTTTTTGATACACCTCAAGCGGCAAGTCAGCTAAAAATATTCCTTTTTCAATGCATGTTAAAACAAGCTTTCCTACAATTTCATGCGCTTCGCGGAAAGGTACTCCTTTTGCCGCCAAATAGTCAGCAAGCTCTGTCGCGTTTGAAAAATCTTGCTTCGTCGCCGCTTCCATAGCCGCCACATTCACCTTCATCGTTTCAATCATACCGGCAAAAATTTTTAATGAGCCCATAACGGTTTTGACCGTATCAAACATTCCTTCTTTATCCTCTTGCATATCTTTATTATAAGCAAGCGGTGTCCCTTTCATGACCGTTAGCAATCCAAACAAGTTGCCATATACCCGCCCCACTTTTCCGCGTATGAGCTCTGCCATATCGGGATTTTTCTTCTGCGGCATAATGCTGCTTCCTGTGGCAAATGCATCATCCATCTCGACGAATCGAAACTCTTGGCTCGACCAAAGAATCAATTCCTCACAAAAACGCGATAGATGCATCATCAACATCGAACTGTTGCTTAAAAATTCAATAATAAAATCTCGATCGCTCACCGCATCGATGCTATTTTCATATATTCCATCAAACCCCAGCAATTCAGCGGCATACTCGCGATCAATGGGAAAAGTCGTTCCGGCCAACGCTCCCGCTCCAAGAGGCGACTTATTAATGCGTTTTAAAGATTCAGCAAAACGCTCATAGTCGCGCTCAAGCATCCAAAAATAAGCAAGCAAGTGATGAGCAAATGAAACTGGCTGCGCCCGCTGTAAATGTGTGTATCCTGGAATTAATGTTTCAATATGTTGCTCTGCTTTTTCAACAAGCACCTTTTGCAACTCTTTCATCAGATCCATCATTTCTGTAACACGTTTACGCAAATAGAGATGCATATCCGTTGCGACTTGATCGTTGCGGCTTCGTCCAGTATGCAATTTTCCGCCCACATGACCAATTTCATCCATCAGCATCTTCTCGATATTCAAATGAATATCCTCATATGCAACAGAAAACTCCAGCTGACCCTGTTTTGCTTTTTCTAAAAGCGCAAGCAAACCAGTCTTGATGATCTCGACATCATCATTGGGCAAAATGCCGCATTTCCCAAGCATCGTCACATGTGCAATGCTTCCTTCAATATCTTCTTCAACGAGCTGTTGATCAAAAGGGATCGACGCACCGAACTCGTCGACCCACTCTTCTGCTGTTTTTGTAAATCGTCCGCCCCAAAGCTTTTTCACACATTCACCTTCTTTTTGCTGTTCACGATGCTGTGTACTTTCGTTGGCAAGCCAAATAGGGAGATAAAGCCGACAGCTGCTTGATGATCAAATTCATCTTCCGCTGTGTATGTCGCCAGCTTTTCATCATATAGCGAAAACTCCGATTTTCGCCCTTCAATGATGGCATGACCTTTAAACAATTTGACGCGCACAATTCCTGTGACATTTTTCTGCGTTTCATTTAAAAATGCAACAAGCGCATCTTTCAGCGGTGAAAACCACAAGCCGTTATAGATGATTTCCGCTAATTTCTGCTCAATTAACGGTTTAAAATGAGCGACCTCCTTCACAAGGGTTAAATCCTCTAATTCTTTATGCGCCTTAATAAGCGTCATCGCGCCAGGGCATTCATAGACTTCACGTGACTTGATGCCGACAAGGCGGTTTTCAACATGATCAATCCGTCCAACTCCATGCTTACCAGCCAACGCATTAAGCTCCAAGATCAATTGAGCAAGCGAATAATGCTTTCCGTTTAGCGTTTTTGGAACTCCTTGCTCAAAGCCGATCTCGATGATCTCTGGAACATCTGGCGTATCCTCTAATGCCGCTGTTAACTCATAAGCTTCCTCTGGCGGAGCGGCCCAAGGATCTTCGAGAATACCGCATTCATTGCTTCTTCCCCATAAGTTTTGGTCAATAGAAAACGGGCTATCTAAATCAATTGGAATCGGAATACCGTGCTTTTTCGCATATTCAATCTCTTCTTCGCGTGACCAGCTCCATTCCCGAACAGGAGCCACTACTTCCAAGTTCGGGTTCAGCGCCTTAATCGACACTTCAAAACGAACTTGGTCATTTCCTTTTCCTGTGCAGCCGTGAGCAACCGCTACCGCACCTTCCAACTCGGCAATTTCAACTAGCTTTTTTGCGATTAATGGACGCGACAGAGCAGAGACAAGCGGATATTTTCCTTCATAAAGCGTATGAGCCTGCAACGCTACGAGCGCGTACTCGTTGGCAAATTCCTCCTTCGCGTCGATAACATATGATTGGATAGCGCCAACCGTTAAGGCTTTACTTTGCACAAAATCGAGATCTTTTCCTTCGCCTACATCTAAGCAGCACGCGA
This sequence comes from Anoxybacillus sp. UARK-01, assembly GCF_002075365.1. NCBI lineage: Bacteria > Bacillati > Bacillota > Bacilli > Caryophanales > Anoxybacillaceae > Anoxybacillus > Anoxybacillus sp. UARK-01. The sequence continues at coordinate 129,805 of NZ_NASY01000042.1, read as the reverse complement.
CAACATCATAGCCTCGCTCTTGTAACCACTTAATAGCAACCGATGTATCTAAACCGCCGGAATAAGCTAACACAATTTTTTGATTAGCCATTATGATTCCCCTTCCCTCGATATACATAAATATACTTAAAACTAAATAAATATTCAAAAATTCACATTACCAATTTATCAGCTTTTATGATTTTTTTCAATAGTTATTCAACAAAAAGTATAAAAATACTATTCTTTTCTCTCTTGTTGCCCGCTTATGCTTTTTTGTAAAATAAAAGGAAGAAAGCGAGGGAGAGAGATGAACGCTTACTTTATCCATGATCAGCGGCTCGGTATTTCGTTGCCTTCACTTGATAAAGAGTGGGAAGAATATAGCGAAAAAGAGCAGCACGAAATCTTATTGGAATGGGAAAAAATCCGCGGAACGATCCCTGATCGGATCGCTGAACTCGAACAAATCATCAATCATAAGCAGGAGCAATTAAGCGATGAAAATAATTTTACCCGTTCATGCCAGCTTAACTTTGAAATTGCCGAGCTTGCTTCTGTCATTAATGACTTATGGATTTGGTATCGAATGAACCAAACGGTATCAAAGCAGGTGCATCAATAAAAGAACGAATCGGAGAGACAGAAACATTCATCCCTCTCCATTTTTTTATTTTTGTAAAATATATTGAATATTTATTTTTTTCATATTATTATTTGTATATTAACTTTCACTAATTGAAGCAACAGAGGGGGATTTATATGGAAAAGACGGCATCATACACTTCGCTAATCGAATCTTTTTCTTGGGATGATGTATTTAAGCATTATGATTGGAATCCGAAGGAATACTTTAACGTCGCCCATGAAGTTTGCGACCGCTACGCAGGCGATCCGCAACGCATTGCATTATTTTATGAAAACCATTCGGGAGAAAAGCGAATCATTACATATGAAGAGCTTCGCAACTGGTCCAATCAAATGGCCAATGTCTTTCGCAAAATCGGGATTAAAAAAGGGGATCGGGTTTGCGCGCTTTTGCCAAAAAACCCTGCATTAGTCGTCTACATTCTCGCTGCTTGGAAAGTTGGCGCCGTTTATGTGCCGTTATTTACTGCCTTCGGTCCGCAAGCGGTCGAATATCGGATTAATAATTGTGAGGCAAAGGCGATCCTAACGAATCGAGAACAGCGGGCAAAGCTGCCGACAAAAGATAAGGCGCCTACACTTGAGCACATCTTTGTCATAGATGGCCCTACTGAACCTCATGATTGGGATTTTTGGGAAACGCTTTCAAAAGAATCTAGCGATCATGTAACGGAAAAAATGACGGTCAACGATTTATTAGCGATTCAATATACTTCCGGCTCTACTGGAATGCCAAAAGGAGCGATGTGGACACACAACCTTTTAATCAATATCTATCCGTATATGCGCTATGCTGTCGATTTACGGGATGACGATATTTTTCTAGGAGGAGCTGACCCTGGCTGGGCCTATGGTCTAATCTTTTGCACCTTTGCACCAATGTGCTTCGGCGTGCCAATCGTCCTATATGAAGGGCCGTTCAAGGCAGAAACATATTACGAATTAATGGAAAAATACGGTGTTACCAATTTCGCATTTGCACCGACCGCTTATCGAGCGATGGTAGCGGCTGGAGAAGAACTAATCACAAAGTATGATATTCGTGTCCGTGCGATGAGTTCTGCCGGTGAGCCGCTCAATCCTGAAGTCATCCGCTTCTTCCAAAAAAATTTAGGGGTCACCGTTCATGATCACTACGGATTGTCTGAAACATTGATGCTCATTGGCAACTTCAACTCTCTCGATATGGACATATTGCCGGGATCGATGGGCTGGGCGCTGCCGGGATTTGAAGTGGCCTTGCTTGACGATCAAGGACAAGAAGTACCAACGGGTGAAGTCGGACAAATTGCGTTCCATACTCATTCGATTCCAAATGTTTTCCACGGTTACTGGAAAGATCCTGAAAAAACGGCGCAAAGAATGATCGGTGATTGGTTCCTGACTGGAGATTTGGCGCTGAAGGATGAAAATGGATACTTTTGGTTCCAAGGGAGAGCAGATGATATCATTTCCAGTGCCGGATACCGCATCGGGCCTTTCGAGGTCGAAAGCTCACTCATCGAGCATCCAGCTGTGGTAGAAGCAGCTGTTGTTGGAAAGCCCGACCCGCTTAAAGGAGAGATTGTAAAAGCCTTCGTTGTATTGGCAAATGCATATGAACCTACCAAAGAATTGGCCGAAGAATTATCTTTATTTGTTAAAAATCGCTTATCTAAACATGAATACCCGCGCGAAGTGGAGTTTGTAGCAGAACTTCCTAAAACATCAAGCGGAAAAATCCAACGCTTCATCCTTCGCAACCAAGAAATAGAAAAACAAAAAAACGCTTAATCAGATAAAAAGGGGCGTCTATAAGCTGGAGAATCGGCTTATAGACGCCCTTTTATCTTTTTATGATTTTCCACTTTCATAGATGTTGATTTTCTGGACAGCCCATCGTGGTGATAGCAAAATCGAACTGCCTAAGATAAACAAGTGAGGCAAAAGAAGCAGGATCAAAGCATTTATCGACAGTCTGAGCGTCCGCTTCAGTGAATAAGCACGTTTTTTCTCATGCATCCTTTCTTATTTCCCTGACAACATGCGGCAATTCCGGCAATATTAATTTCGTCATCGCCAGACGAACAGCTCCCGTCGAGCCCGGCGTCGCAAAAATGGCTGTATCATTTGCCACTCCGGCGATGGCGCGTGACAGCATAGCGGCAGACCCGATATCTTCGGTGTAGCTGAGCATCCGAAACAATTCGCCAAAACCAACGATTTCTTTATCAAGAATTTCTTTCATCGTCTCAATCGTCACATCGCGCTTGGCGATTCCTGTTCCGCCGTTTGTCAAAACGACGTCGATCTCCGGATGCCGGCACCCGGCTAAGACCGCTTGGCGAATCTCTTCTTTTGTGTCTTTGACGATTTCATAATCCACGATCTCATGTCCAGCTCCTTGAAGCAGCTCAAACATCGCTTTTCCGCTCTTATCTGTCTCCATAGTTCTCGTATCACTGATCGTAATAATTTTGCATTTTACCACTTTCGGTGCTTCCTGTTTATGCTCAAATACAGCCATAACAAACTCCTTTCTTTTTTATCTCTTCTAGCATTCGGCTTATAGCTCATGCGGTTGAAAAAACGAGTGGTTTTTTCTAAGTGTGATAAGATGGAACACGAAACCATATCGCATGCTCAGTCTAAGAGATTTATGACACTTGCAATCAATCCAGCTCATTCCCTTCCGTTCATCATTCCCCTAGACTAGTAGCCACAAAATGGAATCATCCATAAAAAATCTTTGCTCTCCTTTGGTACTAGCCAACCATTCCTTTATATTCTCCATCATATCATTCAAAATCCTTTTTCCTAAGGGCTATGTTATAGTGGGAGAAACGATTTTTAGGATGGCACGGTTCCAAAGCAGCAAAAAGTGAACGACAAACCTTTCCTTTTCATTCATAATAGCCATATTGGCCATAAAGGAAGGAGGGCGGGTAATGAAAACAGCTACGATTGTAAATCAGCTGTTTCTCAATTAATGTCTATATTGAAAAAAGCCAGACGTTGACGTCTGGCTTTTTTCTTATACATAGGCAATATCCGCTAAGCGAACAACATCGCGAGCGATCATAACCTCTTCATTCGTTGGAATGACTAATACTTTTACTGGAGAGTGAGGATAGCTGATAAACGCTTCTTTACCGCGCACTTTATTGAGCGACGGATCCCAGTAAACGCCCATAAATTCAAGGCCGCGCAATACTTTTGCCCGCACGACATCACTGTTTTCACCAATTCCCGCTGTAAAAATGATGGCGTCCACACCGCACATGCGAGCCGCATAGGAACCAATATACTTGTGAATGCGATTGGCAAACACTTCAAGAGCAAGCTCAGCCCGTTCGTTTCCTTCCGCCGCAGCCTTTTCAATATCGCGCAAATCGCTTGAAAAACCGGAAACTCCAAGCATTCCACTTCTTTTATTTAAAACATCGATCACTTCTTCAGCAGTCTTTCCTGTTTTCTCCATGATATAAGGAATAAGCGCTGGATCAATATTTCCAGAACGAGTTCCCATCGCTACCCCTGCCAACGGTGTAAAGCCCATCGATGTATCAATCGATTTTCCGCCTTCTACCGCTGCAATGCTCGCTCCGTTTCCAAGATGGCAGGAGATTAAACGAAGCTGCTCAATTGGACGGCCCAATAGTTCAGCTGCCCGCTGCGTCACATACTTGTGAGATGTCCCGTGAAAGCCATATTTCCGAATTCCAAATTTCGTATAATATTCATATGGCAGGCTGTATAAAAACGACTGCTCTGGCATCGTCTGATGAAATGCCGTATCGAACACCGCTACTGCTGGGACGTTTGGAAGTATTTCTTTAAATGCTTTCACACCAATAATATTCGCTGGGTTATGCAAAGGCGCAAGCTCGGATAACTCTTCAATTTCCTTTAGCACTTCATCCGTGATTAAAACAGAATCGCTGAACTTTTCGCCGCCATGAACAATGCGGTGGCCTATTCCATCGATTTCTTCAAATGAGTGAATGATCTCGAAACGAATGAGTTTATCAAGCAGCATTTTAACAGCAACGGCATGATCAGGAATTGGTGTGACCTCCTGCACCTTTTCTCCGTTTACTGTAATGGTAAACGCGGCATCTTCAAAGCCGATTCGCTCGACTAATCCTTTCGTTAATACGGTTTCGCTAGGCATATCAAACAATTGAAATTTCAATGATGAGCTGCCTGCGTTAATCGCAATAATTTTCGACATCTCCGATAAACAACTCCCTTATATTTAGAAAATAGTCCTTTGTTACTTGATAATAAAGAATGAATACAGATGAATTCTTCTCCATTTTACGATTCGTTCAACTATAGTTTCAAGCATTTCTCATGATTGTAATCGTTTGCAGAAAATATGTTTTTATATTCCTAAAATTTTAAATTGAAGCACGCGATGATATGCTTGGTAGGTGTCGTCCGAACCATCTCCGTGCTATTTAAGCCATTTCTCTCTGGACGGTGGAAGCAGCATCCATTCTATGATGGATCAACCATAAAAAAACGCCCGGATCGCGCTTCCGAGCGTTTGTCATAAGCTTCAGGCAAATATACATTCACAACGGCTGGCCTTTTCCTTTCGTCACGCGGCTGCGTGACGAAGGTGGAACAAGACACAAGACTGCTTTCAGACTCATTCATGGTTCTGTGAAGTGGACTTATTCAGCCGCCCCACCTTCGAAATTGGATCACCTGCCATCAAGCTGGAACGCGCCGTGCTCAACTAGCATCACGTGTATGGATGATCGAATTTTTATAGCCCCTGCTTTTCTGTTGTGAACCATTCGTCGATTTTATGCATCATTCCCTGCATCGCCTGCTTATTTGAAAAGCTAGGAAGCTCAGCAAGCAAGGCTTTTTTAGGAGGCTTTACGCTGCTGCCTTTCTTTTGCAAAATAAAAATGCTTTTGGCCGCCTGCTCATTTTTGAACATCGAAAGCGGGAGCTGCAACAATCCTTGTACTACCGTGTATTCTTTCACAAACGAATGGAGCTTGTCCGCTTGATCGCTAGTAAACAACGAATTGGGAATTAAGAAAAATAAATAGCCTCCTTCTTTCGTATAAGAAACGCTTTGCTCAATAAATAAATGGTGGGCATACGAATGCCCCTTTTCTGCTTTCAATATAAAGCGTGAGGCATTATCATCATTTGGATAATAGCCAATAGGCAAGTCGCACACAACCACATCCACCGGTTCAACAAACAGCGGCTGCAGGCTGTCTTGATTAAAAAAGTGGATCGAATGCTTTTGCAAATTTGCGTTGACATAAGCCACCTTCATCAGTAAATCGTCAATGTCGCCCCCATAACTTTTTACTTGTTTTTCTGGCAGATGGTTCAGCACGGCTGTCAGCAAATTCGCGGTTCCAACCGCAGGATCGAAAATCGTAAACGCAAAGTAGCGGTTCATAAATTTGCCGACTAAATAGCTGAGGAATAAGCTAACAGCGTCTGGAGTCATTTGATGATGGGGCTGCGTATGTTCCTTCATTCCTTTTAATACAGCGAGCTGAAAGGCTTTGCGAATTTCTTCATTTGTGAAGCGTTCGAGCTGAATTTGCCGATATTCGTTTTTCAATCGCTTCCTATTCAGTTCGCTAACTTCTTCCTGCAGAACATCGCCATAAAAAAAATTTTCTCCTGTTTCTGCTACAGCTTCTAAGTATGTACACCGCAGCTCTTCCTGCAAAATAACCGCTGTCTGATCGAACAGCGAAAACAAGCGTTCAATTGGTGAATGCATCATTGTTCCCCCTCTTTTATGGGTATCTAATCTTTTATTGTATGAGCGATCGTTTTTCTTTGCAATGAAAAAGACCCCGAAAGCCAATCGAGGTCTTTTCTTCTCTTCATTATTTTGCTGCTTTAGCGGCTTCAATAGCCGCTTCATAGTTCGGGTGGTTGGTTGCTTCCGAAACATACTCGACGTATGTGACTGTGTCGCTGCTGTCAACAACGAATACGGCCCGAGCAAGCAAGCGCAATTCTTTAATTAACACACCGTATGCTTGGCCAAACGAAGCATCGCGATGATCGGAGAGCACTTGAACATTCTCAATGCCGTTGGCTCCGCACCAGCGCTTTTGAGCAAATGGTAAGTCAACACTGATCGTCAACACTTTGACGTTATCTAACTTTGCCGCTTCTTCGTTAAAACGGCGCGTTTGCGCATCGCATACACCTGTATCAATGGATGGAATAACGCTGATGAGGCGAACAGAGCCTTTCGTATCCGAAAGAGTCACTTCAGATAAATCATTTGCCAAAACTTTAAAATCTGGAGCTTTGTCGCCCACTTTCACTTCATTCCCGATAAGCGTAACCGGATTTCCTTTAAATGTGATGTTGGCCATAAAAATTCCTCCCGTAAAAGTATGTATAGCGTAATCATACCGGGAATGAGAAAATTTTTCAACGATTTTGATTTCAATTAAATCCCTAAATCGTTTTTCCGTACTTCATGTCTTTCCTCTTCTTCTTTATTTCTTCGCAGCATATGCTGAAGTTTCTCAATAACCTGTGGAGCGAAATCGAGAATTTTTTCATACAAATGTGTATTTTCATCAAGATGAAGCAGCTTCACCCCAGAAGAGTTAACAACTAAAAACGCGATCGGAGTAATGGAGACTCCACCGCCACTTCCTCCTCCAAACGGATGCTCTTCGTTTGGCTTTCCGTTAGCAGACGAAACAGCTGTATTTGTGCCGTTTTGCTTCCCTTCAAGCATAAATTCGCTTCCGCCAGCGGCAAATCCAAATCCTACTTTTGAAACGGTCAAAATAACGCTTCCGTCTGGCGTTTCTACAGGATCGCCAATGATTGTATTCACATCAATCATTTGCTTTAAGTTTTCCATTGCTGTTGTCATTAATCCTTGGATTGGATGGTTGCTCATATACAAACTCCTCCTACTAGTAGCTTTCATTTGCCTGACGGCTGACGAATGATTTTAGTTTTAAACGATTACCGCGCCAATATTTCAAAATTCGTATTCCTGCTAACATAGCATACCCGATTCGAAAATGAATCATACATGTGATTTTTGTCTCTGAAACAGCTTTTTGAAATGAAGGAGTAATGGAGAGAAGCGGCTTTGTTTTTAATTTCATAAATTTGCTAACAAGTGCAACAACTCCATATTTCAACGTCCAGCCGATTCCGACAGCGATTCCCGTTTGCGCGGCATCACCTGTCCCAATGTTTGTACTCCATTCCAGCTTCGTCACCGACACACGGGCCATAAATTTTCGAATAATGACATGCAAATGGATGACGTGCCGGGCAAAGTCTCTTGTTTCTTTAAAACTATGAATAATTTCGCGCGGATCATATTTTTTTCTTTTTGCCGGGCTTTCGGAACGATGGTTCAGCTTCTCTTTATGCAAAAAAACGATTCCCGGGGATGACTCATCCACTTTAATTAAAGGAATAAGAATGGTATAGCGAATAAGTCCAAAAAATGTTTTGAATATAATCCGGCATTCATCATTATCTTGCGCATGTTGAAACAGAATCGTTATGGACAGCTTCATAAACAGAAGAATCAGCAAAAAAAGGATAATGATAGAGATGATGATGATAGCTATCACGATTCGCACTCCCTTTCATCCTATCATTGTCACCATATTGCAAAAAAATAAACCTGCTTGCGCAGGTTACTCATGAATAACGGTCGTATCAGCAATTTGATCATGCAAACCTTGTTTTTTCTTAGAGAACGCCACAAAAAGAAAGCCGATAAATAAAATAAACTTAGAAATAAACTTGCCGACAACTTCACGAAATAAGACCGTTAGCCATGTTAAAGGCCGATCGTTTAAATTCGCCACTTTCAAGCCGAAAACCATCTTTCCCAATGTTTGTTGAAAATATTTCGTCATGAGCACAAAATAAGCATAAAACGTCACAGCTGTAGCTACAGCGATCGGAGAAAACATACTTGTTTCCTCTGATGAAAGATGAAGCCATTGAAAAAAAGGGTACACAATCAAACGATTAATGCTTCCTATAATAAGCAAATCAAATAAATAAGCCCAAAAACGCATCCAAAATCCAGCATAGCGGATGATCGGAACAGTTGCCATGACCGCTTCTTCAAGGTGGGCATTTTCTTCTACCATCACTTTCCCTCCTCCTACTCCACATATAAATACATCAGGCGCGGCGATTTCGGTTTTGAAAACAATTGGACAAGTTCAAGCTCTTCAACATGATTGGATGTGAAGGCCGGTGCCAGCATGTGAAATAGCGATGCGAGGCCAGCATTATTTGTATATTTTATAACTTGTGCTCCTTGTAAATGGTAATCCCTTTTCATGGCTGCAATTGTGTCATCTAAGTACCCAAATTCATCAATCAGCTTTAACTGTTTAGCTTGGCGACCATCGTAAATGCGGCCATCTGCAATTTTACGCACCTCATCTTCCGAAAGATGTCTGCCTTCGGAGATGACTTTGACAAACCCGTCATAAGAATTGTTAATAAGCGACTGTAAAATTTTCTGTTCTTCTTCTGTCATTTTCCGAGACGGGCTCATAATATCTTTGTAAGGTCCGCTTTTGATCGTTACAAACTCCACTCCATATTTTTTTGCCAACTCTTCATAATTCACATTTTGCATAATAACCCCGAGCGAACCTGTCATGGTTTCAGGACTTGCGAAAATTTTATCCGCTGCCGTAGAGATATAGTATCCTCCTGAAGCAGCCATCGCTCCCATCGATACATAAACCGGTTTTTTCGTTTCTTTCCTTAATTTCAGAAGCTGGTCATGAATTTCTGCGCTTTCTACCACTCCGCCGCCTGGCGAGTTGACACGCAGCACGATGGCTTTCACTGTCTCATCCTCTTTAGCCTGCTCAATCATTTGCAAAAAACTGCGATGATCGTAGCCTGCTGAAGAAAATAAAGAGCTTGCTGTATCTCCTTCTTCAATAACCCCATTTACTTCCAGTACCACAATTTTCTTCGCTGTATTTCCTTCCTCCAGCACTTCTTCCTCAAAGTTTTGATTGCTTAAAGCCAGCCATTCTTCTGACCATTTCCCTACATCCTTAGTCATAAATGATGTAATTACGCTGACTAGCGATGAAATAACAAATAGAACAACAGCGATCGCCAAAGCGATCCATCGCTTGCGGTTCATCTTCATTCCCCCTTTACAAATCATTTTTTTCATAAAGAAATAAGTGGTAAACTATATGTACGATTTATTTATTTTACCATAATTATCGATGAACTAAAATATGGCAAACTGGAGGATGGATGATGGAACAAAGGCGAAATCACTTGTACTTTTTCTATAAACACGATGAACAACTGAAGAAGCAAGTTGAACCTCTGATCAAAATTGCAGAACAAAATCATTTCGTTGTAGTGGATGACCATCGAAAAGCAAATATCATTGTCAGTATTGGGGATGACGGCTCGTTTCTTCAAGCGGTACGACAAAGCGGATTTCGGGATGACTGTTTATATGCCGGCATTTCTACTCTGCCATCACGTGGGTTTTATTGCGATTTTCATATCGACGATACAGACCATATGGTGGAAGCGATGACGCATGAGCAAATTGAGGTGCGTAAATATCCTATTATTCAAGTAACCATTGATGATACAGCATCCTTTTTTTGCTTAAATGAATGCTCTATCCGTTCCGGAATTATTAAAACATTTGTGATGGATGTATTTATTGACGATTTGCATTTTGAAACGTTTCGGGGCGATGGAATCATTGTCGCGACTCCGACAGGAAGCACTGCTTACAATAAGTCCGTCAATGGAGCGGTCGTTGATCCTCTTCTGCCGTGCATTCAAGTCAGCGAACTTGCTTCATTGAATAATAATCGCTACCGCACGCTAGGTTCTTCTTTTATTTTAAGCGGTCAACGAAAATTAACATTAAAAATCTCTCCAGATGGAAACCATTATCCTATCATTGGCATGGATAATGAAGCGTTAAGCATTCAACATATTGAAAAGATTGAAATTTCTTTAAGCAGCCGCATCGTGAAAACGGTTCGTTTAAAAGATAATTCATTCTGGGAAAAAGTGAAACGAACATTTCTTTAAGCATAAAATCACCTTGCTGTAAAAAACGTTTTTGTCGTTGACAAAATCGTTTTTCAGCAGTCTGAAAAGGCTGATCTCATTTTTGAGATCAGCCTTTTTATTGAAAATGCTTTATCTTTCTTCAAAAGATCGATCTGTTGATGTCGCGCTGCTTCGCTATTTTTGCTGTGCTAGCTTCATTTCCCGCTCCCGCAGTTCAACACGGCGAATTTTTCCGGACGTCGTTTTAGGCAATTCTTCAATAAACTCAATTTTGCGAGGATACTTATATGGTGCGGTTAGTTGCTTAACATGCTCCTGCAAAGCTGGAATAAGCGACGGATCGCTCGCATCCACGCCTTCACGCAGCACAATAAACGCCTTCACGACATGTCCGCGTATCTCGTCTGGGCTGGCAACAACAGCGCACTCTTTGACAGCTGGATGCTTAACAAGCGCGTCTTCCACTTCAAAAGGTCCAATCGTATAGCCCGAGCTGATAATAATATCGTCACCGCGGCCTTCAAACCAAAAGTAACCGTCCTCATCCTTTTTCGCTTTGTCTCCCGTAATGTAGTAATCGCCGCGAAACTGCATGGCTGTCCGTTCAGGATCTTTATAATAATGCTTAAACAGAGCCGGTGTTTCAATATGAACCGCAATATCTCCTACTTCTCCAACTTGACAAGGCTCCCCATTTTCATTAACAATCTCGACACGATTCCCCGGTGTCGGTTTTCCCATGGAACCTGGCTTTATTTCCATTCCCTTCATCACACCAACAAGCAGCGTATTCTCTGTTTGTCCATATCCGTCGCGTACTTGTATGTTAAAATGCTTGGCAAATGTATCAATCACTTCCCGATTTAACGGTTCTCCAGCAGATACGGCACTATGCAAGTGCGGCAACTGATACTGGCCGATTGTCGGCACTTTTGCCATTAAGCGATATTCCGTTGGCGTACAGCAAAGAACATTGACTTCATATTTGCTTAAAAGCTGCAAATACTTTTCTGGCTCAAATCGTCCGTAATAGACAAATCCCGTTGCTCCTGAACCGAGCACCGATAAAAACGGGCTCCAAATCCATTTTTGCCATCCAGGTCCTGCCGTCGCCCACACCACATCATTCTCTTCAATACATAGCCAGTTCGTTGCTGCCGTGCGTAAATGGGCATAGGCCCAGCCGTGCGTATGGACAACTCCTTTTGGATTTCCTGTTGTCCCCGACGTATACGATAAAAATGCCATATCGTCACGAGACGTATTGGCTGCGAACAATTCACCGCTTTGCGATTCGCTTAGTTTCATCAAATGAATCCAGCCTTCCTCTTCGCGATCGCCAATGACAAATTTCAAAATGCCGTCCATATGTTGAATGGGTTCAAACTGTTCGACATATGGTTCATAAACGATCACAGCCTTAACCTCTCCATGTGACATACGATACTGCAAATCTTTTGTGCGCAGCATTTCTGAACTTGGAATAACGACGGCCCCAATTTTTAATGCTGCTAAATAAGCTTCATACGCTTCAATTAAGCGCGGTACCATAATCAAAACCTTATCTCCTTGATGAAGACCCGCAGAAAGTAAAGCGTTTCCAATTTGATTCGTTCTTTTGAGAAGCTCCTCATACGTAATTTCCTTTTTATGCCCTTCTTCATTCTCCCATTTTAACGCGATTCTCTCAGGAGCTCGCTTGGCGTGTGCCTCAATTTCAGAAGTTAAATTATATTGCTCAGGCGCAATTAAATCTTCACGGTTCATTCTCCTCATCCCCCCACTTCTTTTCTCAAAGTAAATTATACAAAACAATTAGAATTTTTTGAATAATTTTTTGAAATAATAAAGGCGGGAAAAATTCCCGCCTTCATAGCCATAATATTTAATTAAAATTGAGTAGGGTGTGCTCCACCTAATTGTTGTTGCGCCATAGCAACAAGACGTTTTGTAATTTCTCCACCAACTGAACCGTTAGCACGAGAAGTTGTGTCAGCACCAAGATTTACGCCAAATTCTTGAGCGATTTCATATTTCATTTGGTCAAGAGCTTGTTGAGCTCCAGCCACTAACAATTGATTAGAGTTGTTATTGCGTGCCATGTGTTTTCACCTCCCTTGTATCTATAGAGTGTGTGAAAACACAACGAATCATGCGTTTAGATTTTTGGTAATTTTTATATACAAATCCTATGATATGCACATGTTATATATGAACCTCCCCCACCTACGCTTGGTTTAGAAGCGGGAGGCTTTTTGGTGGAGTATGTTAAAATAAGTTCTCAAACTCATCAGCTGACGTAAAAGCCTCATCAATGACCCATGTTTCTGTGCTGGCGACCGCCGTTTCAATAAGTGGCTCTAAATCGATAAAGCTTTCATAGTAAGCCACTTTTTCTCGCTTCGGTCTTGTTTTTGGTGAGCTTGGAGTAAAAATGGTGCAGCAATCCTCATACGGCAAAATAGAAATATCATGTGTATCAATTTTTCTCGCTAGTTCAATAATTTCCGTTTTATCCATCGAAACGAGCGGCCGAAGCACAGGCGTTGTTGTCATATCATTGATGACAAACATGCTTTCAAGCGTTTGGCTTGCTACTTGGCCAAGGCTTTCCCCCGTCACAATCGCTAAGCCATTATGTTTTTTTCGCAATAAATCGGTGATTTTTAGCATCATTCTTCTTGATGAAATAAGCGAATAACCATCTGGTACTTGGCGATGGATGGTCTGCTGGATATCTGTAAACGGAACGATATGCAGCTTGATTTTGCCGCCAAACTTCGTGAGTTTTTTAACTAAATCAATCACTTTTTGCTTGGCTCGTTCACTTGTAAACGGCGGGCTGAAAAAATGGACGGCTTCAATTTCTAGCCCCCTCTTCATCGCTAAGTACCCGGCAACTGGACTGTCAATTCCTCCTGATAACATGAGCATGGCTTTTCCGCTCGTGCCCACTGGAAGACCGCCCGCTCCCGGAACATCATGACATGTTACATACGTTCCATCTTTTCGTACTTCCACGCGAACATGAATGTCTGGCTGATGAACGTTCACCGTCAAATTTTGCGTATTTCGCAAAATGTGGCTGCCAATTTCATAGTTAAGCTCGCTGCTTCCGACTGGAAACTGTTTATCCACTCGTTTAGCACTTACCTTAAACGTTTTTCCTTCATATTCATTTTGTTGAACAGCCGTTAATGCCGCTTCTCGAATCTGCTGGATCTCATTTTCGCATTTGATGGCTAAGCTGAAGGATTGAATTCCAAATACCGTTTTTAGCTGTTCCATAACCTTTTCATGTGGTTCACCATTCAATAAAATGTACATCCGGTCTCTCATGTATTCAATTTTTATATTTGAAAATGAGGCTAATTTTTTAGCAATATTTTGCTTCAAACGGACAACGAAACGATTGCGGTTTTTCCCCTTTGTCGACATTTCTCCGTAGCGGATTAAAATACGATCATATTTCATGTTCTCTACCTCGTCACTTCTTTTAATTTTTGAATGGCGTGTTGAATGGCGTGAATCGCCACAGGAATTTCTTCCAGCTTATTTTCATATGATAGGCTAATCCTTACAGCGCTTTCGGCTTTTTGTTGATCCACTCCCATGGCCATCAACGTTTTGCTCGGTGTGCGCTTTTTCGAGGAACAAGCCGATGTTGTAGAAACAAAAATATGTTGTTTTTCCAATTCATGCACAAAAACCTCAGATTTTAAGCCATTAAGCGAAAAATTAATAATATGAGGAGCGGAATGCTCAGCAGGCGTATTCAGCTGAATATCTGCTATTTTTGCTAATTCTTGTATCCAGCGTTCTTTTAGAGCGAACAAATAAGCTGCTTTTTGTTCAAAGGCAGCAAATGACAAACGTAGCGCTTTTGTCATCGCCACAATCGCTGCGACATTTTCAGTGCCTGAACGCATTTGTAGTTCTTGACCTCCCCCTGCTAAAAGAGGAGATAGACGAATGCCGTTGCGAAGGTATAAAATTCCTGCTCCACGTAAACCATGAAATTTATGGGCGGACATCGTACATAGATCGATATGCGCCTTTTTTAAATCAAGAGGAACTTTTGTCACTCCTTGTACATGATCAACATGAAACACGATTTTCGGATGTTGCTTAAGCAGCTGACCAATTTGCTCAATCGGCTGGATCGCCCCCACTTCATTATTAACATGCATGACGGAAACGAGAATCGTCTCTTCGCGAATCGCGCGAGCCAGTTCGTCTATGTCTATGATCCCTTTTTCATTCACCGGCAAATAGGTTACTTCAAATCCCATTTGTTCAAGCTGTCTGCATGGCTCAGCCACTGATGGATGTTCAATCATTGTTGTAATAATATGGTTTCCACGCTGGCGATACTGGATCGCAGCACCTTTAATGGCAAAATTATTGGCTTCTGTTCCTCCAGACGTAAAAATGATTTCATTCGGTTTAACCCCTAACAAAAAAGCCGTCTGTTCCCTTGATTGCTCAAGCAGCCTTTCCGCTTTCATTCCAAGCTCATGAAGTGAAGAAGGGTTGCCAAAATATTTTGTAGCAACCGTCATAAATGAATCGATTGCTTCAGGAAATGGCTTTGTTGTAGCGCTATTGTCCAAATAAATCACGGCGGCCATTCCTCCTTTAAAATCATGATGCCGATACATGTTCCTAAAAATAATCCGTCTTTAATAATAAAAATAAAATCGTTGAACCGCAATTACATTATTCACGAAAAAACCGATAAATATCTCAGGTGTAGATATTTATCGGCCCCCCTGCTGACAAACGTTTTCATCCCGCATTACTCGCCCCGCTTGTCCGCTCTCATAAACGGCTTGTTTTGATTCGCCACTTCGCTCGGCGGCGTTCCTTATCTGCCAAGCATTTCAAAAATAATCCAAGGACAAAATGGAAAGAAAACAGTGGTAGACAAAGTCAATATGAACTTTGTCTACCGTACCATTTATCGATTTCTTCTTGTCATACTTTTTGCTTCAGCTCTTCTTTTTCTGTAAGAAGCT
This sequence comes from Anoxybacillus sp. UARK-01, assembly GCF_002075365.1. NCBI lineage: Bacteria > Bacillati > Bacillota > Bacilli > Caryophanales > Anoxybacillaceae > Anoxybacillus > Anoxybacillus sp. UARK-01. The sequence goes on along the minus strand of NZ_NASY01000042.1, from coordinate 114,101 downwards.
GGCGGACACGTTCCAATGCGCCGGGTTCGATTTTTTCAACAGTTGCTACCGCTTGTTCAAGCGCTTGCTCATAATCATAATTTCGAAATAGCATTTCAGCTTCTTCTAAGCCCTCTTTTACGGATGGATGCCGACGGCGGTAACGGTTTCCATATTGAATGACTTTTTCCACCAGATCCGCCTGCTCGAGCATGACAAATGTGCGTTCACATACGCGTTCTACTAAAATTGACGCTTCTGCAAGCGTTTGATTGACAGCCTCCATATTCAGGGGCTTGTCGTTCAGACGCAAAGCCACCTTCGTCAAAAGCGCCTTTGCTTCATCGAGCTGCAGTTTATAAGCTTCTGGAAGACCCGGCAACCGGCTTTTTCTTACCAAACGAACCGCTTCCGATAGCTTTTTTCTCATCGACTCAAGCTGTTCGCGTGCAGCCAGCTCATCCTTGCGCAAAGCTTGAAGCATTTCCCGGAACTGTTCATGCTCTTCTTTCATTGTTTGGATTTGGGCAAAAAGCTGCTCTAACTCCTCTTTAATGACGGAATGCGCGGTTTGTTCTCCCGCCATTCGATCTTGAATTAATGCAAAACGTTTGACAAGGTGCTGAATTTGTTTTTCAATGCTGCGATGCTTTTCAAGATCTTGAGCAGACAAATGGTAACTTTGCTGAACAAATAACGTTTCTGCTTCCGTCTGTTTTGATTCTTCGCTTAAATGACGCAGTTGCTCTTCAATATGAGGGATTTCTGTTTGCACATATTGATGTGCAAACACTTCTTTTTCGAGCAGATCGTAAAGAGTATCGATTTCTTCTTTTATTTCTTCAATTCCTTGCTTCGCTTCTTCAATGCGAAGATCGTGAATATAGCTGATATATTGCTTTAATTTTTCTTGCTTCTCAGCGGCTTCCTGCTCAATTTGAAGATGTTCAAGAATATAGCCCGTTTCCTTCATTTCTCTATACCCATCTAGAAGTTCAGTCAGCTGTGCCGGAATCGCTGTCTCGCATTCATTTAACAGCACAGGAATATCCTGAAGCATTTGCGCCAACTCACTCAGCTCGTTTTTTAAGCCAATTACTACTTCTCTTGCCGCTAAATAATTTCCTGAGCTGGTCAGCTCCTCAAATTTTTGAAATTCAGCATGGGCGCTTTCCATTTTTTCCGTTAGCTTTTCCTCAGCCGCTCCAAATGTATGACGATAAGCAAGCAGCGTTTTTTTCGTTTCTCGATAAGCCGCTTTAAGCTGCTCGATCTCTGCTCGATTCTGTTCTTCGCTGCCAATAAGATCGTTCAGTTCGGAGAGGATGGTTTGAATATCCTCTTCTACTTTTCGGAGCGTTTGTTCAATCTCGCGCAGCACACCTTTCGCTTTCGTATAACGATATTTTTCAAGAAATTCTTCCGCATCAAACAACCTTTCTTCCACTGCAGGAAGCTGAACGGCTGCAATGTCATCCCATTGCTGACGCCATTTTTCAAATAGCTGCTCTGTCTCCCCTGTCATATTCAGCTGCTTTACTTTCGAAAGCTCATCCGTGACAGGACGATTCATAATGGCGATTTTCCATGCTTCCAATCGATCAATCTCACGATAGATTTTCTTTTTATAAATGTAGTTATATATCATCCCCCCGCTAACGAGGAGTAAAATCACAATTACACTTTCCATAAAAAGCCCCCTTGCACCCGAGTTAGTCGATTCAAAATAAAGAGTGGTTTATCGAGAAGGCAAAAGCATTGAAATAATGTTTTTTTAATGTTTTTATGATACCATGTTAACGACACTTTTTGACCAAAATTTTTAATTTTTTTTACAGAAATCTTCATTTTTTTCACTATAAAAGCGAACAGGGGGAATCTATTTTGCGCGATGGGCACATTCATACGCCGTTTTGTCCGCATGGCAGCCGCGATTCATTTGAGCAATATATCGAACGAGCGATCCAACTCGGATATAAAGATATTTCATTTACCGAGCATGCTCCATTACCAGCAACGTTTGTCGATCCTGTTCCCGCTCAAGACAGTGCAATGCCATTATCACAGCTCGAAAGCTATTTGGTCACATTGCAAAATTTAAAGTATCGCTATAAAAGCGACATTACGATTCGGGTGGGACTTGAAGTTGATTTTATTGCTGGTTATGAAGAAGAAACAGCCCGTTTCCTTGAAACAATCGGTCCTGAACTGGATGATAGCATTTTATCTGTACACTTTCTCCCGCTTGATGATCAATATGTTTGCATTGATTATAGCGCTGATATGTTTTCTAAGATCATTCAAGCTTTCGGCTCGATTGACCGCGTATACGAAGCCTATTACCAAGTGCTGTTGCAATCTATTGCTGCTGATCTTGGCCCGTATAAACCAAGACGAATTGGCCATATGACATTAATTCAAAAGTTTCAAAAACAATTTCCTTGTTCCGTTTCGCTGAAGGAGCACATCCTGTCCATTCTTGACGAAATTCAACGCCGCCGTTATGAAATAGACTACAATGGAGCAGGAGTGAAAAAGCCGCTCTGTCAAGAACCTTATCCGCCTCATTGGGTTGTTGCTGAAGCCATCAAGCGAAACATTCCACTGATTTACGGTTCGGATGCTCATTGTGCCGGCGATCTTCATCAAGGAAGAGACATGATGATGGCTCGAGCACTTTTTATTTGAAATTCTTTTTCTATCGTCATAAAATAAGCGCATATCCAATTTCTATTCATGCAACTTAAAGATTAAACAATCGGTGCCTGCAAAAACGCACGGTCGGGAGACAAGTTGGTAACTTGCTTCGTTCACCCGATCATCGACTGCTCACATAAGAGCATATGTTGAGGGATCAAGTGATATCGATCATCGTTGCATGTCATAACTAGCATCACGGGTTCGGATTGTTTTTTAGTCAGTAGATGGCCGGCAGCAAAACCATTTCATATAGGTCTGAAGACGGGTGGCATGAACTTTTGTCGCGTGTTTAGAAAGTCAGTGAACCTAGCTTCGACCGTCTTTTTTTCTAAGACTACCATTAAATCCTCAAGATGCATGGATACTATAAAAACTGATTTCATATTTCAGCAGAAAAATTGATTGTAATCAATCCGACATCAGTATGATTTTTTATTCATACTATCGAACATAGGAAGAAACGTCATCCATTAAACAAGGTTGGCCCTCCTTCTCTTTTTTGTCGCCTGCTAGTAGGGCAATCATGCGTATAAACGCTTTTCAGGTAAAAAAAACAGTCAATGGCTTGCCGTGATCACCGCAGCAAAACAAGAGCATCATCTGCTCATTGGGGGATCCATGTTAATGCATCAAATGACGGCTATATCCCCCTAAATATTGCAACAACGAAGGGAGCGATCTTATTGTTTCATGCCATCACTTATAACGGAACTAAAGAAGAAAATTACCATTTAGTGATTAAGCAGCTGCGCTCGCTAATGGAAGGAGAAAGCAATGTCATTGCTAATCTAGCCAACGCTTCAGCTTTGTTGTATCAATTTTTAGATGAAGTGAATTGGGTCGGCTTTTATCTAGCAGAAGAAGAAGAGCTAGTACTAGGTCCATTTCAAGGGCTTCCAGCATGCGTACGTATTCCATTTGGCAAGGGAGTGTGCGGAACAGCAGCAAAAAATCAACAAACAGAGCGCGTTCCTGACGTTCATCAATTTCCAGGACATATCGCCTGCGATGCCGCCTCTCAATCGGAGATCGTCATTCCTATCATAAAGAATGGAAAATTAATCGGCGTTCTCGATATCGACAGTCCAATCAAAAATCGTTTTGACGAAATCGATCAGCACTTTTTAGAGAAATTTGTAGAGACGTTAGCCGATTCTTTGTCATGATCCCCACCAAGCACATAAAAGGAATCCATATATCAATTAGGATTCCTTTTATGCCTTATACTGATGATGATAATCTTTAACAAATACGCAATTTTTTCCTGACCGTTTGGCCATATAAAGGGCTTCATCAGCTCGTTTAAACAATTCCGTCGCTTCTTCATGACGATTTTTTTTCCAATAAGAAACACCACAGGAAACAGTGACAGAAGGATGGGTTTCCTCTCTCACCTTAATCGCAAGGCGATTGGCAACAGAAATGCCTTTTGTAAGACCGACTTTTGGCAAATAAATAGCCAGCTCTTCTCCTCCCCAGCGAGCGCCAATATCGCTTTCGCGAATGTTTTGCTTAATAATATCTGCTACTTGGATGATGACAGCATCTCCCGTTTGATGTCCGTATGTGTCATTGATTTCTTTAAAATTATCGATATCCACTAAAATAAACGTACCGAACGCATCTCTTTCCATTGATTTTTGGAGCTGTTCATCTAGATAATGACGGGAATACAATTTGGTCAAATAATCTGTCACTACGAGGCTTTCCAATTCCTCCCGCAGCATAGCATTGGCGAAAGCCAGCGTGGAATGATGAATTAATGATTGAAGCAGCTTAAACATTTCAAATGTAAAATAATAAGGCTGACGATGCAAAACGATGACGACTCCTTTTAATACTCTGTTTTGCACCATTGGAACAGCCATTAGCGAACGAAAAACAGGGGCGGATGACGATGCGTCTATTTTAGCCTCTCCTAAAAACACCATGTCCCGTTCTGTGCGAATTCGTTTTGAAACAAATTCAACATACTTTTTCCCTTGACGCGTGCGGAAAAAGGGTGTACTTCCAGGCTGTAGCTTTTTTTTATCAGAATCAAACAAAAAGAAACCGACTTCTTCGGCACCAAATGAAAGCTTAATCTGTTTGACCATAAATTCCAAAGCGTCCTGTAAGCGCAAATTAGCATTCAAACAATGCATCGTTTCGTTAATCAACTGCAAATCGGCAACCAGCCTGCGTGACTGCTCGTACAACTTCGCGTTCTCAAGCGCGCTTCCCGCAGTATTTGCCAACAATGAAATGAAATTAATTTCACTTTTCGGGAACTCCATAATATGTGGTGCAATAATTTCAATAACTCCATAAACACCTTGCGCACCTTTGATCGGTGCGTACAAAATTGATCGCTGAAGAGCAATAGAATCCTCAATTTGAACCTTTCCGGTTAAAAATGCCTGCATGGCTCCCATGTTTTCATCGGCATCTTCAAACATAATTGTTTTGATTGGCAAGCGGTCATGATATTGATGATCGTGGGACAAAAATAAATAGTATGTAAACGAAGGATAGACTTCTTGCAATGTTTCGATAATTTCTTCCAAAACATCTTCAATTTTCATTGATGCATGAATTTTAGTTGTGAAATGGTGAAGGAGCTCATATCGTCTTTCCTCTCCCAATCCTCGCGAAAATTTCTTCATTTTGCTAAACAACCGAGAAAAGTCCGCTTCAATTTGTTCGAGAAACGAAAGGCTCCATTGCCGCTTTATATAGATAAGCTGCAAAACCCCTAAAAACTCTTCAGAATGCCAAAGAACAATTTGTGCAGCTGTATATTGTTCATCGCGCTCATAGACATGGACTTTTTTCATCGAGCTATCTTCGTGAAATTTGGTATTAGGTAAAAAGTCGTAAAAAGGTTCTCCTTCTTTTGTCGTAACTTCGGGATAAAAGACTTTTTTAAAAGGATCAAATAAAAACAGCGTGGCTTCCTCTAGCATAAACTCCTGCTTCAGCAATAGAAGCAAGTGCATCATAACTTTTGAAAAATGGTCGTACTCCTCATACGACAGCATCCAATCAAAAAACTTTTCTTTAAAAGCTGTATACGCCTCTTTCTCCTCTATTTTCATCATTCCATTCACCTGCATCTATAGTCTTGTCTCTGTAACAAAAACACCGCCATTTATTGAAAAGAGTGAAAGTTTTTTTCAAAAAATTACATCTTTTATTATACCATACGAACGGACTATAAAGAAATAAAATGTTGAGGTTGACTTTATTTTATAAAAATCATATAATATCGTTTGTGTAAAATATAGCAGCCTATGTGGTCACCTTTATTGGTTCATTTTGTTCCTCTTCGTCAAGAGGTGTATCGTGTAACTCTTAGCTGCTAGAGCGAGGATACATGAAAACAAAATGGCCTTAATTGTTGATTCACGTCTGCTTTTATTTTACCTAAAATAAAAGCAAAAGGAGGAGCATTATGGCTCGTTATACAGGTCCAACATGGAAAATTTCTCGCCGTCTTGGCATCTCATTAAGCGGTACAGGTAAAGAGTTGCAAAAGCGTCCTTACCCACCAGGCCAACATGGTCCAGGTCAACGTAAAAAACTATCTGAGTACGGCTTGCAGTTGCAAGAAAAACAAAAGCTCCGTCATATGTACGGTGTAAATGAACGCCAATTCCGCAAAACATTTGACGAAGCTGGAAAAATGGCTGGTAAACACGGTGAAAACTTCATGATTCTTCTTGAATCTCGCCTTGACAACCTTGTTTACCGTTTAGGCCTTGCGCGTACACGTCGTCAAGCTCGCCAATTAGTGAACCATGGTCACATTCTAGTAAATGGAGGCCGTGTAGATATTCCATCGTATCGCGTGAAACCAGGACAAACTATTTCTGTTCGCGAAAAATCTCGCAACCTTCAAATCATTAAAGAAGCGTTAGAGGTTAACAACTTCGTTCCTGATTACTTAACATTAGATGCTGAAAAATTAGAAGGAACATACACTCGTTTCCCTGAACGCTCTGAGCTGCCAGCTGAAATTAACGAGGCATTGATCGTTGAGTTCTACTCTCGTTAATGTGAAAAATCCCTCTGGAGTATTCCAGAGGGATTTTGTTTACTATGATTTATATTGGATCAAATGGTACTTTTTCTTACCGCGTCGGATTACGGTAAACTGTCCTTCCACACGGTCCTCTTTTGTCAAGACTTTATTCACATCCTGTACCCTTTCGCCATTCACATAAATCGCGCCATTTGTTAAATCCTCACGCGCTTGTCGTTTCGATGAAACAATTCCGCTCGTGACAAGAAGTTCAAGAAGAGACACTTCCTCTGCTTCTCCTGTATACTCGAATGATGGAACATCGTGGAATCCTTGTCTAATCTCATCTGCTGTCAACTCAGAAATGCTGCCGCTAAATAAGGCCTCGGAAATTTTTATGGCTTGCCGCAGCGCCTCTTCTCCATGTACAAGCTTTGTCACTTCCTCCGCCAATGCTTTTTGCGCTGTGCGTTTTTCTGGCGCTTCCTGTAATTCTTTCTCTAGCTGTTCAATTTCCTCTTTTGTTAAGAATGTGAAATACTTCAAGTATTTGATCACATCCCGATCATCTGTATTAATCCAGAACTGGTAAAACTCATATGGAGACGTCTTTTCTTTATCAAGCCAGACAGCGCCGCTTTCCGTTTTACCAAACTTTGTTCCATCCGCCTTCGTGACTAAAGGAAGCGTCAAGCCAAATGCCTTCGCTTCTTCTTCCGTCTTGCGGATTAATTCTAATCCTGCTGTAATATTCCCCCATTGGTCGCTTCCGCCAATTTGCAGCCTGCAATTTTCATTTTGATATAGCTTTAGGAAATCAAAGGATTGCAAAATCATATAGCTGAATTCTGTAAAGGAAATGCCCGTTTCAATTCTCGATTGAACAGATTCCTTCGCAAGCATGTAGTTTAAGCCAAAGTTTTTTCCGACATCCCGCAAAAACGAAATAACATCCAAAGAACGAGTCCAGTCATAGTTGTTCGCAATTTTCGCTGGATTTTCCGCCGTATCAAAATCTAAAAAGCGAGATAGCTGTTCTTTGATTTTTTCGCTCCATTGCTGTACAATCTCTTTTTCGTTCAATGAGCGCTCGCTTTTCCTTCCACTTGGATCACCAATGAGGCCGGTTGCTCCACCAACGAGCGCAATAGGAAAATGTCCTGCCTGCTGAAATCTTCTTAAAGTCAAAATCGGTAATAAATGGCCGATATGCAGGCTATCAGCTGTCGGATCAAATCCGCAATATAAGCTGATTTTCTCTTCAGATAATAATTTTTCTAGTCCTTCGTGATCTGTGACTTGATTGATAAGCCCACGCCACTCTAATTCATGAAGTAAATTCATGCGCTTCACCTCTCCATAAAAATTAAAAACTCGTCCCTCCACATTGAAGGGACGAGTGTTGATCGCGGTACCACCCTACTTAGAGAGCATTCTGCTCCCTCGCTTGTTTGGATAACGGCCTCTCACCGTCTTTTGCTACTGAGCATTCGCAGAGCCGTTCGCAAAAGAAGCTCCAGGAGGTAATTCGCGTCTACCTTTGCACTGGTTCACACCAACCACCAGCTCTCTGAAACAGGGAGATAAACACTACTCATTCCTGTCATCGCTTAAATCATTCATTTTAGGATATACATGTTTTTACCACAATCCATTTGAATTGTCAAATATGATCGCAAAAAAGGACAAAAAGTCATAATATTTGACATTTTATATGATATAATAAAACTAATTTTTATTCTCTTACATTTGCCGTTAGCTTTCCAACCGAATGGATTTGGCTTTTTCTCAAAAAAAACCGAACGCCTTTTGCTGCATGATTGTGTAAAAGCCTTTACATGGAACGATTCGCTCCATCTATTCGTGAAGGATGAACTTCATGAACCGGGAAAGATGGATTCATTAGCATGCTTGTGGCGTAAGGTCAAATCGCTCACCCGTTGTCCTTGTGCTGCACGAAATCAAAAACTCACGGTCGAAAGGCAAGCCGGTCATCACCTGCTCACACAAGGATAAATGTTGAAGCGTCCATATTGCGACATGCTCAACTTATACTGGGACATTCACATATTTTTTAAGACATACTTGATTTTTATGGAGGCAAACATGGAACAGCCAAGACAACCGTTTTCCCTGCAAAAAGCGTTGCGAAACCTATATATCACGTATGAAATTGTGTGGAATGTTTTTCTTGTGTTCATCATTTTGCTTATTTGCGCTGCCTGCTTTGCTTTCGGAGTCGGTGCTGGTTACTTTGCCTCTTTAGTAAAAAATATGCCGGTTCCATCGTATAAAGAAATGAAAAAGGATATTTACAACTATGAAGAAACGACCCATATTTATTTTGCTAATCAGGTATACTTAGGCAGCTTCCGTTCCGATTTAGAGAGAGAGGAAGTGTCGTTAAAAGAGGTGTCCCCCTATGTTATTCAAGCGATTATCGCTACAGAGGATGAATACTTTTATACTCATCGCGGCGTAGTTCCAAAAGCAATTGCGCGCGCTTTGTTTCAAGAAGCAACGAATTCCTCCATGCGCACAGGCGGCAGCACGCTGACACAACAGCTTGTCAAAAATCAAATTTTGACAAACGAGGTATCTTTTGAACGCAAAGCCAAAGAAATTTTGCTTGCCCTCCGACTTGAACACTTTTTCAAAAAAGAAGAGATTTTAGAAGCGTATTTAAATGTGGTTCCATTCGGGAGAAATTCATCCGGTCGCAATGTTGCCGGCATTCAAGCAGCGGCAAAAGGGATTTTTGGCATTGACGCAAAAGATTTAAACTTGGCGCAGGCCGCTTTTTTGGCAGGTCTTCCACAAAGCCCATTCGGTTACACTCCGTTTACGAGCGATGGGCAAGTAAAAAAGGATCTTTCTCCAGCTCTGGAACGAATGAAATTTGTATTAAAGCGAATGAAAAGATTAGGCTATATTTCTCAAAGCCAATACGAAGAGGCTTTGAAATATAAGATTGCACAACATTTTGCACCGCCGCAGCCATCGCCATTTGAAAAATATCCATGGCTTACAATGGAGATCGAACAGCGATCAAAAGATATTTTAGCAGCTGTTTTAGCGCAAAAAGATGGTTATGAGAAAAAAGATTTACAAAACAATGCTCCCCTTTATCAGGAATATATAGCGAAAGCAGAAAAGCAACTACGGCAAAATGGATACGATATTTATACGACCGTTGATCAAGATATTTACGATCGCATGCAATCGATCGTCGCCAAGTATCCGTATTTCGGCCATGACGTGATCAGAACAGAAACCAATCAAGCGGGGCAAACCGTTCAGAAGACCGAACCGGTGGAAGTTGGAGCCATGCTCATTGAAAATAAAACAGGAAGAATCATCAGTTTTGTCGGCGGTCGAGACTACCACCGCCAGCAATTAAATCATGCGACGCAAGCCTATCGTTCAAATGGCTCCACGATGAAACCGCTTTTAGTTTATGCGCCAGCTATGGAAATGGGGGTTGTTCAGCCTGGTTCTGTCATTCCCGATGTAGATCTGTACGTTTCGACACCGAGCGGCCCATATCGTCCGAAAAACGCCGATCGCCGTACGCACGGGCTTGTATCCGTGCGACAATCTTTGCAGTATTCCTACAATATTCCGGCTGTCAGAACCTACATGAGAACGATTCATCAACGGCCGATCGCCTATTTAGAAAAAATGGGATTTACCAGCCTGACCCAATCGGATGCCTCCAACCTCTCGTTAGCTCTCGGAGCTTTAACAAAAGGGGTAACGGTCGAAGAGAACGTGAATGCATATGCGACCTTCGGCAACTCTGGAGCGTTTGTCGATGCTTATTTAATTGAAAAAATCGTCGCTAAAAACGGGGAAATCGTCTATCAACATCATAGCACTCCTATTCCCGTCTTCTCCCCGCAAACTTCCTATTTAATGATCGATATGATGCGCGATGTTATTCGCCAAGGTACAGCGGCATCCCTTCCGTCATTTTTAAAATTTCAAGCTGACTGGGCGGGAAAAACAGGGACGGGACAAGACAATAAGGACGCGTGGTTTGTCGCTACTAATCCTAATGTCACGTTTGGCGTTTGGATGGGCTATGATACACCTGCTCCATTGGAACAAACATATAAAGGGCTTTCTTACAGTAAACGAAACTTGTTGCTCTGGGCGCAGCTAATGAATGCAGCTTACGATGTCAAGCCAAGCTTGATTGCTCCAAAGCAACGGTTCAATATGCCAGGTGGAATTGTCCGCCGTGCCTATTGCTCGGTATCCGGACTTGTTCCATCAGACAGCTGCCAAAAAGCTGGATTAGTACGCTATGATTTATATAACACCAAGTTTACACCAAGAGAAGAGGATCGCTCCTTAACAAACGGGCGCTTTGTTGAAATCAATGGAAAGCGTTATGTAGCACTTGCTACAACGCCACGAGAATTCACAAAAGATGGAATTATATTAAGCAAGCAGATGCTCGACAAGCTCGGTATTAAGGAAGCAGATGCTGCAAAGCTGTTTCCAGATTCTTATACAGCAGCTGAAGAATTAAAAGAGAATGGCAAACGGCCAGATTCCCCTACAGCACGCTGGTCCAATCAAACATTGATATGGTCTGCCCTCCGTGAACCTGATGTCATCGGGTATCGAGTATACCGAGCGATTCATGAAGGTGCTTCGTTCCAAATGGTCGCAGCCATTAGAGCCGGCCAGCCGCTATCCTTTAACGATGGATTAGGCTCTGGTGTTTATTATGTCACGGCCGTTGATATTGCTGGAAAGGAATCCTCTCCTTCCAATGTGGTTGTCAAACAGACGAAGCCGGCAGAAACACCAACAACAACCAAACCATCCTCCTCGGCTCCTGCCTCAGAGGATGCACCATAGATACATTTTATACGTAATAACGAAAAACGGCTGACCCAATATTCGCGTCAGCCGTTTTTGCTATAATCATTAATCTTCCATCGTCGACAAATCTCCTGTCGGCAAGTTCAATTCCCATGCTTTTAACACGCGGCGCATGATTTTGCCGCTTCGTGTTTTCGGCAATTTATCACGAAACTCAATTTCCCGCGGAGCCGCATGAGCCGCTAATCCTTTCTTGACAAAAAGACGAATATCTTCAATCAATTCCTCAGACGGCTCATAGCCATCGCGCAACGAAATAAAGGCTTTAATAATTTCTCCTCGCACTGGATCAGGCTTTCCAATGACGCCTGCTTCAGCAACAGCCGGATGTTCAACAAGCTTACTTTCTACTTCAAACGGCCCTACGCGCTCTCCTGATGTCATAATCACATCATCAATCCGTCCTTGGAACCAGAAATAACCGTCCTCATCCATATAAGCCGAATCTCCCGACACATACCAATCCCCGATAAAATAGGATTCATATTTTTGCGGATTGTTCCAAATTTCCTTCATCATGGACGGCCAACCTTTGCGGATTGCCAGGTTCCCCATGCGATAAGGAGGCAATTCGTTTCCTTGATCATCAATGATCGCCGCTGTTACTCCAGGAATCGGCTTACCCATTGATCCAGGCTTGATTTCCATACACGGATAATTGCAAATGAGCTGTGCACCCGTTTCTGTCATCCACCACGTATCATGAATGCGGCGATGAAATACCTTTAATCCCCAGCGCACTACTTCCGGATTAAGCGGTTCTCCTACGCTTAAGATATGACGAAGTGAGCTCAAATCAAATTGTTTAATAATTTCATCTCCTGCTCCCATCAGCATTCGAAAAGCCGTCGGAGCGCTGTACCAAACCGTCACGCCGTAATCCTCGATTGTTTGATACCATATTTCCGGGCTGAAGCGTCCCCCGATAATCACGTTGGAAGCACCGCAGAGCCACGGGCCGAAAATTCCGTAAGAGGTTCCTGTTACCCATCCTGGATCCGCCGTGCACCAATATACATCATCCTCTTGTAAATCAAGCACCCATTTCGCTGTTTGATAATGCTGGATCATCGCATTGTGAACATGCAAGACGCCCTTCGGTTTTCCGGTAGAGCCAGATGTATAGTGCAAAATCAATCCATCCTGCCGATCCACCCATTCAACGTCAAAATGCTTACTTGCTTCATTCATGCGCTTTTTGAAGTCGATATATGGACCTTCCTCTTTAATTTGATCTCCCACTAACAAAACATACTTTAAGGCCGGAAGCTCATTGACAGGAACGCGCGGCAGCAATTCCGGAGTGGTGACAATGACCTTCGCTTCGCTGTCTTCCAGGCGATCGCGAACAGCCCCTTCCATAAACGCTTCAAATAACGGCCCAACAATCGCTCCTGTTTTAATTGCTCCAAGAACAGCAAAATACAACTCTGGCGAACGCGGCATAAAAACGAAGACGCGATCTCCTTTTTCTACTTCAGCGACTTGTTTGAATACATTGGCTGCCTTATTCGACCATTCTTTCATTTCTTTGAACGTATATTTTTCCTCGCGCGAAGCATCTCGATAATAAAGTGCGACTTTATTTTTCCGGAATGTCTCTACATGGCGGTCAATCGCCTCATAAGCCATATTTACGCGGCCTGTTTCCGACCATGAAAAATTTTTTTCAGCCTCTGACCAATCAAAATTTCGATAGGTTTCCTCATAATTGGCTAAATTGTGCTCCCCTTGTATGACTGATAGCGTTTCCACTTTCATTCCCCTATTTCCCCCTTATGTAAATGATTACATTTCCATTATAGTATAACTCATATAAATTCTCAATTTTTAAAAAATTAACTTTAAAAACAAAGTTTTTTGAAGTTTTTTTGAAAACGCTTTATCTTTCTTTTTTTCATGTATAATGGAACTGTGAGAAAAGATAACCAGGTGGTGACTGAATGGAACATAAAAAAACATATAATGCCAAAGAACTAAAAACTCCAAGAGGCACGCTGATCATCGAAGGGCCGGTGCCGCCCGAAAAGCTAGCAGCCTATGAATTTCACCATGACTTAACCGCATTCCGACAGCCAGAGCAACAGCATAAAGCACTGATCGAGATTGCTTGCCTTCCTGAAGGAAGGATTATCATCGCCCGCCATCATCACACCATTATCGGCTACGTCACATTTCTTTATCCTGATCCGCTTGAGCGCTGGTCTGAGGGTAACATGAGCAATTTGATCGAACTGGGGGCCATCGAGGTCATTCCTGAATTCCGCGGCTATCAAGTGGGCAAAAACTTGCTTATTGTTTCGATGATGGATGATGCAATGGAAGATTATATTATCATCACGACAGAATATTATTGGCATTGGGATTTAAAAAGAACCGGACTGAATGTGTGGGAATATCGTAAAATCATGGAGAAAATGATGAATGCTGGAGGACTTGTCTGGTATGCGACTGATGATCCTGAAATCTGCTCGCATCCGGCTAACTGCCTTATGGCCCGCATTGGAAAACGAGTCGATCAGGAATCCATTCAAAAGTTCGATCGCCTTCGGTTTATGAACCGTTTTATGTATTAAATCAGCAAACAAAGGGGGAGAAGGTATGATTGTTGAACAAATTATGAAAACAAACATCTTCACACTTCATCCAAACAGTACGATCACAGATGCGATCAACCTAGTCAAGCAGAAGCGCATTCGCCATATTCCGATCGTCGATGAAGAACAGCGCATCTTGGGCATTGTGACAGACCGTGATATTCGTGATGCAAGCCCTTCTATTTTCCATGCCCATGAACATTTAGAAGACTTTGAAAAACCGATTAGCACGCTGATGAAAACAGATGTGATTACAGGCCACCCTCTTGATTTTGTAGAAGAAATTGCGGCGTTATTTTATGAGCACCGAATTAGCTGTTTACCGATTGAAACAGATGGAAAATTAGTAGGAATGGTGACTGAAACGGATTTGCTGTACACGCTTGTACAACTGACAGGAGCGCATCAGCCTGGATCACAGATCGAAGTCAAGGTACCTAATTATAGCGGAATGCTAAGCGAAGTAGCAGCGGTCTTTGCGAAAAGAAATATGAATATTTCCAGCGTCCTTGTCTATCCAGATAGCGATGAACGCTACAAAATTCTTGTATTCCGCATTCAAACCATGAATCCTACCGGAATTATTGCTGATTTAAAAAACGCAGGCTACACGGTTCTATGGCCAAACCTACCGGGGGTTTCATCATGAAGAAGGATTGTGTGTTCGTATACTCAGATGCATTTCAAACTTACAAATTCAACGATGACCATCCATTTAACCAATTGCGCGTTAAACTCACTTATGATTTGCTCCAAGCTATCGATGCTTTAGAAGACGGACAAATTATTTCACCTCGCATCGCCACAGATGAGGAACTGGAATTGATTCACGACCGTGCTTACATTGAAGCCGTTAAAGCGGCTGGGCAAGGAAAATTAACAGATGAGATCGCCCTGAATTACGGACTGGGGACAGAGGATACCCCTATTTTTCCTAATATGCATGAAGCAAGTGCTTTGCTAGTAGGAGCGACGTTAACAGCTGTGGATTATGTATTATCAGGAAAAGCTGTCCACGCCTTAAGCCTAGGCGGAGGACTCCACCATGGGTTTCGCGGTAAAGCATCGGGATTTTGCATTTATAATGATAGTGCGGTAGCGATTAAATACATTCAAGAACGCTATGGGCTTCGCGTTCTTTATGTGGATACGGATGCCCATCATGGCGACGGAGTACAATGGGCCTTTTACGACGATCCGAATGTCTGTACGTTTTCCATTCATGAAACGGGAAGATATTTGTTCCCTGGAACAGGAAACATTACAGAGCGGGGGCACGGAAAGGGGTATGGGTTCTCATTTAATATTCCCGTCGATGCGTTTACCGAGGATGAATCATGGCTTGATGCTTACACGCAAGCATTGCGAGAAATCGCTGATTTTTTTAAGCCAGATGTCATTTTGACACAAAATGGGGCCGATGCCCACTACTACGATCCGCTTACTCATCTATCTGTCACAACGAAAACTTATCGTGAGATCCCAAGGCTGGCTCATGAAATCGCTCATCAATATTGTGACGGCCGCTGGATTGCCGTCGGTGGAGGCGGCTACGATATTTGGCGCGTCGTACCAAGAGCATGGTCATTCATTTGGCTTGAAATGACTGAACAATCAAACATTTCAGGAAACCTCCCGCAAGCATGGCTTGAAAAATGGCAGCCGTACTCTCCTGTTCCGCTTCCTGAAGCATGGGACGATCCAGAAGGATTGTATCCGCCCATTCCACGCAAGGGAGAAATTACTGAAAAAAACGCTCTGACTGTCGAGAAAGCGCTTTATCCCATTCGCAACCAACGTCCCAACATGAAGCAAAGCCTATGAAATTTCATATTTGGCGACATTCCTTGTCTGCCAACCGTTTTCAAGATATTCTGAGTCAGAAAAACAATGGTAGACAAAGTGAAAATTCACTTTGTCTACCACCAAAATCTTTGTTTATTTTGTTGATTCTCGATATTCAATGCGATGCGGCAGCACAACAATATGGTTTTCGACATGCTCTTTATTCATATATTTCGTGAGCAGCCGCATAGCCACCGCGCCGATATCATACATTGGCTGGACAACCGTAGTTAAGCGCGGGCGCACCATTGTCGCAAGCCGGGTATTATCAAACCCGACTACCTCCAATTGGTTTGGCACATGAATGCCATGGTCCTGCGCGCTATGAATCACTCCAAGCGCCATCTCATCTGTACCAGCAAATACGGCTGTTGGTCTATCATGCAATTCCATCATTTTTTCATACGCTTCGATACCCGAATCGTATGAATAGTCTCCTTCAATAATCAGCCCCTCATCATATGCAATTCCTCTCTCCTCAAGCGCACGCCGATAACCTGATAGCTTTTTCTGATTAATTGGATCATCAGCCGGTCCGGTCACATACGCTATGCGTGTATTTCCTTTATCAAGAAGATAGGTCACAGCTTCAAATGCGGCTTGCTCGTAGTCAATGTTTACCGATGGAATCGCATGATTTTGCTCAATGGTCGCCGCCAGCACAATCGGAACGGATGATTTCTGAAATTCGCTTACATGTTCATCCGTCATATTGCCCCCCATGAACACGATTCCATCTACTTGCTTTGCCAGCATCGTATTGAGCAAATGCAGCTCTTTCTCTTTGTTTTGATCGGAGTTGCTCAAAATGATATTATATTTATACATCGTAGCAATATCTTCGATTCCTCGCGCTAATTCGGCAAAAAAGATGCTCGAAATATCAGGGATAATCACGCCGACCGTTGTCGTTTTTTTGCTGGCGAGCCCGCGTGCGACAGCGTTTGGCCGATAGCCGAGTCGTTCAATGGCCTCCAATACCTTTTTTCTTGTCGACGGCTTAACATTTGGATTCCCATTAACTACTCGTGATACCGTTGCCATCGACACATTTGCTTCTCGAGCAACATCATAAATGGTTACATTCATTTATCCCACTCCTCTTATACCTCTATTTTATGACAATCGTCATCTTGTCTACTTATTATATTAGCAATATCATACGATACATTATGGAACAATGGCAACGTCTTGACAAATAATTTGTAAATGTTTTCGTATTTTATTCAAACTAAGACCAAAATAAAAAATCCCTTTCACCAGCGCGTATTCGCCCCGATGAAAGGGAAGGGTCGCGTGATTTACGCCTTCACCATTTGCCGCTGAAACGATTTTAATTCTTCCATAAATTCGTTAAATTGAGCAATATCCATTTGCTGAGCTGAATCTGATAAAGCAACGGCTGGATCAGGATGCACCTCGGCCATCACTCCGTCGGCACCGATTGCCAATGCCGCCTTGGCGCAAGGAAGCAATAGATCGCGTCTTCCAGTCGAGTGAGTCACATCGACAAATACCGGCAAATGAGTTTCTTTCTTTAAGATCGGCACAGCAGAAATGTCAAGCGTATTCCGCGTTGCCCGTTCATATGTGCGGATTCCACGCTCGCAAAGAATAATTTGATCATTTCCTTGCGACATAATGTATTCTGCAGCGTTGATAAACTCTTCGATCGTTGCAGCCAGTCCGCGCTTTAGCAATACCGGTTTATTTACTTGGCCGGCCGCCTTTAACAGCTCAAAGTTTTGCATATTGCGCGCACCGATTTGAATGACGTCGATGTAATCAAGGGCTGTTTCAATATCGGCAGGAGTCACGATTTCACTAATGACTGCTAAATCGTATTCGTCAGCAATTCTTTTCAAAATTTTCAGCCCTTCCACTCCAAGTCCTTGGAAGTCATATGGAGATGTTCTTGGCTTGTACGCTCCCCCGCGCAATAATTTTAATCCGTGCTGTTTCACCGCCTTAGCTACTTCAGCCACCTGTTCGTAGCTTTCTACTGCGCAAGGCCCCATCACAAAATATTGATTGCCGTCACCAATTTTTTCACCTTTAATGTTGACAATCGTATTTTCTGGCTTTTTCTTCCGCGAAACAAGCAGCGCTTTGCGATGATCGTCTTCTTGCAGCTCTAAGCCCGCTTTAAAAATTTCTTTAAAAATATGTTTCAACGTCGCCGTTTCAAACGGTCCGTCGTTATATTCAAGAATCAAATCGAGCATCTTTCGCTCACGAACTGGATCATAGCGATAAGTGCCCTGTGTTTCTTTAATTTTCCCAATTTCTTGGACAAGGCGGCCTCGTTCGTTAATCAATTTTAAAATCTGCAAGTTCACTTCGTCGACCCTTGCCCTTAACTCGTCTAATCTGTCGTTGCTCATGCTTTCTCATCCTTTCGTGGTTTATAAAAGTAAAAAAATATGATACATTTCTATTAATTAGACATTATAATCGAAATGGATACAATTGTCACTAAAAAACTTTAGCCATTAAACGCATTTAAGTAATAAAGCAGCATATGACAAATTTTAAAAGAAGGTGAATTGTCCGTGAACAATGAGACAGCCATTTTTGCATTAGATATTGGAACGCGCTCTGTTATTGGGGTTATTTTACAAGAAATGAACGGTGCTTATCAAGTATTCGATGTGATAGCAAAAGAACATGATGAACGGGCCATGCTTGACGGACAAATTCATGATATCCCGGCAGTCTCGAAAACCATTATAGAAATTAAAGAAGCATTGGAAAAAAAATATGGACCGTTGCGACGCGTTTCTGTTGCTGCCGCTGGAAGAGCCTTAAAAACTGAACGGGCTGAAGCGACGTTGTGGGTATCCGGAAAGACGATGATCACCAAAGAAGATGTGACGCATTTAGAATTAAGCGCTGTGCAGCAAGCACAAGCAAAATTGGCGGCACAGCAGCAAGAACAAAGCCATCATTACTATTGCGTAGGCTATTCTGTAGTGAACTACAAAATTGACGGACAAGAAATCGGCAGTTTAATTGACCAGCAAGGGACAGAAGCAGCCGTTGAAGTGATCGCCACATTTTTGCCTAAAATTGTGGTCGATTCTCTTCTGGCGGCTTTACAACGCGCCAACCTTGAAATGGAGGCGCTGACCCTTGAGCCAATCGCAGCTATTAATGTGCTGATACCGCCTACCATGCGCCGTTTAAACGTCGCGCTCGTCGATATTGGCGCCGGAACTTCTGATATCGCTATCACTGATCTCGGCACCGTAGTGGCTTATGGAATGGTTCCGGTTGCCGGAGATGAGATTACGGAAGCGATTTCAGACCAATATTTATTAGATTTTCCATTGGCTGAACAAACAAAACGCGAGCTTTCCAAAAACACAACCGTCACCATCACGGATATTTTAGGCTTTGAAACAGAAGTGAGCTGTGAAGAAATCGTTGCCTCCATTTCCGAGGCGATTGATCGGCTTACCCAAGCCATCAGTGATGAAATCTTGCTTTTGAATAACGGAAAGCCTCCAAAAGCCGTTATGTTGGTTGGCGGCGGCAGCTTGACTCCTCAATTGCCAAAACGACTGGCTAAAATGCTTGAATTGCCGGATCATCGCGTGGCGATCCGAGGAGTAGAAGCCATTCAAAAATTAACAATCAGTCCAGACATCCATCTGCATGGGCCAGAGCTTGTCACCCCCATCGGCATTGCCATTGCATCTCAGCAAAATCCGGTGAAGTATGTTAGCGTCTCTGTCAACGGACAGCTTGTTCGCTTATTTGATATGAAGCAGCTGACCATTGGCGACTGTTTGCTGGCCAGCGGCATTTCCATTTATAAGCTATACGGGAAACCAGGAATGGCTCTTGTTGTCACTGTCAACGGACAAACGATCACCATTCCAGGCACACACGGGCAACCTCCGCTCATTACGAAAAACGGCATTCCAGCTGCTTTAGACACCTCCATTCATGATGGAGACGATATTTTCATCGAAAAAGGGAAAGACGGGGAAGCAGTGTCCATTTCATTAAGAGAATTAATCGATGAGCTGCCGCGCAAAACCGTCACCATAAACGGAGACACGTATGAAATCAAAGCAGCGGTCTATCAAAACGGACAGGCTGTTTCTTTGGATACATATGTCCATGATCGCGACATCATTACCTTAAAAATGCCAGAAACCATTGAGGAATTGCTGCATGATCTCAACCTCTCTCAATGGCTGACAAAGCTCAAACCATTTATCGTCTATCTCAATCATTCTCCTATTGAAATCAAAGCATGGGCTGGGACTATTTATAAAAATCAGCTGGAAGCGCGGTTATCATCAAGCTTTGAGGATGGCGACATCATTGAACTTACAGACCAAGCGGCACCAACGCTTCGCGAGCTGGCTGACGCTCAGCAAATCCGTTTGACCTACTCCGTCCCTGTCCGTTTTAATGGAGAGTGGATTACTCTTTCCAAACCTTTGGTGCAAATTTATCGTAACGGACAGCTGCTTCATGAAGAGGATCAAGTTGAAAACGGATCGACTCTGGAACTGGTCGAAAGGAAAATGGAGTCATTTATTTTTCAAGATATTTTTAACTATGTTCAAATTGATATCCCTTCGTCTGCTTCAGCGACTTTCACGTTGCTAAAAAACGGGGAGCGAGTGACATTTTATGAACCTTTGGCTCCGGGGGATGAATTAGAAATGACTTGGGAGCCCATCCATATAAACAAAAAATCATAGGCTGATCCCAAGTGATAGGGGATCAGCCTATAATTTGCCGCTTCAGTTCATCGTACGTAATGCTCCAATGCGAGGTGTGCCATTTAACAGAGCCGTTTGCAAACAGCAACGCTTGAGGCGATTCATGCTTTATGCTGAATGTCTCAGCAATGTAATTGGAAAGTGGCCGTGCTTCTTGCACATATAAATAATACGCGGCCACTTCCGGATGATCCTCTACAAACTTCTCGTACTCCGCGAAAGCCGCTCGACTTATCGGACACGTTAGGCTATGTTTCAATAACAAAAAATGTTTGACTTCTTGAACGATTGGTTCAAATTGTTCTACTGTTTCAAGCTTTTGTTTTCCCACATTTTTCACTCCGCTTCATTTGGATGCTGTTTTTTCTGTTCCGCATCACTCAATGCCTGTTCTGTTTCTTTCAACAATCTGTCAATTGCTTCTTTATTGTTGTCCACTGGAATCCGGATCGCTTCTGTCTCCAGTTCAATTCCTTCATGTTCCTGCTCATTCATGTCGCTTTCCGTGTCTTTGGCTGCCGGTACTCTCTTAGCTACCTCTTTTGTTTTCTCTTTCGCAATTTCCAGCCATTCTGTAGCCTTTGTTTTAATTGGCTCCAAATTCCCTGTCACATTTATTTCTGCTACCCACTTTTTCCCCTTATCGCTTGTGAAAAGTAGGGCCGTCGCAGCTCCAACCACCCCGCCAACAATCGCTCCTAGCAAAAAACTCCCGTTATTTTTTCCCATCTTGCATCCTCCTTTTTAGTTTGTTTTTTTTCTTCTTTTCCATTTTCCCCATATTTCTAAAAAAGCATTTCCCCATTGCACCGCTTGAATGACTTTTTGCTCATTGCTCGACAACTGTTTAGCTAAAGAATCGTTAAACGTTTGGATCGTCGCTCCTACCTGTTTGACGGTGTCAAATAGCCTGTTTAAACTCTCCATTTTTTTCTGTACATCATCAGCTACCGCATTCGTTTTATGCAATAGTTGAGAGGTTTCCGTCCCGATTTCATTCACTTGCTTTTCCATTCCTTCGATTGTTTTCGTCAAGCTTTGCAATGTATCCTGCACTCTTTTCAATGTTTTAACTAAATACACAACTAAAATGAAAAAGGCAATCGCAACCAATGCTACGCTTAAATATAAAATGATTTCCACATTTTTTCCTCCTCAATGCAACCTTTCTTTAAAGAGACTATTCGACTTCTTATCGACAAATTCCTCCTCTAACATTCTATATAATTTGAAATTTTAACAGACAGGAACATGGCGCAAGCATACACACCAAATCAATGAATGAACATTTCTCGCCACATTGGTAACGCGTCTTTGCGTTCGAACAAACAACTGTCGAAAAATGGCGTACATCCCTAGACTGCTCCATCAAAGATGAGACAAACAGGATCAGTAAACATCCACGATCGAAAAAGTTTTGTGACTTGCCTTCCCACACGCATTCACGTGACGAAGGTTGGAGTCAAGACGTTTGATCCATTTATGGTTCCGTAGAGCAGCTTGTTTCGCCCACCTAAAACGGCCCTCACTCTATCATACAGCTGGTAAACATATCAAGTGACAGCTATTCTATTCAACAAATTGGGCAAAATAGGATACAATAATTTTGTATACATAGTAGGTAAAGCTTGTTGGTGAATCAAAGAAGACAAACGGGACGCCCATGTTCCCCTATGTTTGTCTGGTTGCGACAAACGGCAGGTTCCGTGCTATGCTGGCCATGAGATAGAAGACGCTCAGGTTTATCCTTGGCAATTCTGCATTTCTCAAGCAACGGCATGATCACCAATGCCAAAATCAATCGATTCGAATGGGAGGAAGCATAAATGAAAGATCCACGCATTGAGCAATTAGCCAAAACTCTAATTCAATACTCGGTTCGCCTGCAAAAGGGAGAAAAAGTATTAATTGAAAACTTCGGGCTTCAGCGCGAATTTGTCATCGCTCTCGTCCGGGAAGCCTATGCTGCTGGAGGATATCCGTTTGTATTGTTAAAGGATCATCAAATTGATCGAGCTCTTTTACTCGGTGCACAAGAGGAGCAATTTCAAATGATGGCCGACTTCGAAGCAAGCATCATGGCGCAAATGGACGCTTATATCGGGCTTCGGGCCGGTGACAATATTAACGAATTTGCTGATATTCCTGATGATAAAATGCGGCTTCATGGCAAAACCGTCATGCAAAAAGTGCATCGCGATATTCGTGTTCCCAAAACAAAATGGGTGGTGCTCCGTTATCCAAGCCCATCGATGGCTCAGTTGGCAAAAATGAGCACCGAAGCATTTGAAGATTTTTATTTTAATGTGTGCAATCTTGACTATAGCAAAATGGATCGAGCAATGGATGCGCTCGTCGATTTAATGAACAAAACCGATCAAGTGCGCATTACAGGACCAGGAACTGACTTGTCCTTCTCTATTAAGGATATTCCAGCCATTAAATGCTCTGGACAGATGAACATTCCAGATGGCGAAGTATACACGGCTCCTGTTCGTGATTCTGTCAATGGCACTATTTCGTTCAATACGCCGTCTCCTTACCATGGCTTTACATTTGAAAACGTCAAGCTAACGTTTAAAGATGGCCAAATCACGGAAGCAACGGCTAACGATACAGAACGAATTAATCAAATTTTCGATACAGATGAAGGCGCACGCTATATCGGTGAGTTTGCCATCGGCGTCAATCCATACATCCAGCACCCGATGCAGGATATTTTATTTGACGAAAAAATTGACGGAAGCTTTCATTTCACTCCGGGACAGTGCTATGATGATGCATACAACGGCAATCATTCCACCATTCACTGGGACATGGTGATGATTCAACGTCCAGAATACGGCGGCGGTGAAATTTATTTTGATGGAGTGTTAATCCGCAAAGACGGGCGCTTCGTCATACCGGAGCTTGAAGCGCTAAATCCGGAAAATCTCAAATAAGGTGTAATACAAAGAGCCGATTCATTGAATGAATCGGCTCCCCTCTTCTTCAAGCAGAAGAAAAGCACCTAGAATGAGCTCTCGGTGCTATGAATGAACGGTTTGCTCATATGCCTCTTGAAACTTTTGAATATCTCCGGCTCCCATAAATACCAGCACCGCACGCGCATGCTGCTTTAATACCGATGTATCGTCTTCTGTAATCAGGCGAGCATGTGGAATTTTCGCTTGCAAATCATAAATCGACAGCTGTCCCTGATGCTCACGGGCAGAGCCAAAAATATCGCACAAATACACCTGATCCGCTTGCTGAAGGCTCTCAGCAAACTCTTGCAAAAAGGTTTGCGTTCTTGTATAGGTGTGTGGCTGAAAGATCGCAACAATTTCACGATTCGGATATTTTTGTCTTGCCGCATCAAGCGTTGCCACAATTTCTCGCGGATGATGAGCATAGTCGTCAATCAAAATTTGATCGCCGATCTCTTTTTCACTAAACCGCCGCTTCACTCCTTGGAACGTTTTTAAACGTTCTTGAATAATGCGCACATCAATTTCTTCATAATGGCAAAGGGCAATGACCGCCAACGCATTGAGCACATTATGATCGCCAAAACGCGGGATTTCAAATGAAGCAAAAAACGTATTGCGAACAAATACATCAAACGAAGTTCCTTCTGTCGTTTTCACGATATTGCGCGCCTGAAAATCGTTGTCATCGCCAAAGCCATAAAACAAAACCGGGACCTTCGCTTGAATTTTTTGCAAATACTCGTCATCCCCGCATGCAATAATCCCCTTTTTCACCTGCATCGCCATCTCCTGAAAAGCGGCAAATACATCATCAATATTCGCAAAATAATCTGGATGATCAAAGTCAATGTTCGTCATAATCGCATAATCAGGGAAATACGATAAAAAGTGACGCCGATATTCGCAAGCTTCAAACACAAAATATTGGCTTCCTTCTACTCCTTTTCCAGTTCCATCCCCAATTAAATACGAGGTCGGTTTCGCTCCTTGCATCACATGAGCCAACAGCCCTGTCGTCGATGTTTTCCCATGTGCTCCTGTCACGGCAACACTTGTGAATTTTTGCAAAAAATCGCCCAAAAATCGATGATAACGAATAACAGGAACCCCTAATTCATGTGCCGCTTGAATTTCTTCATGCGTATCCGCAAATGCATTTCCAGCAATCACTGTACAGCCAGGGCGAATGTTCTCCCTGCTAAACGGAAAAATGGGAATTCCCCGCTCTTCTAGCGCTCTTTGTGTAAAAAAACGCTTTTCAACATCTGATCCTTGAACAATATACTTCATATCATGAAGAATTTGTGCTAACGCGCTCATTCCTGTTCCTTTAATGCCCACGAAATGGTAAACAGTCATATCGAAGACCTCCAACAATCGTCTGTCTGAACCTTTACGCCATAAAAATCGGCTCAATACGGAACCGATTGGTCTGGTTCGAGCATGATCGCTGTTTGATTCTGCTCATCTTCTTTGCAGAATCAAGCGACACTTTCCTCTGTAACACAGTATATGATGCTCCTATAGATTTGTCATTTGCCTGCTATATGTATTCTCACATTTCATCATTATATCACTGTTTTTCGTCAAAGACTATGATGAAAAAGGAAAACTGATAGTAGTTCCCTCTCTATCAGTTTTCCCCGCTTTCCTATATTGTATTGCCTTTACTCTACTTTTTCTAAACGAGGATTGGGGCGATATCGCCGCCCTGCCTTAGCTTGATGCTTGCCGTTTAACAGTACGTTATCTCCTGTAAAGCCAATATGAATTTTTAACAGGCTGCTCCCTACTCCATACATATCAACAGGAACCCCCTGTTGTTCAAATTCGATAATGCGCTGTTCATTAAATCCGCCGCTTACCACAATTTTAACATGTTCAAATCCTTCGCGGTCCAATGCTTCCCGCAGCGCAAAAATAAGCGGAGGATTCACCCCGCGCGGATCGAACGTCCCCAGCACTTCCGGATGACGGATAAAATATTGATCGATCATCGTACGTGATGTATCGACACGCACTCCTTTTAATTTATCGCCAAATTCCCTAGCTACACGAAGCGCATCTGTAATACAGTCATTATTATAATCGACAAGAACAACTAAATCATCCTCTGGATACTTCGCATAATACGCCTTCGCGGCCGCTACGACATCCCCATCAAACAATTGAATCAGCGCATGAGGCATCGTTCCCATCCCTTGCTTGCCCCACCATTCATTCATCGCATGAGTCGCTTGGGCCGTAGAACCGCCGATAAAAGCGGCATAACCATCGCCAGCTTGTTGCGTATAATGGTCATCACGATCCCCCATAAAAATAATCGGTTTTTGCACTCCAGAAAGCGCAGCCGCTTTTACAACGTTATATACGTTTGTCGCTACCGATGTGCGGCGCGCCAAAATACCGTCAATAATCCCTTCCAGATAGCCAAAATTTTGATAAGGCCCCGTAATGGTGAGCACCGTTTCAAACGGACTTATTTTGTCTCCGTCTTTTAGCGAGTAAATTTCTAATTTTTCCGGCTCATCGGCAAAAGTTTTAACGAGTGCAATCACTTCATCCGTGCCGCACAGCACCGCATGCTCTTTTTGGAAAAATTGCATGGTGACGATGTTATCTGGGCAAAATTCGCGCACGATTTCCCTCGTTTTCAAAAAATAGACAGCGGAAAACCAGCCATCGCGAATACGCTCATCAAACTTGAATGTCTGGTTGGTTAATCTCTTAATTTTTCCCTGTAATTTCAATTCAATTTCCTTCATATTCTGCTCCCTCGCCTGCTCTAATTTATATAGCCGATATGAATTATGTCACACCGTGATACGAACACCAATAGAAAAACTGACACCCCGTAAGGAAAAGGGAAAATCCCCCTTTCCTTACTGCTTCGCATGGACGCTGTCAAAAAATCCATCTGCTATATAGTCAATCATATCATATGACCTTCTTGCAAATGAGCCAACTCTTCTTCCGTAATCAATACATCACGCGGTTTACTGCCTCGCGCCTCCGAAATGATTCCCTGCTCCTCCATCATCTCCATCAGTCGCGCCGCACGGTTATAACCGATGCGGAAACGGCGCTGCAAGCTTGAGGTAGACGCTCCTCCTTGCTGTACAACAAATTCGCATGCTTCATAAAACAGTTCATCCTCTTCGTTTGATAAAGACGCCTGTTTTAAAAAATCATCCTGTTCGAATAAATAAGCTGGGGACATTTGCTGCTTCACATGGGACACCACTCGCTCGATCTCCTCATCGGACACAAAATTTCCTTGTATGCGCACCGTTTTCGATGTCCCATTCTCTAAAAACAGCATATCGCCACGTCCAAGCAGCTTTTCGGCCCCGTTTGTATCAATGATGGTCCGGGAATCGACTTGAGAAGAAACAGAAAAGGCGATTCTTGTCGGAATGTTTGCTTTAATTAAGCCTGTAATGACATCAACAGATGGGCGCTGTGTCGCCACGATTAAATGGATTCCGCATGCTCTCGCTTTTTGGGCAATCCGGCAAATGGCTTCCTCGACATCTGTTGGGGCAACCATCATTAAATCCGCTAGCTCATCAATGATAATGACGATATACGGAAGATGGTGCTCTGGTGTCTGCTCTCTTCTCACCAGCTCATTATATTTTTGAATATCCCTTACTCCAGTGTGAGCAAACAAGCTGTACCGCCGCTCCATTTCTTCAACTGCCCACTTTAATGCTCCTGTCGCTGCTTTGACATCGGTCACCACCGGACTGACAAGATGCGGGATGTCATTATATGGAGCCAGCTCCACCATTTTTGGATCAATTAATAATAATTTTACTTCATGAGGCGCCGCTTTATAAAGCAAACTGACAAGCATGGCATTGATGCAGACGCTTTTTCCTGAACCCGTTGCCCCGGCAATTAACCCATGCGGCATTTTCTTTAAGTCTGTCACCATTGGCATCCCCGATAAATCCAGGCCGAGCGCAACCGTCAGTGGCGAAGAACTTGCTCTAAAAGCTTCACTTTGCAAAATTTCACGGATCAATACTGGACGGCTTTGAGCGTTCGGCACTTCAATCCCAATCGTGCTTTTTCCAGGAATCGGCGCTTCGATGCGAATATCTTTTGCTGCTAGACTTAGTTTAATATCATCGGATAAGCTTGTAATTTTGTTCACCTTCACCCCCGGTGCCGGCTGCACTTCAAATCTTGTTACGGTCGGCCCTTGAGCTACATGCACCACTTTGGCTCCCACATTGAAATTGGCAAACGTCTCATTAAGCTGGGCACATTGATGATCCATCCATTCTTTATCATTCTCTTTTTGCTCCAACGGGGGCTGCAGCAATTCAAGCTGCGGAAAACGGTAAGCGGGTTCCCCTTGTTTTTTCTCTTTTTTTCGTGCCTCCCATTTTTCCCGATCCTGCTTGAGCATCATGACATTATACGGAATGCGAGAAGACGGGCGCTGTGTCGGCGCTTGTTTTTCTTGTGGTTCGTTCGATAAAGACGCTTCCGCATTTTGCTCCTCTGTCTTCGCTTCCTTCTCCTCTTCTGACGGTCTTCCGTCTTGCTCCTCTGATGGGGGAACATCAAGAAGCTGTGCCTCCTCACTATCCGCCACTTCTTCAATAGCATAGGGCTGTGCCTCCTCTTCATCGCTTAAAGCTAATGATTCCCCAAGCGACGGCTGATGTCCGATCGGCTCCTCTTCTTTCTCGCTTCCATGCTCTTTTTCATCAGGCAGATCCATGATGTATGTAATAGGGAGGTCCAGATGATGGCTCAAAAGCGAATCCTGCTTCTCCTCAGGGAGTTCCGTCTCACTATCCCACTTTTCCGGCTGCATTGGCTGCGGTCGTCCTTTATAACCGTAAATCGGCGAAGGTACTTCTGAAGGTCGGAAAGGACGCTTTTCCACCGCAGGACTTTCAGGTTCCCTTCTCGGCTTTTCTCTTCTTTCTTGTCTTTCTTCTGCTTCATCATACGTTTTGCTGCTTCTTTTACGACGCGTTGACGCTTCATCAGGAATCAACGGAAACCGAAACTTTCCAGTTGGATACTGATAAGTCACTTTCACATCGAGTTCAGCAGCTGTTTTCTCGATGGGCTGTTCTTTCCGCTCAATCGGCGGCTGCCTATCCTCTTCCTGCAACAAATAACGAACAAGCCGTTTTAACCATTTCATCTAGAATTCACTCTTTCTATTCTCTTTTCAACTCTCTATTTTACCAATTATAAAAAAAAAGTCACTAGAAGGATGCCTAGTGACTGAAATAAACTGCCCTCCACCGATGCTTCGCTTAAAGGTGGGAACTTCAAGCGACTTGTGCGTGTTCGCTTTCCTTCGTTCCGAAGGGGTCCGTTTGAACGATAGAAGATCCTATCCGTTGGCGATCTCCCATTGTCGTTCAGCTTCGCAAAACTTAGAAGTGGAAAACTTCTTTCAGATAAATGTTAAATAACATTATTTTGTAAAAGCTTGTCCAACTTGATAATCATCAGACAAAACTAAAATCCCTTTTTCTTGCGGAGCGTTTGGCAATTCAAGCTCGCGGGCGGAACAAATCATTCCGTAAGAAGGGACACCGCGCAATTCAGCTTCTTTAATGACAAGGCCGCTCGGCATAACCGCGCCAATTTTAGCTACTACCACCTTTTGCCCAGCATCCACATTCGGTGCTCCGCAAACAATTTGTAGCACTTCTGAGCCAACATCCACTTGGCATACGCTTAATTTATCCGCATTAGGATGTTTTTGTTTTTCTTTCACATATCCGACAACAAATTTGGGTGAAAAATCAGCTTCAATGAATTCCGTAAAGCCATTTTTCTCTAAAAGCTCATTGATGGCCTCAATTAACTGCTCGTCTACCTCCACCGCTGCATTTTCTTCAAAAGAGTAATGGTGAGAAACGTTAAAAATATTGTATCCTACTGTTTCGTTCGTCGTTTCGTCAAAGATGCGAACAATATCGCCCTTTTTTTCAAATGCGCGGCTTTCTGGGTTCATCGTCCTTAAAGAAATAAGCAACACATCGCCAATGCCTTCTCGATTATAAAATACGTTCATTGCACCTCTTCCTTTCTTTCCGACTATTGTTTTCCCTTATTTTTCCCTAATATAAAAACTGGTTCCAATTCGCCATTTTCATATAAAAATGATAGAGCAGTTACCGGCACATGGCCGCTTGCAAAAAAGCTCATTGTCAGCTGGGCAAGCACATCATATCCTGTTTCGTTTTGGATGTCGGCAACCACCAAAACGTCCTGATGAGGCACAGCCAGCACCATCGTTCCGGTGATTTTTTGGGCCATTTCTTCTAAAAAACGATCGTTTAAAATTCGGCTCGCATCATAGCCATCGTTTGTGTTCACAAAATAAAAACGATTTCCTGCCACTTCATCTTCTTTGACAGGAGTCTCTAAAGACCGGATGTTAAAGCGGGCAATCTCCTTGATTTGATGGACATCCCAATTTTCCTGCTCAATCAGCGTTTTGTCAATCAGACGATACGTGTTTCCTAAATCGAGCGCGTAGTAGATCCGTGTTTCAGCCGTATGCTCCTCGTAAATCAGCGGAATCCCGTCTTTTGTTTCTGTAGGAAACGAGGTAGAACGGATTACCGGATAAATGTCCTTTTCTTTCCCCGACAGCGTATGGGCTTCATGCATTGTATGGAGCGCTTGTTCAATATAATAGACAACCTCCTGAAGCGCTTCCTCCTGCTTTTCCTGCCATTTCGCAATAATGCCTGGCAACGAAACGGTGACACCTTTCTTGGTTTGCGAGTCTTCAATGCGAAGCGTATCCTTTTTGCTGTCAAACTGAAATGTCCAATCTTCACGCGCTAGCCGTTTTTCAATTTCTTTCGCCATTTGTTTACTATCCATTTGCATTTAGGGCTCCTTTACTGCAATCCTTGAATGAATTGCTCAATTTCCTCTTTTGTCTTTCTATCCTTGCTGACAAACCGTCCAAGTTCCTTTCCACGATCGTAAGCGACAAAGCTTGGAATGCCAAAAATATTTTCATCGGTACACACATCTAAAAGCTGGTCACGATCAATATAATAAAATTCGTAGTCAGAAAACTGTTGTTCAATTTCCGGCAAAAACGGTTCGATAAATCGGCAATCAGGGCACCATTCTGCTGAAAAAACGAAAATAGCCTTCTTTTCCTGTTTGATTGTTTGGTATTCTTTAGCTGTTTTAACCGTATTCATGATTTCTCCTCCTTTATTACTCCATTTTTCGTCCAAAACTCATACTGTCCTCTCAACAATTTAACAATATGGCTAAACATTTCGGTCCGATTCACGTAGCCATGTGTAAAAATACCGATGGCCCCTTCTTTTTGGCGGATATTTTGCTGACCAGTATAGGCTTCCATCACCTCGCCAAGCTCACGGCCGCTCCATACTCCTTCTGCCACCTCCAGCGGCAAAGGAATGCGTGCTCCCCCAGCGGAAACAACCATGCCATTCCGATCAACTAAAGCCCCCCAATTGCACACCCACAATTGGCTATCCGCCTCAACAACTCCTCCTTCAAGACCAATGGCGATATCTGCCTTCTCTTTCTCAAGCGCATGCTTCGCCCGATTGATCGCCCCTGCTCTTGTTTCTTCATCAGAAAAAGGTTGGGCA
Organism: Anoxybacillus sp. UARK-01; assembly: GCF_002075365.1. NCBI lineage: Bacteria > Bacillati > Bacillota > Bacilli > Caryophanales > Anoxybacillaceae > Anoxybacillus > Anoxybacillus sp. UARK-01. Next base: position 82,733 of record NZ_NASY01000042.1, on the reverse strand, counting down.
GCTACAGCAGAATCAACCTTTGTTGGTACAATTACATGGCGCTCATTGAAAAAAATAGCTTCGACAGCGGCTACCTTTGCTTGATTCGTTGTACCGACGGCAATTCTCATCATGTCATCCCCCTTTCACGGAAAAAGAGAAGCCTCATGAAGACTCCCCCCTCAGTTTGCTTGACGAATGGACTCCACTGTCGACTGATCACATTGTTTCACTAACTCTATTAATAGCTGTTTAGCTGCGGCATAATCATCGACATGAATAATGGAAGCATGGGAATGAATATAACGAGAACAAATGCCAATAACAGCTGAAGGAATGCCGCTGTTGGCAATATGTACTCTCCCAGCATCTGTAGCTCCCGGAGAAATAAAAAACTGATACGGAATGCGATGCGTTTCAGCTGTATCGAGAACAAATTCACGCATTCTCGGACTCATAATCATCGAACGATCATAGATGCGGACAAGCGCCCCTTTTCCGAGATGCCCAAATTCCTTTCGATCTCCTGTCATGTCATTGGCCGGGCTGGCATCCAATGCGAAAAAGATATGCGGCTGAATCATTTGGGCTGCTGTTTGTGCACCGCGCATTCCTACCTCTTCTTGCACGGTTGCCCCAGAGTACAAAACGTTAGGCAATTCCTCATTGTTTAATTCTTTTAACAGCTCAATGGCCAGCCCGCAGCCATATCGATTATCCCAAGCCTTCGCCAAAATTTTCTTCGGATTTTCCATTGGGGTAAATGGACAAATCGGCACAATTTGCTGGCCCGGCCGTATCCCCATGCGTTCCGCATCCTTCCGATCATCCGCCCCGATATCAATAAGCATATTTTTGATATCCATTGGTTTATTTCGCTGTTCCTCTCCAAGCAAATGCGGCGGAACAGATCCAATAACACCAATTACTGGCCCATGCTCTGTGATAATTTGTACCCGTTGTGCCAGCAGTACTTGGTTCCACCATCCGCCCAACGGCTGAAAACGGATCATTCCATTAGCAGTAATAGCCGTTACCATAAATCCCACTTCGTCCATATGACCAGCAACCATGACAATAGGCCCGTTTACATCGCCGCGTTTGACACCAAAAATACCGCCAAGCCGATCTTGTACGACTTCATCTGCATATTTCTGTAGTTCCTTTTTCATAAATTGCCGAACAAAACGCTCATTACCCGGTGCTCCCGGCAGTTCTGTTAATGTTTTGAACAGCTGAAGCGTTTCTACATTCATATGTTCCTAACCCCTTTTTCTTATGTCCTTTTTATTTTAGCGAACAACTCATATACTTTCCACTTTTCCCACATTTTTTTGAAAAATCAGGTATACTAAATAAAAGACCATGATTGAGGAGGGGAAAAAATGAGATGGAAAACATTTTTCGCAGGCGCCGCTGCCGGATTCGCAGCTGCTTATGCTGTCCAAGCCATGCGCGCACGCACATTCATTTCCTCAGAGAAGGCTCTCTCGTTGGCGAAAGCCGCTTTTCAACGCTCTGCTCCCATTAGTGGTTCGTGGATTCAGAGCGAACCAGAGACATACGAAAAAAACGGGCTTGTTTATAAAGTATATAAAGGCGGCATTTGCCGTGAGAATGAACAGTATGAAGTTTTCATCGACGCCTACACGGGAACCATTATTGACACATACAGACTTTCATGAAAAGAAATGAAGGACATCTCCTTTCGAGATGTCTCAGACTGTTAACAAATGCTTTTATGCTATGCCGCCGGCCTCGATCGGCTTCGTTCCTTGTCTGTCAAGCATCTTCAAGCCATTCTGATACGAAAAAGTGGCCATCCATTGATGACAGTTAAAATAGTGGTAGACAAAGTAAACATGAACTTTGTCTACCACAGCGAATCTCTCCTATCGAGATGCCTTCTCTTTTTCACGTTCTCGCGCAACGCTCGCGATCATTTCACCTGCTTCATTCCATTTGATGGCTCGATAGTAAGCGTCATGATAAAAACTCAGCCACGCTTGTTGATCCACCGCATATGGAATCCATTTTTGCTTTTGAGCAATGGATGTCATCGGATAGTCATCGTACGCTAACACCCATAGTACGTTTTGATGAGCATGTGTCGGCATTAAATCCGCTAAGTGAACGAGCCGTTCTCCTTCAGATTCGATGTGAATGATCGAATGGCCGTCGCTATGGCCTCCTGTATGGATCATTTTAATTTCTGAAACAATTTCTATTTCCTCGGCAAACGTGACCACTTGTTCAGCGATCGCTTCCCAATTTTCTTTCCAATATGTATTGCGTGAACGAATATTAGGCTCCCTCATTTCGTTCCATTCCACTTGTGATGTCACAATTTGAGCGTTTGGAAAAACGGAAGCAAACTGATTTCCTTGCCGTTTCGTTAGCCCGCAAGCATGATCAAAATGCATATGTGTCATCAAAACAAAATCGACATCATTTGGGGTCAATCCCAATTCATGAAGCGACTTCTCAATGCTTGACTCTTCCGTCACGCCAAAGTTGCGCTTCTGCTTATCCGTAAGCTTTCCATTGCCGACGCCAGAGTCGATTAAAATATTTTTGTTAGCCACTTGCAAAAGAAGCGGATCGGTCCGCAATTCAATTTGATTGTTGTCATTGCATGGATACTTTTTTGACCAGAGCGGCTTCGGAACAACCCCAAACATCGCTCCTCCATCTAAATGAGTCACCCCTCCGTTTAACCATGTAATTTGCACATTTCCCACCTTTAATCTTTCCATTTCCCATCACCTCCATTTATAGTGTAACATTTCGGTGAATTTTTCGAAAATAAAAAATAAGGCTGCCTCGATCTTTCGAAAGACAGCCTTATCATTATTTTGCCCGATACTTTACTTCACAGCGATAAATTCGATTGCCCTTGGCCGCAAACTTTTCTTCATATTCTGTCATCATATTTCCGGAAAAATCGCTATGATGAAGGTCCAAACTGACATATGTCAGGAGCAAGCCATATTGTGAGAAGCTCATAAGGGAATACTCGAACAACCCTTGGTTGTCTGTCTTGAAATGGATTTCCCCTTCAGATACTAAGATTTGTTCATATAATTCAAGAAAGGAATGATGAGTTAACCTTCTTTTTTCATGGCGTTTTTTCGGCCAAGGATCAGAAAAGTTTAAATAAATTCGTTCTACCTCGCCATTTTCAAAAAAACTAGCCAAATCTTTGGCGTTGACATTCAACAGACGCAAATTCGGCAGATCGTTTTCGATTAATTTATCGAGAGCAGATACAATCACACTTTCATACAGCTCAATCCCAATGTAATTAATCTCTGGGTTCTCCTTAGCCATTCCTGTAATAAACTGACCTTTTCCCGTTCCAATTTCAATATGGATGGGATGATGATTTCCAAATAATTCATGCCATTTTCCTTTGTATTGCTCTGGGTTTGGAACCACATATTGCGGATAAGCAGAAATTTTCTCCTTCGCCCAAGGTTTGTTACGTAAACGCATGCCAACACCTCTGTTTTTTTATCATCGTTGTCAACAATATCATGAATACCGATCAGTGTGCAAGATCAAAAAGAAAGAGTCCGCCGATGGCGCTTGAAGCTAGATGGCGCCTTGCTTTTTCTAAATTCTGAGATCATAAAGAAAAACAGTCGCGGCAACGACTGCTTGAGAATTGTATAAAACCGAAATGGTCCGCACATAGTAAGAAAAAAAGGATGAGTGCGTATGCCTTTAAACCATAACGATCAAATGACCGTATTAAAAGATATTTTATCCAATCACCAAACCGATTGCTGCGGTACGATAGCAGAATGCGAACAAATTGAAAGGCTTGTCAAATCTTTAATGGGAAATGAACAAGTCGGGTCACATGTAAAAAATGTTTTGCCTTCCATTTACCATTATGGACAAGCAGGAAAGAACAGCCCCAATCTTGATTCTCACATTTCCTCGTATCAACAGCAGTTATCGGAATGGGTGGACCAGCTTACTTAGAAATTAATATCGTTTGAAGGAAATGCAGGGATTGCTGCATTTCTTTTTCTGCGCATTTTTCTTTTTGCCAACTAAGCGTCTGCAACGTCTGTACAACTGCATACCATTTCATGCGCACACCTAAATCATCGGTCAGCTCCACTCCATAAAAGTGAAGCCATTCTTCCCATTTTTCCTCCGGAATATACCAATATAAAAGCATTCCGATATCGATGGCTGGATCGGCGATCATCGCCTCGTCCCAATCGATTAAATAAAGCTGGCCATCATCAGCAAGCAGCCAATTATTATGGTTCATATCGCAATGGCAAACTGCCCATTCATTACATCGAATCGAAGGAAGCTTCTCCTCGAGCCACGCAAACGCTTGCTTGACAAGAGGCTCGTCGCTCCATCCGGTTAACATGGATCGCAGCTGTTCCATCATCATTTGCGGCGACAGCGGTTTTTTTCCTAATCGTTTTAACATTTCCAGCAAATCTTGAGAGCGATGAATTTTCCGCAATAAATTCGCTACTTGCTCGCTTCCCATATCATGCGGTTTAAGCTCTCTCCCGTCTAGCCATTGCTGGGCTGTAATTACATCTCCGTTTTCCATTCGCTTTGTCCAGACAAGCTTCGGAACGATTCCTTCTGCGGACAAAACAGCAAGAAAGGGAGAAGAATTACGCTTCAAAAATAATTTTTTTCCATTATGTTCAGCAACATATGCATCTCCAGTAGCCCCACCAGCCGGAGTGATATCCCACTCCTTTCCCAGTAACTGTTCCAACGAAGTTCACCTTCAACTCATAAAAAATAAGAGACAGCAATCACCTGATGTTTTATTTTCAGACAATAGCTGTCTTACTAGATTTTATATGTGATTTGCTTTTTTCGTCAAGTCAGTCATTTTCGTAAGAACAAACGTACTGATTCCCTGGACTTCAATCTCTTGTTTCACGGTGTATAAAGGAGTCGTTCCGCTCGCTGTGTGATCGCACACGACATGCCATTCCTCCTCATCCGGAAGGGGTAAGCGCTCTGTTGCTTCTTGATTATGATGAATGACCAAAATATCGCTCCATGGCCCATATTCTTGCACGGATTGAAGATGATAAGCAATGACAGATGGCGGAGTCGCTTCAACCAATCGAAGATGTTTTTCGATTTCGGCAGACGTTGAAAAGCGGAAAGCCCGATGAAGCTTGCGCAGTTGAATCAATCCTGCAACATACCGCACATCCTTCTCATACAGGCTTTTTTGCCTCCAATCAAGCTGGTTAATGGCATCCGGAGCATTATAGCTGTTTTCTATCCCTTGCTTCGTCCGATAAAATTCTTGGCCGCTATGCAAAAACGGAATGCCTTGCGAGAGAATAACAAAAGCGGTGGCCAGCTTTTGCCGTTTCTGACGAATCTCTTCACTTTCATCCGCATTGGACACGCTCATTTTATCCCAGAACGTGTGATTATCATGTGATTCAACATAATTGACCGCTTGCGTTGGGTTCAGAAACATCCCTGCTTCTTTTTTAATTCGCACATTGCCTTGGATCGCTCGCATCGCTTGCTCACGGAAAGCCATATTTCCTAATGCAAACCCCTTTTCATGAATAGCAAAGGTACTTCCTTTGACATGATCGCGAAATCTGTCATTAAAATACGCAATACAAGGCAGCTTGTCAGCGTTGTTCATCGTAGCTTTTTGCTCAGCAGGAAGAGGGGTCGGCAAATCCCATCCCTCGCCAAGCAAAAGTGCGGACGGATCGAGCGCATGGACGACGGCCTCTACTTCTCTCATCGTCTCTATATCTAAAACTCCCATTAAGTCAAAACGAAATCCGTCCACCCCATACTCAGTCAGCCAAAAACGCACAGAGTCAACAATAAATTTTCGCACCATCCGTCGTTCCGATGCTATGTCATTCCCCACTCCTGTTCCATTGGATGGCATTCCATATAGATCATGTCGAAAATAATAACCAGGGACAATTTTTTCAAATGATGACTGCTCGCGAATATAGACATGATTATAAACAGCATCCATAATCACGCGAATTCCCTGTGCCTGCAAAGCACGGATCGCTTGTTTCAGCTCCTGAATCCGCGCATATGGATCAAACGGATTAGTGGCATAGCTCCCTTCAGGAGCGTTATAATGCAGCGGGTTATAGCCCCAGTTGTATTCCTTCAGCGGGTCTTTTTCATCTACTCCAGCAAAATCGTTAAATGGAAGCAGCTCTACATGCGTTACTCCTAGCTTCGCTAAATAGGAAAGGCCTGTAGTTGTATTATTTGGCCCGCTTGTTCCGAGCTCAGCAAGGCCTAAATATAACCCTTTGTGAGCCACCCCGCTATCTCCGTGAATGGTAAAATCGCGAATATGCACTTCATAAATAATCGCATCCGTCGGGGACGATAGCGGCGGCAGCGTTGACTTCGGCACATTTGTTTTCGTCAAATCGACGACAACCCCGTACTCTCCATTGACTGAAACAGCCATTGCGTATGGATCAACAGCCTCGCGCCAAACAAGGTTCACACATACTAAAAACGTATAATATCTTCCTTCAAGGTCTCCGGAAACTGTAGTCATCCATACTCCCTTTTCCATGCGCTGCAGCGGAATTTGCTCCTGCTTTCCTTCCGCCTCATCGAGCAATTTCACCTTCACCTCCGTCGCCGTGGGAGCCCAAAGCTTAAAAGTGGTTGCTTCTGGAGTATAGGTGATACCAAGGTCATTCCCTTCGTAATAAAACTGTTCATCAAATTCCGCGGTGCGAATGACTGCCCCGATTTGCAAATCGGTAAAAGCACCGTGATCATCATAAATAAGATATCTCTGCCCGATCTCGACAGCAAAATCGATCATACATTCATACTTAATACTCGTCCATAAATCTTCTCGCTTTGCCACTTGAAGCTGACATCGTTCCCCATTTGGCTTTTCGATAATAAAATTTCCGACCATTCCAGAATGATACGACTTCGGGACTAAAATCGTAATCACCGTCATCGCATCTAAATACGCTTCAAACGTTCGATGAACAGTTAACAAATTGGCACCTCCCAATATGAATAAACCCATTTTTTCATTTGTTTTGAGGATCAAGGAGGAAAAGACCTCGTACACGCTCTATTTTTTCCTTTCGCTGCTGAAAACTCCAACATCCCCTTAAAGCTGCTCGTCTTCTTTTTCCCACTCCCGCTCGTAATAATGGCTATAGCAGTGCTGCAATAAATGAGCGGCCGCTTTCAACTGAACGTGCTTAAGAGGAGCGGTCAATCCTCGCAATGAAGCAAACCACTGTTCATAGCTTCGTTTATCAATGAACTGCACATCGCTCGGTGCGTAACGGTAGTCAATATAACCGGAGCGGTTTAAAACCACCTTTTTAATGGGCAATTCGATTTGATAACGCTTATATAAATCCGAAATAATTTTTTCCATTCTCCGCAGAGAAAGAAGCGGATTCAACAGCTTTTTTTCATTTTCTCCGGCAATTTCTTTCCAAAATCGTTCCGCCGAGCCAACCATGATTTCTCCTTCCGCCAATGTAATACACCATGTGGCAGTCGGGCTCAATAAAATCACATCTAATTCGACAGGAGCGTTTTTCACTAAAACTACGGGCTTATATAAACATAAATACGTATCAGGAAAGCGTTGTAGAAAATATTTAAGCGGCTCTTCATAATAAAATTTTTTCTCAATCACTGATTCGTATTTCAAAGTTGAGCTTGCCCATTTCATTTGCAATTGGAATAATGTATCGAGAAATAGCAGTTTTAGATCATCAATGGTTTTAGGCTCTGTGATAAAGACTGAGGAAATAAAATCGTCCTCAGGGGAAGGGGTTGTTTTTACTTCCTCTTCCTGTTTCCATTCCGAACTTTGGAACCATCCTTTGACTGTTTGGAAAATAGAGCGCTTCTCCTCGAGCCATTCCCACGATTCATTGTCTGAGACATTTTGGCTTGCTTCTCCACTTTCCCATTGTTCCTTCACATTCTCCCATTGCTTTTTCTTGAGACGGATGAATTCACTCGCATAGCGGTATACATCGTTTTCATATCTTGAAATATAATCTTGAAGCTTGATTAATTGTCCCACACAAGCAACCCCCGAACTCATCAGTTTCTTTTTCTATCTTTCTATAATAAAACAGAAACAAATAATGGACAAAGGAAAGCAGCTAAAATAGCACTTAATGTCATCGCAATCGAGCTTATCGCGGCTGCTTCCTTTCCGATTTCCAACGCTTTAGCCGTTCCAACACCATGAGAAGCGGAGCCAAGCGCAATTCCAACACCAAGCGGATGCGTAATTTGCAAAGCCCGCAATAGAGGCGGTCCAAATACCGCTCCGAAAATCCCGGCAATCATCACATAAACAGCGGCTAAAGCCGGAATGCCGCCAATTTCCTTTGCAATATCCATGGCGATTGGCGAAGTGACGGATTTGGGAAGCAAAGAGAACAACACCTTTTTATTCAGATGAAACAAAACCGAAAAACAAGCTCCGCTTACAATCGCGATCATGGCGCCTGCACAAACCGCCTGAAAAATAGGCCAAAATTGACGCTTCAGCGTCTGACGATGATGGTAAAGGGGAAAGGCAAGAGCGACTACAGCAGGACCAAGCAATCGCCCAATCCATTTTCCTCCTTCCATATAGGTTTGATATGGAAGCTGAAACCACAACAAAACCGCAACGAGGGTCCCTGTAGTCGTAACAATCGGCAAAAGAAACGGTGTATAAAAGCGAACATATAATTTTTTCATGACTTCATAAACAACAAGGGTTAATAAAATAAAGTCGACAGCTCTTTCCATTATCTATGCATCCCCTTTGTCTCCTGATGAATTTCTGTTTCTTTTTCGGCTTTTTTCGCTCGCCATTGCCCGATCGCACCGCTTGCTGTCATGACCATTACCGTGCTTATCATCACAACCGCGATCGACAGCAAGCCCCTTCCCTGAAAAAGGGAGAGGTAATCCGCAATTCCAACGGTGGACGGAACAAATAAAAGTGGTAAATACGACAACAGAAACTGGGCTCCGTCACCAAGCCAGCGCTCTTTGACGACGCCTGACATCAACAGGAAAAACAACAACAGCATCCCGATGATGCTGCCCGGAATCGGCAAATGAAACCAATGCTGCAGCCACACGCCGATCCCATACAGCCCATATAAACCAGCCACTTGTACTGCTATAATCAAGGCTCGTTTCATGCTGTTCCTCCCTTTCTAATGGCTGAGCGGAAATAAAGCAATGGCTTCATATTTGGGCACTCGGTCAAGATGCGTTCGATACAAAATCACTTCTTTCACGGTAAAAGAGCCTTGAACACGCTCAAAGCTTTTTAACTTCTCTAATGAAAACTCTTCCTCCCCCTGCCATTTGCGGGCAATCGTAATATGCGGAGCAAATGGGCGTGCATCTAGCGTAAAACCAATATGTTCACATGCCCCATATACATCATTTCGCAGAGCAATAAGAGCCTGTTCTTGTTCCACCGTCTGCCACAGAATGCGCGGTGCCCGAGGCTGACCGAAAATTCCAATTTCCGCAAGCGTTAACGAAAAGCGTTCATGCTGTTGCCCGATTTCGTGTAATTTTTCGTAGACCGCTTCCCCCTTTTCCGTGGGCATCTCTCCTAAAAATGCCAAAGTTATATGGTAATCCTGCTGATGCACCCATGTGCGAAACGGGAAATGCGATTTCACGCTTTCACTCCATTTTGCCAGCTGCTCCTTTATCTTTTCTTCTAATGTAACGGCGATAAAATAATGCGTCTTGATCATCAGCTTTTACTCCCATCTACAATAACATTTGATTTTCTAGATTTTATCAAATTCTATTGGATAAAAAAGAACATCCCTTAAGAGATATCCTTCATCCTTTTTCTGTCCCATAATGCGATGATGGCTAAAATGGCTAAACCAGCCACTGTTAATAGGCTAAAAAACCAATAAATATCACTGGCATGGCTCTTGTCTAAAATGTAGCCGCCGATCACTGTACAAAACCAGCTGCCCAGTCCATTGCTGACTGCTGAATATAGCGAAACAGCCGTCACTCGAACGCTCTCCGGTGCCGTTTCCCGTACGTATTGCAAAGCTACTGGAATAAACAAACCGACAGAAAAGCCTTGAGCAACGGTGGTCACATAAATGAGCCAAAGCGGCGGCTCAAAGAAATAAAAGAACCAACGCAACGCTGAAACAGTCGCAGCAAAGGCTAAAATCGTGATCATGCCATACCGGCGGGTCAGTTTGTCTGTCATTTTCATAAACGGGGCTTCACTTCCAGCAGCCAATAAAAAGGCAAAACCGACTCCTGTCAGCGTCCCTCCCATTTCTTCCACAAACACCCCGAAATAAAAGTTGTTTGCATAAATCGGACCGAATACGAGAAAGGCCGCCGCTAAAAACAAAACAAACTTTGGAATTTTAAACAATTGCGCCATTCCGCGTACAACGGCTGTATTCATGGAATGACCTTCACGCGGCAGCTTCCAAGCAAGACCAGCTGACAATAACAACATAAAAGTGAGTATATAAAAAATAGCAACAAGGGAGAACGTTTCCGAAAGCCAGCCGCCGACAAGCCCTGCAAAAGCAAAGCCGATGGATCCCCATAAACGTATCGATCCATAATTTCCTGATGTTTTTTGCACATAATTTAATGTAATGCTATCAGAAATCGGTACAATCGCGCTTTGGGTAAAAGCTAACAGAACAGCCATAACCACAATCCACGTATATTGATGCACCGAAGAGTACATAACGCTAAATAAAGCTGTAAGCACAAACGCTGTCGTGAGCACGGTCACTGGCTTTTTCGTATAATCGCAAATCATTCCCCAAAGCGGTTGAATAAAAATGGTCACAATCGGACTTATCGACATAATCATCCCAATTTCCGTTCCTGAAAGCTTCATTTCATTTTTTAAATAAACAGATAACAAAGGAAAGAATGCCCCAAAACCAAAAAATGTACAAAAATAAACAAGTAAAAATACGATTTTCAATGGCAATATCTCGCGCCTTGCCGAGACCTCCATACTCCCCACGTCCTTTCATTCAGAAAAAACACCGCCCAGCACGGAGCGGTTATGGTTTCTTTCTATTGTAATGCGTTTTGAAAAGCTTTTCATTTCGCAAGTTCATAAATGGCCTGAGCATAAATCGCTGTTGCCTTCAGCAAATCGTCAATGATCATGTACTCATCCTTTTGATGAGCGACATCCGGTCTTCCCGGAAAAAGCGGTCCAAACGCTACTCCCGCTTCTAGAGAACGGGCATACGTTCCACCGCCAATCGAAAGAAGCGCCGCACGTTCTCCAGTTTGCTCTTCATATACACGCTGCAGCGTTTGAACAAGCATATGACGGCGATCGACATAATGCGGTTTGGAGTCGCTAAAATGGGTAAGAGAAAACCCGTATGGTTTTGCTGTTTGCTCAATCACTTGCTTTGTTTGTTCCAAATCGTTCGTTACCGGATAGCGCAAATTGATTCCGATCCTACCTCCCTTGCCCTCATGGTAGGAAAGAATGCCGACATTCACCGTAAGATCGCCGGTCATATCGTCAGAATAAGCAATCCCGAGCTTTTTCCCGCGAGAATCATCACGAAAGTAACGATCAAGAAATTGGACAAATGCTTTTGCTTGAGCATCAAGCGGCATATTCGCTAAAAAAGCAGCAAGCAACACTCCCGCATTCTTTCCTTGATCCGGTTCCATCGCATGGGCTGAAACTCCTTCCACCTGCAACGTGATTCCGTGCTCATGATTGATCGCTTTTCCCTTTACATGAAAGTCTGTTAGAAATTGCTGAAAACGCTGTTCCATCTCAAGAAGCAGCTTTGTTTCCGCGCGCAATTCCGCTACAGCCAAATCAGGAACCATATTATAACGTCTTCCTGCTTCTAACGATTCAAGCCGAATGCTTCCATTCTCATTGTCGGCCGCTGTGATTTGCTCCAAATTCAAATCAACAATTCCTTTTTCAGCGTAAATAATCGGAAAGTCTGCATCCGGCGCAAATCCCATTGTCGGCATTTCTTCGTGCTGAAAATAATGATCTACGCAGCGCCATTCGCTCTCCTCATCTGTCCCAATAATCATGCGCACGCGCTTATGAAGCGGCAAGCCAAGCTCCTTCACAATCTTCATCGCGTAAAACGCTGCCATCGTCGGCCCTTTATCATCAATCGCCCCGCGCGCATATATTTTTCCGTCGCGAATGTCCGCAGCAAACGGATCACTTGTCCAACCGTCGCCAGGCGGAACTACATCAACATGGCATAAAATGCCGATTAATTCATCCCCCTCTCCTATTTCTAAATGACCGGCAAATCCGTTCACATTCTTAACAAGAAATCCTTCCTTTTGTCCCTTTTTAAGCAAAAATTGCAGCGCTTCATCTACCTCCTTTCCAAAAGGCTGCGAGGCAGTCGCGCTTTTTTCATCCAACACGCTCGGTATTCTTAAAAATTCTTGTGTATCACGAATCAGTTCATTTTTTCTTTTAAGCACTTCTTCCAGCCAATTGATTTGCATATCTGCCACCTCATTTCATGGTCTCTTTTGCTAATAAAAATAAGTAAAAAGGGGTAAAAACAAACAATAATAAACATTTGTGTCACATTATATCTTGTAGTAGCTTGCCCCCGACAGCAGAAAAAATGGAGCGACTTCTTTTTCATCAGCGCTCTAAGTTCTATTTCCTCATTGTATGTAGCAGAAAAAGCTTATTTTGGTTCATAAAACCATGTTTTTTTCAATCATAACACAATCAAGTAAAAACAAACATATTTGTTACAAACAACTGAAAAATGTTGAAATATTTTGTAAATCGCAATAAATGTGTAGCATGTTTTGGTCTATTTCGTGTAAAATAGTAGTAAAAGAAAAACAACTAGATATAATCTCTCATCTTAGAAGCAGCGATGATGTTGTGCCATGCGAATTATGTAAGGATAGGGAGTGGTCTTTTGAAACCTTCTACTCATCGGATGCTAACGCGGATTAAGTCTGTTTACATGTTTATCAGCGAGAGAGGAACTGTAACAACGCAAGAGCTCGTTGATGAATTCGGCATCACTCCAAGGACAATTCAGCGTGATTTGAACGTGTTAGCATATAATGACCTAGTTCGCAGCCCAAGCAAGGGCAAATGGACGACAACCAATAAGAAGGTGAGGATGTCCTCGTAAGTCGGTCATTAGAAAAAAGGTGAGAGGTTATAAAAAAAACAAAACGGTCATTAGCCTCAACATACCGTAACCATGAATGAAAGATCATGAATATAGAAAAGGAACCTTATGCAAGATTTAAAGGTTCCCTTTTTTTATTTCATGTACTGAAACATTTTTCAGCATCTCTATTTCCTCTTCTGTTAATTCTCGATACTCCCCAAGCGCAAGCGACGGATCAAGCGCAAGCGGCCCCATTTGAATGCGTTTCAGATAAACAACGCGCTTGCCGACTGCTTGAAACATGCGTTTCACTTGATGAAATTTTCCCTCCGTAATGGTCACTTCGACATCCGAACGAGTCCCAGCTTTTAAAATTATCAATTCAGCCGGCTTGGTTTCATACCCATCATCCAAAATAACACCGCGACGAAATGCGGCAATATCCTCCTCATTGACTTCACCTTCAATAACAGCAAAATAGGTTTTGGGCACATGCTTTTTCGGAGACAACAGCTGATGAGCAAGCTGTCCGTCATTTGTTAATAAAAGCAACCCTTCTGTACCTTTATCGAGCCGTCCTACTGGAAATGGCGCAAAGATTTGATCTTCTTCTTCAAGCAAATCGACCACCGTTTCTTCCATGTCGTCTTCCGTTGCTGAAATTACTCCAGGCGGCTTATTCATCATCAAATAAACAAATTCTTTATACTCTACCTCTTCCCCCCAAACCGTAACGATTTGCGTCTCTGGATTCACCTGTGTTTTCGGATCTTTCACGATGACTCCATCCATTTTTACTACGCCGGACTTCAGCAGTTTTTTTACTTCTTTGCGCGTTCCATATCCCATATTCGCTAACATTTTATCAATCCGTAAACTCAACATAAACGCTCCTCTCCTAGTTTTATCGAAAGTATGAATTTAGACGTTTGCCTATTCCGCATCCTCCCATCCTTACATACAATACTTAAGAATAATAAAGAAAGGGGAATTTGCCCATGAGCAATTACTATCAATATTACTACCAGCAGCAGCCATATACAGGAGGATTTCCAGACTATCCAGCGGAGGCGGACACCGGATACGACAACCGATTCCCTACTACCCCCGCTCCAAGCGGTTTTCCAGGCGGCTTTCCAGGCGGTCATCCTGGACATTCGGGAACGCTCGAACAACGTTTAAATCGAATGGAACGAACCATTGAGCGGCAGGGAGAGCAAATTAACCGACTTAATCGCCGTCTTCAACGCGTTGAGCGTCGTCTTGGCATTCCTCCTACAGGTCAATTTTAAAAACGGAGATAAAAGAAGGCGGGTCACGAAACCGCCTTTTTTTTCCGCTGTAAAAAGGCAAAACGATTGCCAAATAAAGAGGAAATAAGCCCGAGCCGCTCGCTTAGCAAGAAATAGATCCCAGCACCAACCGCCGCACAAATGATCACAATGACCACTGATTCGACTTTTCCGCCGTTATAATGGAACAGCCATTGACATAAATGAAGCATAACAACCGCTCCGATCGACATAATCGCTGTCAAAATCATGACTAAAATCGTGCGCCGAATAACGAAATTGTAACGGTATTTTGTGTATTTTTGGATAATAAATAAATTAAACACGACCGAAAGAAAATATCCAAACGTAGTAGCTAAAATCGCTCCAATGGTAGCGAACTTTGTAATGAAGAAAGTATTTAGTGAAAGCTTGACTAATAATCCAAGCGTCAAACTTATGACTGTAAAGCGCTGCTGGTTGATGCCCTGCAATACGGCAGCGGTAACAGAAAACATCGCGAATAAAATCGCCGCCGGCGCATACCAGCGAAGCACTTGCTCGCCGAGCGGATCGTAGTTGTAAAACGCCGCATACATCGGCTCTGCCAAAATGGCCATTCCGACGACCGCCGGAACCGTTAAAAACATCACCACTTGAAACGTCTGATTTAAATATTTGCGAAACGATTTCCGGTCACCGGAGATATAAGCTTTCGTAATCGTTGGAATCAACGTCAAACCAAATGATGTCGCCAGCGTCACAGGAATAATGACAAGCTTTTGCGCCCATACATTAAAAATGGAATACGCTTCTTCGGAAATTTTCGCAAGCCCGATGCTGGCCATCGCCCGGTTAAAGGTAAATTGGTCAATCAGCTGATAGAGCGGTGTCGCGAGCCCAACAAACACAAATGGAGCGGCATACATAATTAATTCTTTATACATATCTTTTAAAGAAGGATGAAGCTGTCCCCGGTCTTGTGTGAGCAATTCGGCTAAATGCTCTTTACGTTTCCACCAATACCAAATTAATATGGCAAGTCCGCCTAGAGCGCCAATAAATGCCGCAAATGTTGCCAAGCTAATCGCTGTGACAAGCGACCCATGCAAAACACGCAGCACAATGTAACAACTGGCCAACAGAAAAATAATGCGGATCAGCTGTTCCACTACCTGCGATGCAGCGGTCGGTCCCATTGACTCGTGCCCTTGGAAAAATCCGCGGATTAAACTCATCACTGGCACGATCATTAAAGCGAAGCTGACAGCGCGAATGACGGTGACAACATCAGCAACGGAATTTCCCTCTACTTGTTTATCAATCACAAATGGAGCGATCCAAGGTGCGATCGTATAAAGAATCGCACAGGCGGCAATGCCGGTGATTGTCATTAGCAATAGCCCCGAGCGAAACAGCCGATAGCCCGTGCCGTATTCCCCTAGCGCATTGTATTTTGAAACAAATTTCGAAACCGCAAGCGGCACTCCCGCTGTAGCAAGGCTGATAAAAATTTGGTACGGCACATATCCATACGAATAAAGCGCTCCACCCCGTTCTCCGACAAGCGGATAAAACGGAATGACATACACTAAACCAAGAATGCGCGACAGCATCACACCCGCTGTCAAAATAAATGTTCCACGCAGCAATTTTGAAGCTGACATAACATCCCTTCCCTAGAGTGCATCTTTTCACAACTACTGTATTTTATCACATTTGCAGGCAAGTCGAGAAATTTTCATCTCTCGACTATAATAGAAAAAGAAAGGTTGGTGAAGCAAGTGAAGTATGATGTCATTGTGATCGGAGGCGGACCATCAGGATTAATGGCAGCGATTGCGGCCGGTGAACAAAAAGCGAACGTCCTTCTTATAGATAAAGGGGACAAGCTGGGGCGCAAGCTTGCGATTTCTGGAGGCGGACGCTGCAATGTGACCAATCGGCTGCCTGTTGAGGAAATCATCAAGCATATTCCAGGAAATGGCCGTTTTCTGTATAGCGCGTTTTCGATCTTTAACAATGAAGACATTATTCAATTTTTTGAGCGGCTTGGCGTTTTGCTGAAAGAAGAAGACCATGGCCGAATGTTTCCTGTATCAGATCATGCACAATCTGTTGTCCAAGCGCTAATCAATGAACTGGACAATCTTAAAGTACATATTCGCCTGAATACACCAGTTGCTGATGTGGAATATGAAAATGGAAAAGCGGTCGGCGTTACGTTAAAAAATGGAGAATTTATTGCCGCCAACAGCGTCGTCGTCGCCGTTGGCGGAAAATCCGTTCCTCATACGGGATCGACAGGAGACGGCTATGCATGGGCGAAAAAAGCAGGGCATACCGTAACAGAACTATTTCCGACAGAGGTGCCGATCATCTCCAATGAATCATTTATTCAAGAGCGCATATTGCAAGGACTCTCCCTGCGCGATATCGCATTGAGCGTTCTGAATCAAAAAGGAAAAACGGTTGTGACCCATCGAATGGATATGATTTTTACCCATTTTGGTATCTCCGGTCCGGCTGCGCTCCGCTGCAGCCAATTTGTCGTGAAAGAGCGAAAAAAAGCAAATGCGGTAACGATGAGTATCGATGCGCTTCCTGACGAAAACGAAGAAATGCTGTTTCAGCGCGTGGTTGCTGCCATCAAAAATGAGCCAAAAAAAGCGATCAAAAATCTCTTAAAAGGACTCCTTCCCGAACGCTATTTATTATTTTTATTAGAAAAAAACCATATAGATCCGCAAGCATCGGCAAGCACGCTCGCTCATGAAAAGATTCGCGCCTTCATCTCAAGTTGCAAGCATTTTATGTTCCATGTCCACGGCACTTTGCCAATCGAAAAAGCGTTTGTGACGGGCGGAGGTGTATCGGTAAAGGAGATCCATCCAAAAGAAATGGCATCCAAGCTAATGGAGGGACTTTATTTTTGCGGCGAAATTTTAGATATTCACGGCTACACGGGTGGATATAACATTACAGCCGCCCTTGTCACCGGACGGCTTGCGGGAATGAACGCGGCAAAACATGCTTTACTACATCGGGCTTAGCCATTTTCGCTAGGCCCGATAAATGACCATCGCTGAAAAGCAGTAAATCTGCTCTCCCTCTGACTCCATTAGAGCCACATCATATTTAATGTCGATAAGCTGTCCTTCTTTTAATCCTGATAAAAATTGATTGACGGATATTTCTAAATCTTTTTCATGCTCTTCATCAAATAATTTTACTTTGTACATTTTGCTTCGATCATCTCCCTTAGTCCTTTTTCATTTAGCCCTTTCTGGCAAAATTGAAAGGAAATCCATTTCAACCGCTTTGTGCGGTCAATGATCTGGCCAAGATGATAGGAGGTGTGTTCCACTACATGGTACATCCGATGCATATCGACTCCCTGATCCCATTCCAGCCGTTTTTCCACCTCCACTCGCCATTCATTGAATATTTCTTGCACATATTCGCATAATTCCCCGGAAGTCCAGTGACCATTTGGAAAATATTCTTCCATCCCATTAGAAAATTGGACCGTTGGATTCGAAAGTTGCAACGCGTTTCTGTGAATATGCTCACAAATATGCAAAATGATTCCGCCAATCGAATGGCTTTCTTCCGTTTCGCAACACCATATTTCGTTTTCGTCCAAGCATTGAATAGCCGCCAGCAGCTTCGGCAAATAATGATCGCACATTCGATGAAGCGAAATATGCAGAAATAGCGGCAAGCTACATTCTAGGCCCATTTTCATTCTCCTTTCTATCTAATCAACTTGCTTCTTACACGCGATCACTGCAAATGTATTGTTTATTTCCTTAAAGATATCGATTTTCCTCTTTTTGCTTTGGAAGAATCAAACGACAATATTTTGCTTTTTTTCACTACTGAATTAAAATATTGATAAAATATTTTCTTAACAAGTTTTTTTCACTCATTTTTCATCTTTTTTTAATATCGAACAAACCACGAACATCCGTAAATCGAATAGACGAATTTATTTTCCAAGATTATTAACAATCCGTGAAACTGCTATTTAACTGCTATTTTTCTGATTCAAGACCAAATGAAAAAATAGCGGACTGCATTTTTTAGTTTGATTTGAATATTAATATGATTAGGAATATAATGGTGACTAAGCGAAGGAGTTTTTTCATTTTTTGAAATTGCTTAACAACCTAACATTTTCTCAATATAGCTAATCCACTCCATGTATAAACACCATTGAAAGGACCTATTTTTACAAGCTAGAAACTCTGTTCTTTTTCGACTAAAAGCGGCAACATCTATGACTATCATCTTATTTTTTAGGACATAAACATGAAATGTGCGTTATATGTCCATGTTGAGAAAATGCTGTCGAAAAGACCTAGCTATCAAAAGAGGATTACCTTTATTTTCTCAATATAAAAAAAGGGGGGTAGGCATTGATTTATGTACATTTTGGGAGATAATATAGATATAGACATCGGGATGATTATCGCGATTAATCGTCAACAAAAAGGCATGACACAAGAAGAGCTATCCAAAGGGATATGTTCCGTTCCGTACTTAAGCAAAATTGAAAACAACAAAATCACTGCCAATGAAGAAATTATTGTGCTGTTATTGTCGAGATTGGGTCTCAGCTACGACAACATCGTTTCTGAGCAAAAGCAATTAAACGAGGATATTTTGGCGTGGTACCAGGCGATTATCGATCGCGACACAAGCCAAGCAGATCAATATGCCCATTCTTTGTCTGAAAAAATCAAATTTATCGAAAATATCAATCTCGTTATTCATTACAAGCTCACTTTATTGCGTTACCATCTTTATAAAAACCAGCTATCCTCCGCCTTAGAATTGATCGATTATTTCACCAAGATTAAAGGAAAGCTGACAAACGGGCAGTTGCTTTATTTCTATTGCTTTTACGGCATTTATTTATGCATGAATCAGCAATATGAAGAAGGAATCCAAAAATTCGAAATGGCCAAAAGCATTAGCGATAAAATGCGCTATACTGAGCCTGAACTGATCTATTATTTAGCGTTGACTTACTGTCATTTATATCGCCCTTCATTAACATTAATATATGGACATCAGGCACTGGAATTATTCGATTCTTCTTCATATTATTTAAGAAGTATTGACTGCCAAATGATGATTGGTATCAGCTATGTAATTATCCAGCAATTTCATCAAGCAAAATATTACTTTGAAAATATTTTAAATATTTCAAGAAAGCTAAAATTACCTGATATTATCGGAAAAGCATTGCACAATCTTGGCTATTTATATACAACAAAAGGGGATTCATCTAAAGCGATTGATTATTATTTAAAAAGTTTGAACTATGAGAAAGATGAGCTTGATTACTTAACGACTACTTACTACTTAGCTAAAGAATATGTTCTAATTAATGATATCGCTTCAGCAACAAAATGGATTGCCGATGCACTCGAAAGGTTAGAACAATCTCCTATTGCTGAACATTTGTTGCACAAATTTTATTGCTTACATCTAGAAATATCAGGAAAAGAGGAAGAACTAAAAATATATCTTGAACAAACTGTTATTCCTTTTTTCGAAAAAACCTATGACTGGATGTATTTGACCGACTGCTATGAAAAATTGGCGGATATGTACGCCAAGCAGTTTTTCTATAAAAAAAGCAGTCATTACTATCAATTAGCTAATAAAAAAAGAAAACAATATATTATTTAAAAGTTAAAGGAGGAAATCATATGAAAAGAAAGATTTTCGCTTCAATTCTTGCCCTTGTAACCGTATTGGGAGTAGGATTGACTGTATCAAATGACGGTCAATCCAAAGGCGCTCCAGTGCAACCAAACATCGTTTATCCTAACTATTGATCTAAACCTTTTAAAACTTTCAGCGACATTTTTTAGGCTGATGTCATCAACTGACATCAGCCTCTTTTTTTGGTTGCGGCATTTTATTCTACTTCTCCCTCCCATGCCAGCATGCCGCCGACCATATTGCAAACGCTGTAGCCCAGTTCCTGAAGGTAGTGGCAAACATTTTCGCTGCGCACCCCAGAACGGCAAATAAAAATGTACTCCTCTTCCTTATTGAATTCTTCTAGACGATGTGGAATCTCGCCCATTTTGATATGTTTCGCTCCCGGAATCATGCCATACGCTACTTCTTCGTCTTCACGCACATCGATTAAATTTAATTTTTCCCCTTTTTCCAGCCTTTGTTTAAGTTCCTCTGCTGTTATTTCTTTCATTTCTTCCATTTCTTTTTCTCCTTTCTTTTTAAAGCAAGTCCCTCACAGCCTGAAAGAGTGAGGGACTTGCTTTTGATTAATTGGCCACAATATTGACTAGCTTACCTGGAACGGCAATCACCTTACGTATCGTTTTTCCGTCGAGCTGTTCTTTCACTTTTGCGTCCTCTAAGGCGATTTGCTCCATTTGTTCTTTTGAAGCATCCGCTGGAACATGGAGCTTCGCGCGCACTTTGCCGTTCACCTGTACGACGATTTCTATCTCATCTTCGACTAATTTTGTTTCATCATATACAGGCCACGCTTCATATGCAATCGTATTTGTATGGCCAAGCTTTTCCCATAGCTCTTCGGCAATATGCGGACACACTGGAGATAACAATTTCACAAACCCTTCCATATACGCTTTTGGTAGAACAGGGGCTTTATACGCTTCGTTAATAAAGACCATTAATTGGGAAATCGCCGTATTGAAACGAATGGCCTCGTAGTCCTCAGTGACTTTCTTCACTGTCTGATGGTATACTCGCTCAAGCGTATCCCCTTCTGCCTGATCGACGATTTTCGGATTGAGCTCGCCATTTTCCTCAACAAATAATCGCCATACACGATCCAAGAAGCGGCGGGCACCATCCAGACCTTTTGTCGACCAAGCGATCGATGCTTCGAGCGGCCCCATAAACATTTCATATAAACGCAATGTATCGGCCCCGTGGCTTTCGATAATATCGTCTGGATTGACGACATTTCCCTTTGATTTACTCATTTTTTCGTTATTTTCGCCAAGAATCATTCCTTGGTTAAAGAGCTTTTGGAATGGCTCTTTTGTCGGCACCACGCCGATATCATATAAAAATTTATGCCAAAAGCGCGCATACAGTAAGTGCAGCACCGCATGCTCAGCTCCGCCGATATAAATGTCGACCGGCAGCCATTTTTGCAATTTTTCAGGATCAGCCAGCTGCTCGCTGTTGTGCGGATCAATATAGCGCAGGTAATACCAGCAGCTTCCCGCCCATTGCGGCATTGTATTCGTTTCTCGGCGACCTTTTTTGCCTGTTTGCGGATCAACGACATTGACCCAATCCTCGATATTCGCAAGCGGCGATTCGCCTGTTCCTGACGGTTTAATTTCACTGGTTTTCGGAAGCATCAGCGGAAGCTCTTCCTCCGGCACTGGCGTCATCGTGCCATCTTCCCAATGGATGATCGGAATGGGTTCACCCCAATAACGCTGGCGGCTAAAAAGCCAGTCGCGAAGGCGATAGGATACTTTCTTCTCGCCTTTTCCGTTTTCTTTAAGCCATTCAATCATTTTCTTAATGGCTTCTTCTTTATTTAAACCGTTTAAAAAGCCGGAGTTCATATGCTCGCCATCGCCTGTATACGCTTCTTTTGTCACATCGCCGCCTGCGACGACTTCCTTAATCGGTAAGTTGAATTTTTTCGCAAATTCATAGTCGCGTTCATCATGTGCTGGCACCGCCATAATCGCGCCTGTGCCGTAGCTCATTAACACATAATCAGCAATCCAGATTGGCAATTTTTCTCCATTTACTGGATTGACCGCATAAGCGCCTGTAAATACACCTGTTTTTTCTTTCGCTAAATCCGTGCGCTCAAGATCGCTTTTGCTTTGAATTTGCTGCAAATAGGCTTCTACTGCTTCTTTTTGCTCAGGTGTCGTAATTTGGGCTACGAGCGGATGCTCAGGAGCAAGCACCGCATACGTTGCGCCAAACAATGTATCCGGACGCGTGGTAAATACGGTAAATGTCTCGTCATGTCCGTCGACGGCAAAATGGACATTGGCTCCTTCTGAACGGCCAATCCAGTTGCGCTGCATTTCTTTAATGCTTTCTGGCCAATCCAGTTCCTCCAAATCCTCAAGCAAGCGATCTGCATAAGCTGTAATGCGAAGCATCCATTGCTTCATCGGCTTGCGGATTACCGGATGCCCACCACGTTCGCTTTTTCCATCAATAACCTCTTCATTCGCCAAAACCGTTCCAAGCGCCGGGCACCAATTGACAGGCACTTCATCAATGTAGGCTAAGCCTTTTTCATAAAGCTTTAAAAAAATCCATTGTGTCCATTTGTAATAATTTGGATCAGTTGTATTGACTTCGCGATCCCAATCATAAGAAAATCCTAGCGATTTAATTTGCCGGCGGAAGTTATTAATATTTTGTTCCGTAAACTTGGCCGGATCGTTTCCAGTATCTAACGCATATTGTTCAGCTGGCAAGCCAAACGCATCCCATCCCATTGGATGAAGCACGTTATATCCTTGCATGCGCTTCATTCGCGCTAAAATGTCAGTCGCTGTGTATCCTTCTGGATGCCCGACATGAAGGCCGGCTCCCGAAGGGTAAGGAAACATATCAAGCGCATAAAATTTTTTCTTTCCTTCCTCTTCGCTCGTCTTAAATGTTTTGTTTTCTTCCCAATATTTTTGCCATTTTTTCTCAATGTCAAGATGATTAAAGCTCATGTCACGTCCTCCCATCTTTCTGTTTCTATTTCCAAAGTGTTAACAAAAAAGAAAATAAAAAACCCCTCGCCCTTCACAAGGGACGAGAGATTGAACTTCCCGCGGTACCACCCTGTTTAGCGCACAAAAAACGTGCGCCCACTCGATTCCTTAACGCAGATTCACGGCGAACATTATTAGGCAAAACAGCCGTTCATATTCGCAACTCAAAGGCGAGTTCATGAACAAACTTCGGTTGACTTGCACCATCCGTCAACTCTCTGCATTCCGTATTGCTCACTACTAATCCTTTTCACTGTTATTTGACAATATTTTATTATAATCATTATTTTAAGAAATTTATCGGCTTGTTGCAAGTAAAGGAAAAAAATAAATGAGGCCCATCCTCTCCCCCTCTTTTTCCTGTTATTCCTTTGCCCACATTTCTTCCGGATTTAGCTCATAAATGCCATTTTCGCGATACATATAGTTGTGAATAATAAATTCGCGGCGAATCGTCGCGTAGTCATCATGAAATTTTTTAATATACTCATTTAACTGCTTTTCTTCATATTTCTCTCCTTTTTTCAGGCCTTTTAGCATGTGCTCCAGTACGATCAGTTTCTTTTTGCGTTGAGCTGGAAGATGCTTCAGCCGTCCTTCGCACGTGAAGAAATGGTCAATAACCTTTTGCCGTTCTGCCGCTTCTTTTCTATCTTTTTCCTTCTCCGCTTGCTCCGTTAAATCCGTTAACGCTGCTGCGTAATGATCAATCACTGGCTTATTTAAATAAAAATAAATGGTATTGCCGTCGCGCCGTTGATAAACGACATTCACTTCTCTTAGTTTATGCAAATGATGGGTAATGGTCGGGGGAGTCAAGCCAAGTTTTCCTGCGATTGCCTGTCCATGCAATGGCCCCTCAGCAAGCAGCTTTATCATGCGCAAGCGCGTGGGATCGCCTATCGTTTTAAAAAAGCTCACTAACCGGCTTAATTGCATCGGTTACGCCTCCTTTTCATCTGTCACCCTTAAAATTCGATGCAAATCTAATTAGATATATATTGAATTAATGGCGTATTGTCAATAAAAAACATTCGGAAGAACTCCGAATGTTTTAGACAGCAGCTTTTGTTTCGATTGGACTTTCTTGCTTAAGCTTGCGGTCATAAATCGCTGTCGTCAAAATGGCAATAAGAACAAAAACAAATAGGATCGCAAGCAGTGGCTTCATTCCAGCATGATCCACAACCAAACCGCCAAGAACTGGACCGATCATTCGTCCTGCCGTTGCCGTGCTGTTCACAATTCCTTGATAAAATCCTTCCTTTTCCTGTGATGCCAGCTGGCTGGCCACGGTTGGAATCGCGGGCCAAACCATGATTTCAGCGATGGTCAACACAACCATCGCGGCAACAAAGTGCCAAAATGCACTCGCCTTCCATAAAATCAAAAAGGAAAGGGCAAAAATAAAAAAGCCAACGATCATTTGCGGCTTCAGTTGATTGGACCAACGGCTTAACAGTTTTCCAAGAAGCGGTTGCGCCAGCACAATCAGCACTCCGTTTATGGTCCAAAGCAGGCTATATTGCCTTAATGAAAGGCCAAGCTGTTGGGTGTAAGCCGCAACAGTCGTAGACCATTGAACATAGCTTAGCCAGCATAAAAAATAACCGGTGCATAAAATCAAAAACGCACGCCACGCCGTTCGTGAATGTATAGAGACAGAAGCAGCATTTTTAATGGATGGTTTTTGCCCACTCTTCCATTGAACAGCCTTTAATCCAAAAAGAACAACAACCAAAAACAAAAGGTACATAAGAGTATTTGTGATGAAAATCCACTCAAACGAATAAGAAGCAATCCAGCCACCGAAGGATGAGCCAGCGGCTACCCCAATGTTGATCGCCACGTAGACTGCATTGAACGCCCTTCTTCCTCCTTCTGGCCAAATTGCGCCTGCATAAGCATTCACAACCGGAAAAACAATGCCAGATCCCAATCCGATCACGGCAAGTAAGATAGGATAAGCAGGCCATCCATGGAAAAAAACGAGAAAAACAATGGCCACTAAAGTCGTCACCGCTCCTAGCATTAATGACCGAAAGCCGCCCCATTTATCAAATAAAATCCCACCGAGCAGATTGCCAACGATCGTCGCAGCAGAATTCAGCATGAGCACAACCCCAGCTACCGCCAAAGATTTATGCAGCTCTTCATGAACATAAATCGCATTTAAGGGCCATAAAAAAGAAGCCCCTGTTACGTAAAAAACCATCCCAATCAGCAGCATCCAAAGCTCACGGGGCATACAAGTTCCTCCTAAAATGATTTCCATTTCCAAATTCATTGTATTCGTTTTTCAAAATTAACGCAATCAAAAAGCAATAGCGGCTTTGATACACATGGCGGCGATATAGAAATAAACTCGTGGGCCCAAAACTCATGGTCAGGAGGCAAGCGGTGCTTACCTCAGCCACGCCAAAACGCCGAAAGCGGACGATCGGCTGCTTACATAGGGAACAAAATATAGAAGCACCCAAGTTCTATCGCTCATCTCATCGGTGCAGGCAATGCCTAAAAAAATGGAGCTCGATTTTTTCTCCTTTCTGTTCAATCTTTTACACCGCTTCCTTTCCACAAAAAAGAGCTTGCCTATACATAAAAATAGGAAGCTCCTTGAACTCTTATGATTCAATATGCTGTTTCGATTTTTGCGGCTGTCCGCCCGTTTGCTCATACGCTTTTTTAGACTGTTTGACGGGGTCAAACTCTTTTCCTAATTCGGGATCGTTATGTCTCGTGGTTTGTTCGGGATTGTTTTGCTTGGAGCGTTTTTTCATGTTACCGGTTCCTCCTTTTTTAGTGATCCAGCAAAATCATGTCATTTTGCAGCTGCTCCAATTGCAATCGCATACGATGCAGCTGTTCACGCTGCTGGGCATTACAGCTTAAAGCCAAATGAGCTAAATCGTTTACTGTATTTTCAAGCATTTGCTGGGCATTCGTGTATTCCGTATCGTTATAATGCTCTTGCTTTTGCGCTTGATGATATTGATCCTTCGCATAGCGAACGACATCCTCACAATGCTGTAAAAATTGTTCAACTGATTGCCGCGTTGCCATTCTGTCCCCTCCAACTGAAAAATAATCATTTTCCACTTTTAATGTGCGCGATTCTTGTTTCCATTATGACGTTAATGATTGGCAACGGTCGATTTTTCATAAAAATCATGCTACAATGCTGAAATGACATGATGCAAACAAAAGGGGGATGCTCATGAACCCATTTCCATATACGACAGACCATAAACGCTACCATACATGGAACTATCACCTGCGACAAACATTTGGTCATAAAGTGTTCAAAGTTTCACTTGATGGAGGCTTTGATTGCCCTAACCGCGATGGCACAGTGGCTTATGGCGGATGTACCTTTTGCAGTGCAGCCGGTTCTGGCGATTTCGCGGGAAATCGTTCGGACGATTTAGTGACTCAATTCCATCATATTAAAGAAAAAATGCATGCTAAATGGAAGGAAGGGAAATATTTAGCCTACTTCCAAGCTTTCACCAATACACATGCTCCTGTTGAAGTGCTGCGCCAAAAATATGAAACCGTGCTTGGCCTAGACGGGGTCGTCGGTCTATCGATTGCCACCCGCCCCGATTGTTTGCCAGATGATGTCGTCGAATATTTAGCAGAATTAAATGAGCGAACGTATTTATGGGTCGAGCTTGGCCTGCAAACCGTCCATGAACGAACAGCGCTGCTTATTAACCGGGCTCACGATTTTTCTTGCTATGTAGAAGGAGTCAAGAAGCTTCGCAAGCACGGGATTCGCGTTTGCACTCATATTATCAACGGATTGCCGCTCGAGAATTATGATATGATGATGGAAACAGCTAAAACAGTGGCTGAGTTAGATGTCCAAGGAATTAAGATTCACTTGCTGCATTTGCTAAAAGGAACGCCAATGGTGAAGCAATATGAAAAAGGATTGCTGAAGTTTTTATCTTTTGATGAATATATCCAGCTTGTTTGCGACCAGCTCGAAATTTTGCCTCCTGAAATGATCGTCCATCGCATTACCGGAGACGGTCCCATTGATTTAATGATCGGGCCGATGTGGAGCGTTCATAAATGGGGGGTTTTAAATGCTATTGATGCCGAACTGAAAAAACGCAATAGCTATCAAGGGAAATACTGCACAAAGGAAGGGACAGCGATATGAAGCTTGCACGCATTCTCCCGTTTGCCCGTTCGCTGATTGACTTAGCGATAAAAAAAGGAGACATCGCCGTCGATGCAACGGTCGGAAACGGCCACGACACTCTATATTTAGCAGAACGTGTCGGAAAAGAGGGGCATGTGTTTGGCTTCGATATTCAATCACAAGCCATTCAAAACACAATGGGACGCCTACAAGAGCATGGTGTAATGGAGCAAGTGACATTGTTTCAAGCGAGCCATGACCAATTAATTGAAAAGATTCCGCAGCGCCATCACGGTCAGATCACCGCCGCCATTTTCAATCTCGGCTACTTGCCTGGCGGTGATAAACAAATTGTAACAAAGCCGCATTCCACCATTCGAGCGCTCGAACAGCTATTACAAATCATGGCACCGGAAGGCATCATCGTTTTGGTTATTTATCACGGGCATCCCGAAGGAGCGATTGAACGGGATGCATTGCTTAAGTATGTGCAAACATTAGATCAAAAGCAGGCCCATGTATTGCGATATGAGTTTATCAATCAAATCAACAGCCCTCCATTTATTGTAGCCATTGAAAAAAGATAAAAGTCCCACAAGCGTTGATCATCCAAGAACGGCAACAGCCCCATCCATTTGCCCGCAAAACGTTCTTTGTTTAAGAAGGGATTGCCGACTACAAAAAAAAGCGTGGAATCCAGCAAGGCCGATTCGTTTTATTGGTTGATCCACACACTTAGCTCAGCTTCATTCTTTGTCTGTTCAATGTTTGATGCGGAATGGATGAAGTTCAAAATAAATAGAAGACCAACTCAAAATGGACTTCGTCTACCATAAAAAGGGCTGTCCAAGCTATGGACAGCCCTTTACTTTATCCATTTCTGCCATGCTCGATACATGCGTCCATTCCAATAAAAAAAGTGAGAAATAGCTCCGCCGCAACGGATCAAACGCTTGGCCAATCTTTGTACTTCGCGCTGTTCATTCACCTTTCCATCTGATAAATACAGACCTAGTAACCCGCGGTGAATCAAACGATGAAAAGCTCCATGCGGCAGCTCCTCCACATGGCGATCCGCCTCCTCGATAAAATGACAAAGCCGTTCAAATAAAGCCGCGTCATTCGGATAATAAAAGCAAAAATTCAGATCTCCGCCGTTACGGTCCTCTTCTTGATCAATAAAATAATCAAGCAAAATGTGCAGTCCCTGAATATAAGGAAAATAACCGTTACGGACGCGCAAAGCCATCTCATCGTTAAACGAATCGGTAAATGCGTAGGCAACTAGGCAAAAAATTCCAAGAGTCGAACCGGAACAAGCGGAAAATTCATACCACTCCATCGGTGGAAGATGATGTTTATGCTCTTCAAACCACCGTTCAAGGCGCGGTACCCGTTCTTCTTGCTTCACATGCTTATGTACTTGCAAATTGCAATAATAGCCTGCCAGCTCCTGCAAAAATGGAGCAATAATGTGATAATGCTTCACTTGTTTCAGCACATTTTGGCAGGTATGAACAAGCTCCCAAAGGTAGCCGCCATCATTTTGTTCATTGCGATGGCGATAATAATTGAAAGGAATCGCGTCAGTCCGCAGCGCATCTGGCATCGAAGCATGCAATGTTTGAAAATCAAGCGGGTCAAGCGATGTGCTGCGGTCACATAAATTATCAAGATAATCGCTAATGGTTTGGTAAGCTACAATAAAACGGATACAGGGCGCTATATCCTCTTCAGCCAATAACGCTAAAATAGAACCTCCCTCACAATGAAAGGTTTTCGTTTCAATACTGGCCAGCGCTTGCCTTCGCAGCTCCGGATCAGGAATTGCCTCGGCTTTTCGCTTCCAATATGCTAATTCGCGGTGTACGACAGGAAATACATCGCGATAAACTCTCCTCATTAAAGAAACTGGATGCTTCGGAATACTCAACAAGCTCACCCCAACCTCATGCCGTTTACAATGTTTTTTGCAGCTGCAGCTGCGTTTCTAAAAATGCCTTTGCGTATAAAAAGACCGCTTCACGCTCCGGTTCATTAAAAATTTCGTGATATAGTAAATTCCATTCCTTATACACCTTTTCTGATACTGGCAATTTGTCAAACCATTCTTTTACAACTACTTTATCCACAATTTTATCGTTTCCGCCCTGCATGAGCAACAATGGAATATCGGAAATTTTATGAATTTTGCGAGAGGCTATTTGCATCGCTTTCACTAATTCACGATACCAGCGAACAGATACCTTCGTGACATAGAGGGAATCATTTTTATCCATCTCGCGTACTTCTTCATTTCTTGTCGCTGCTTCTACTGATAGTCCTGAGTCAAACAGCATGGAAGGAGCGATATGGTTTAATACCTTCGATAATAGATCCAAGCCTTTAGACGGATAAGTGACTAACCCTAAGCAAGGTGAAGATAAAATCGCGCCTTTGACGGGCAAGCGTTTCTCCTGCAAAGCACGGATGACCACAAGTCCCCCCATGCTATGCCCAAGCAAAAAAATCGGCAACTGAAAAGCTTGGGCGGCCTTAATCCAGTCTGCGACTTCATTGATATACTCATCAAATGATCCAATATGCCCTCTTTTCCTTCTCGTCGTGGTTCCCTGTCCTGGGAGGTCACCCATCACTACGTGAAAGCCATGTAAACGGAACATCTCGATCAGCCATTTATAGCGGCCATGATGCTCAGCCGCACCGTGAACGATAACCACCACCGATTTTGCCTGCTCTGCTTCCCATTTCCACATGCCAAAATCCCCCTTTCGCATTTACGAATATAAAAAAAGTTTGTACACTTATAGTAAATACATACCTTCATCAGAAGAAAGGAAGAAGTCCATGATTTATCCGTATAAAGATAAGCATCCGCAAATTGCAGAATCAGCGTTTATCGCCGATTATGTAACGATTACCGGCGATGTGATCATCGGTGAAGAAACAAGCATCTGGTTTAATACGGTCATCCGAGGCGATGTCGCTCCGACAAAAATCGGCAATCGCGTCAATATTCAAGATAACTCGATTTTGCATCAAAGTCCAAATAATCCGCTCATTATTGAAGATGACGTCACCGTCGGACATCAAGTCATTTTGCATAGCGCGATCATTCGTAAAAATGCGTTAATTGGCATGGGCTCTATTATTTTGGATGGAGCCGAAATTGGTGAAGGGGCATTTATCGGTGCAGGCAGCCTTGTCCCGCAAGGCAAAAAAATTCCGCCGCGAACGTTGGCGTTTGGGCGTCCTGCTAAAGTGATTCGCGAGCTGACAGAAGAGGATGAAAAAGAAATGAGCCGCATCCGCCGCGAATATGTGGAAAAAGGCCAATACTACAAATCGCTGCAGCTTCGCGCGAAAGAATCTTCTGACTGATAGGGATGATTCACTATTTTCAAAAGACCCGATCATCATCTTTTCGCTTCGCTTAAAAATTCTCCTTTTTTTCACTGAGAATATGATATGATAGGGTATGAATTTTGAAAACAAGGGAGAAAACAGCATGTCGTCTAGTCTTATTTTATTGCTTGCGCTCATCGTTCTTTTACTTGGAGCCATTACGATTTATTTGCTAAGAACGGGCTGGAAAATGATTGTTGTCGCCTTTTGCCTGGCCATGCTAGCATTGGTGATGCTTCGTCAGCATGAATTTAAAGCGGCGATTAATCGTTGGAAGCAACTGGATTTCATGAAAGAGGAAGCGAGCTTGCGCCGGGTCGTTTCCACTTTTATTGAAGAGGACATCAAACCTTTCGTTTTGCTCGATGTCCCGCTGATCTCTCAGCTTCCTGAGCTGCCGCGCGGCTGTGAAGTAACTAGTCTCGCCATGCTTCTGCAAGACGCTGGAGTGAAAGTCGACAAGATCACCTTGGCAAAGCAAGTAAAGAAGGACCCGACTCCGTTTCAACGGCGAAATGGCAAAGTATACTTTGGAAATCCGCATGATGGATTTGTCGGCGATATGTATTCTCTAACTACTCCGGGACTGGGGGTATATCACGAACCAATTGAACAGCTCGCCAAGAAATATTTGCCGCATCGAATTGTCAATTTAACCGGCAGCGATTTTAGCGAGCTGCAAAAATATCTTTCTCAAGGCTCGCCCATTTGGATCATTACAAACAGCACATTCAAAAAGCTCCCAGCCTCCGCCTTCCGCGAGTGGGATACTCCAAGCGGCCCTATTCAAATCACCTACTACGAGCATTCTGTTGTGATTACTGGATATGATAAGGACTATATTTATTTTAACGACCCGCTGAAAAAGACAAAAAATCAAAAAGCACCCAAAGCCGAGTTTTTAGATGCTTGGGTGCAAATGGGAAGACAAGCAATCACTTATCAATCGGATTAGATTGATAATGGTTGTTTGTCTTTTTTATATAAATAGGAAAAATCATACTTTTTTTCAACATAAACCTGATGCCAAATTAAAAAGGCAAACACAGTCCAAAGCTTTCGGCTATTGTCTGCTTTTCCTGCACAGTGCTCATCAAGAAGACGATACAGCTGATTTTTATGGAATAAATAATCCGTATCGCTTTCTTTAATTAAATTTTTCGCCCAATCATGCATTTCATTTTTCAACCAATGGCGAATCGGAACTGGGAACCCAAGTTTTTTACGGTGTAAAACGTGGTCAGGAACAATACCTTCTGCTGCTTTTCGCAAAATATACTTCGTTGTCTGCTGCGCCGTTTTCCATTCAGGAGCGATTTTGGCTGCTACCGCAAACACCGCTTTATCTAAAAATGGAACACGCAGCTCCAGCGAATGCGCCATTGTCATTTTATCCGCTTTTAATAAAATGTCTCCGCGAAGCCATGTATGGATATCGACATACTGCATCCGATTGACAGGCGGATAATCCGGCGTTTCCTGATAAAGAGAAGCCGTAATATTCGTATACTCCAGTCCACTACGATAACTTTTCAGCAAGCTTTGCTTTTCTGCTTCACTGTACATTTTCGCATTGCCGATATATCGTTCCTCCATCGGTGTTAAACCGCGTTCAATAAAGCTTTTCCCTTTTACTCCATCAGGAAGAATGCGGGCAATCATTCGCAATGCTGACTTCGCCGCCTGAGGCATTCGTTCAAAAACCTCCAGCGATTGCGGCTCACGGTAAATATTGTAGCCGCCAAATAACTCGTCAGCCCCTTCTCCTGAAAGGACAACGGTTACGTGCTTTCTTGCCTCGCGAGCAACGAAATAAAGCGGAACAGCCGCCGGATCAGCAAGCGGATCGTCCATATGCCACATAATTTTTGGAAGTTCATCCATATATTCTTGAGGAGAGATGACATAGCTAATATTTTCGACTCCCAGTTTTTCCGCCGTTTCCTTCGCTACGTCAATCTCGCTGAATCCTTCACGCTCAAAGCCAACAGAAAACGTCTTAATGTTGGGATGAAATTGCTTGGCAATCGAAGCAATAAGCGATGAATCAATTCCTCCTGATAAAAATGATCCGACAGGCACATCGCTGCGCATATGCACCTTCACCGAATCAAATAATACCTCGCGAATTTCTTTTACAAGCTCATCTTCAGATTGAACAACGGGCTGAAAGTTCGCTTTCCAGTAGCGATGGATCGTCAATGGTTCGCCAACTTTCTTTTTGATATAGTGGCCAGGCTCCAGCTTGCGGATTCCGGCAGACATCGTCATCGGTTCAGGGACATATTGAAATGTTAAGTAGTGCTGCAATGCTTCATAGTCAAGTAAATCATTTTCTATCGCATGCAAAATGCTTTTTTTCTCCGATGCAAAAAAGGTGCGGTCTTCCTCTTCCATATAGAAGAATGGCTTGATTCCAAAAGGATCCCGAGCGGCAAAAACCGATTTTTCTTCCTTGTCCCAAATGACAAAGGCAAACATGCCGCGCAGCTTTTCGACCGCTTTTTCTTTTTCATGGCTATATAAAGCAATAATGACTTCTGTATCGGAGTGGGTCGCAAATGGATATCCTTTTTGCAATAATTCATCACGCAGTTCAATATAGTTGTAAATTTCACCGTTAAAAATAATCCAATATTTTTCGTTTTCATACGATAACGGCTGATGACCAGCTTCTAAATCGATAATGCTGAGACGTCTAAAGCCGAAATGAACATGTTCATCAAAAAAATATCCATCATCGTCAGGACCGCGATGAGTAATCATGTCATTCATTTCTTCAAACGTTTTTTTCCATTGTTCATCAAGTGTTTTTGGATGATCATGGACACAACCTATAAAACCGCACATGCCGTTTCACCTACTTCTTTATATTCAACTCGAAAATTATACCACAGATTTGGACATTTGGAACGTTACATTTATTTTAACCATTGATTACAATAAATTAGTCGAACCTTATCAACATTCGTTGCAAATCAAACAGAAAAGAGAAAGAGAGCTACATATTCATGTAACTCTCTTTTGATGCCTTATCACTTCGCCAATGCAAGAGCCTGCTCTTTTAACGCTTCCGCTTTGTCTGTGCGCTCCCATGGAAGATCCACATCCGCGCGGCCAAAGTGACCATAGGCCGCCGTTTGTTTGTAAATCGGACGGCGCAAATCAAGCATTTTAATAATGCCAGCAGGACGAAGATCAAAGTTATTGCGCACCACTTCAATTAAAATGTCTTCAGATACCTTTCCTGTGCCAAATGTATCAATGGCGATGGACACTGGTTTTGCCACGCCGATTGCATAGGCTAGCTGCACTTCGCATTTTTCAGCAAGGCCAGCAGCGACAATATTTTTAGCGACATAACGCGCAGCATAGGCTGCCGAACGGTCAACCTTTGTCGGATCTTTTCCTGAAAACGCGCCACCGCCGTGGCGAGCATAGCCTCCATATGTGTCAACAATGATTTTACGGCCTGTTAATCCAGCGTCTCCCTGTGGACCGCCGATCACAAAACGACCTGTTGGATTGATAAAGTATTTTGTATTTTCGTCGATTAATTCCGCTGGAACAACTGGTTGAATCACATGTTCTTTAATATTGCGCACGATTTGCTCCTGCGTAATTTCTGGATGATGCTGTGTCGAAACAACAATCGTGTCGATGCGTACCGGCTTGCCATTTTCATCGTATTCCACTGTTACTTGCGTTTTGCCATCTGGACGCAAATACGGCAAAATATCTTCTTTGCGCACTTCTGAGAGACGGCGAGCTAATTTGTGCGCCAGCGAAATCGGCAGAGGCATAAGCTCTTTTGTTTCATTGCAAGCAAATCCAAACATCAATCCTTGGTCGCCCGCGCCAATCGCTTCGATTTCTTCGTCAGTCATCTGACCTTCACGCGCCTCTAATGCCTGGTCAACACCCATGGCAATATCAGGTGATTGCTCGTCGATCGATGTCAATACTGCGCATGTATCAGCATCAAAGCCAAATTTCGCACGAGTATAACCAATTTCGCGAACCGTATCGCGAACGATTTTCGGAATATCCACATATGTGGATGTCGTAATTTCTCCGCTCACTAATACAAGACCCGTTGTTACGCTTGTTTCGCATGCTACGCGGGCATTTGGATCTTTTGCTAAAATCGCATCTAAAATCGCGTCGGAAATTTGGTCGCAAATTTTATCAGGATGGCCTTCTGTAACAGATTCAGAAGTGAATAAACGGCGTTTGGCTGACATTCGTTGTTTTCCTCCTCTTATGTTCATGTTTGAGAGACGCCGCCTTTTGCGCCTCTGATCACTGAAAAATTGATACGGCACTCATTCCCCCGCTTATATAAACGAAAAAACCTT
This sequence comes from Anoxybacillus sp. UARK-01, assembly GCF_002075365.1. Classification (NCBI taxonomy): domain Bacteria; kingdom Bacillati; phylum Bacillota; class Bacilli; order Caryophanales; family Anoxybacillaceae; genus Anoxybacillus; species Anoxybacillus sp. UARK-01. The sequence goes on along the minus strand of NZ_NASY01000042.1, from coordinate 47,615 downwards.
TCCTTCGATATCGAGGAAAGGTGATTTGCTTTCATATCGCGCCTTTCACTCTTATCGTTCAAGGGCTATGCCTTGCCACAGGTTAGCACCATTTCACATGTATAATTGTTGTGACGGTTGCTGGGTTTCATTGGGCCTGTCCCTCCACCAACTCGGGATAAGAGTAACCGTTCAATATGTTATCATAGCTTAATCAACAAAAAAAAGTCAACATGATTCGGCAAAATTTTTTCATGTTGCACAGGGTAATTTTCTCCATATGTATTTGCAACAAAATAGACAAAAAATAAACGTGAAAAATTACGTTAAATAGTATGGACTAATTATTTAAATGTGTTATACTAATTTCAGGTTTATAACTTTACAAAAAGGTAGGTTTTGTAGATGAGCATTGTTGATGTTACCAATAAGTTGAATATACTGCTCCAACGGCAAAACATACAGCAAAATTTGTCTGTTTCTCAACTAGTAGAAAAAGTTCTTGAGCGCAAAGAAGGAATGCTGACAGCGACTGGCGCGGTTGCCACTACAACTGGAAAATATACGGGACGTTCACCAAAAGATAAATATATTGTAGCGGAAGCCTCCACAAAAGAAAAAATCGATTGGGGCACAGTTAATCAACCGATTTCCGAAGAAGTCTTTGATCAATTATATCATAAAGTCATCGACTATTTAATGCAAAAAGATGAGATATTCGTATTCAAAGGCTTCGCTGGAGCTGATCCGGCCTATCGCCTGCCTATTCAGGTTATCAATGAATTTGCTTGGCACAATTTATTCGCACATCAGCTTTTTATCCGTCCGACACAGGAAGAGCTGGAAACACACGATGCACAGTTCACAGTCATTTCCGCACCAAACTTCAAAGCGGATCCAGCTGTCGATGGAACAAAATCAGAAACGTTTATTATCATTTCGTTTGAACGCCGCATCGTGCTCATTGGCGGTACTGAATATGCGGGAGAAATTAAAAAATCCATTTTCTCTGTGATGAATTTCCTTCTTCCAGAGCAAAACATTTTACCAATGCACTGCTCGGCAAACGTCGGTCCAGAAGGAGATGTCGCACTATTTTTCGGATTATCAGGAACCGGAAAAACGACGCTTTCTGCCGATCCGAAGCGCCGTTTAATTGGAGACGATGAACATGGCTGGTCCAATAGCGGAGTGTTTAACATTGAGGGCGGCTGCTATGCAAAATGCATCAATCTTTCACGTGAAAAAGAGCCGCAAATCTTTGATGCGATCCGCTTTGGCGCTGTACTGGAAAACGTCGTTCTAGATGAAAACACACGCACTCCTGACTACGACAACGCAACGTTGACCGAAAATACGCGCGCAGCGTATCCGATTCAATCGATCGACAATATTGTTGATCCAAGCGTCGCTGGCCATCCGGCAACTATCGTGTTCTTGACAGCTGACGCATTCGGCGTTTTACCGCCAATCAGCAAGCTTACAAAAGAACAAGCGATGTATCATTTCTTGAGCGGCTATACAAGCAAATTGGCTGGCACAGAACGCGGCATTACGTCACCGCAAGCAACGTTCTCGACTTGCTTTGGAGCTCCGTTCCTACCGCTTCCAGCAACACGTTATGCAGAAATGCTCGGCAAAAAAATCGACGAGCATCAAGTACAAGTGTTTTTAGTGAATACAGGCTGGACCGGTGGGGAATACGGAGTCGGCAGCCGCATGAAACTGCAATATACGCGAGCAATGGTGCAAGCAGCCCTTGAAGGCGAGTTGAACAACGTCGAAACGGTACAAGATCCAATTTTTGGGTTACAAATTCCGGCGCATGTTCCTGGAGTGCCTGATGAAGTATTGCTTCCAAAAAATACGTGGGCTGATCAAGAAGCATACGAGCAAAAAGCAAAAGATCTTGCCGCAAAATTCCGTGAAAACTTCAAAAAATTTACGAATGTCGATCCAAGCATTGAAAAGCTTGGCGGACCAATTGCTTAATATTTAGGGGGCATCTTCCGTCGTGTAGATCCCCCCTTTTTTTGTACATGTAGCAACCCTAAAACTTGCATAAACCTCTCCCACCTCCATTTCGTTAAGAGGGAGAAGACTTCTCGGTCCATGTGTTAAAATTCCTCTTCACCCATTTTGGTCCTGATTATATGGAAAGCCGCTTAGCCAATCACTTGGACTAAGCGGCTTTTCCAGATCTTTTAAAATAGGGAGCGTCCCCACGACACCCATTCCCCGCTATCGGGATCAATCGATGCGAGACGGAGCCAGCCATTTTTCACTTTTTGAGAAAAAGGCAAGTGCTCGGTGAGCAAACGCTCAATATAGTAACGCGGCGCTTCAATGACAACAAGCAATCGAAGCGGCGAATGAAATAACTCCTGATCCGAAGCGGCTACGGACTGCCAAGGCAGCCCAGTAAGCAAATCGCTGGCGTTGCCTTGCATCACTCCAATCCCGGAAGTGACCGTCTGCGTCGTTTTGCTGCCGCTTCCGTAATAGTGAGGGGCAACGGTCGATGCGTAATATTGCAAATTAATCCATTGTCCTACTGTAGCCGGTCCGCTGATAATGCCCGAGAGAAGCTCACCAGTAGGATCTTGTCGCCAATCGTAGCTGTGTAAAAATACTCTTCCATCGAGATGGCAATGCTTTGTTCGGCTACGGCTGCCAATTACAAACGCGGCATTTCCCGCAAGCCCCCATTCCGGGCGAATTTCACTCCAGTCAACAGCCCGACGCTGTACCTCCGCTACCGCATCATTTGGTCTTTTTCCAATGGACGGCAATTTTGCACACCGCTCCTCATTCGCATTCCGGCTTACTTTAGGAAGCACGCTTTCTACTAAGTGGAACGCCTGCTGTGCTGATTCTGATAACACCGGAATTTCAATCCAGCGCAGTTCATCGATCGTTGTCACATGCTCTGCAGCCACAAATACGGTTTCATCTGGAATGACGATACCGCGTTGCGCAAGTCCCTCGCGTACTTCTGGCAAATTGCCAAGAGCGGCAAACACTCGGGCATTAAATGCTCCCGCTGCTCCGCCACATGCACCGCAATCGAGCGAAGAAGCATACGGATTATTCACTGTTGCGCTTTCATGGCCGCATACGATCACCAATGGCGCAAACGATGAAGTCAGTCCTATACTGTGAAGCAGCTGCTGAACGTATTGAATTTTTTCCTCCGTTGAAAATCCGATGGGCAGATCTGATGCTTCTGATTTCTCTTGCCGTTCGAGCACCAGCGCTGTTGACGGCTTTTTCTCCATCGTCTCTTCTATCTTTCGGAACAAATGACCTGCCTTCTCAGGAGCGGCGCTGCGCATAAGAGTATGCAATCCAAGCCAAGATCCGCTCATTTCGGGCAATAATAAACTCGCTAGCAAATTTTGCTTTACTTTCTTAAATATTTGTCCGGCAAACCGGAACATATTGCGACGGCGTCGATAATCCGTCATGCTTTCCGGTACAGCAGCCACTTCACAAATCTCCTGCTGCGGTTGGACGATGGCCGGACATGATGGGTGAGTATGATGGCTATCCAGTTCACGCGTCTTGATCGGAATGCCAAAAAATCCAGCACATCCATACGTTTCAAATGGTCCGGCTTCTTCAAGATGACGGCGAAACACTTCTGAACGAACGTCAATGCAAAAAAGAAACTGGGCAGCAGGTTTCTGCTCATCTGCAGAACAAGAAGATCGAATCGTTGTCTTTAACTGTTCTTCATACGTTTCTTCCCATGCCTCAAGCCAAAGGCGGTATCGCTCCAAGCGCCAAAAGCGGTCGGCAAACGCTAGGCGGGCGCATTGTTCCTCTGCTTTCAGTTGCTGCCATTTAGCTGCTGTCATACCTCCCCAATGTAGCCACGCAACCAATAGCTGACGCCAATCATCAGCAACATCATCGTCCATGCTAGGATCCAATGGCAAATCCGGAGCCATCAATGCCCATTCTAGCGAAAGACGAATGGCCAAATAATCGACGAGTAAGGCGGTATCTTGACCCGTTTGTTTAGAACGCCAGAGCAACATGCCAGCCCATCCCGGCAAAGCCAGAAGGTGGGCTTCAAGATAGTTGACCGCTGTCTCTTCATCTACGTTCAATTCAGACAAGACGCGCTGCAACGCCAGCTCTGGAGCACTCGGCCAGTCAAAAAGCCGTTGCCGTTCATCTTTCGTCAACGCCGGATCATGCCCGACCAGCTGGCGCCAGGCGCCAAACAATCCAAGCTCTCGAAATGGCAGCCCCCACGCCGCCTGTCCTTCATCTAAAAACAATTTGCACCATTTTATCATTTGCTGATCAAGACGTTGTTTTTGCTTGCTATTATGCGCACTTAACGGCTGAATAACCGCGTTCCGCCAAGAAGTAGCTGTCGGCAACTGATTCCATTCAGAGGAAGCCAACCATTCCGCTGGTACCTCATCATTCCAAAGAAAGGCGCGGCATAATCGTTCTGCTTCATGGCGAGGCACTGAAAGATTCTGTGCATCAAGCCAGCGATGCAGCTTTCTCTCCAAAAATGAGAGATCAATTTCGCCTTTTTCAAGCGCTGCACGAAAGGATGCCATCGTCGGATATAGATGGATGCCAGGCATGCGTTGAAATCGTTCGGCCACTTCTGAAAATGGTAAATATTCAAGTTCCATCCACGGATGACGGGCAATGAAAGTAGAGATAGGCCAAAGCGGAGCAATGACTTCGCTTGCCTTCTCGACTATCTTAGCGATTGGGCGCTCTATGCCAGACACCGCTTTTCGTGTTGCCTGCTTGCGGGGACGTTCAAGCGAAATGGCCTGTTTACTCATCACTAGCTCCCTCCTTCACATAAATGCTCAAATAGTGCGGGTGTGGTTCAACAGTTGATAGGCGCGGCTCCCCAAAATGAACAAGCCACATATAGAATCGGACAAACAATAGAGATGAACGATGCCGAACAATCCAGAAAGTAACGATAGCAGCAGAAGCAAACAATACAAATGCCAGCCATTCGAGCGCAGACGGCGGTGCGCTTCCAGATGGTAACGCAGCTTGCACAAACTCCGTCAAGAAATGTCTTACTTCTTCAGAAGCTAATGCTAGCATGACCACCGTCACCAACCCAAGCCAGCGCCCTTCACGAAAATCGGCAAGACGTCCCCAGGCTATCATCATCGATGCTCCAAGAAGCAATGCGCTGAAAAGCCGAGTCGGCTCTGAAGGAGAAGCAATCCAAAACGCCATCCCCACTGCTAATCCTATTAAAGCGCCTCCCCACCAGGATCCGCCTCCTTTCACACGCACAATGCGTTCAGGACGCGGTACAACAGATCCTGATTGCAAGAACAATGTCGCTTTGAACAATCCATGCAAAATCAGATGAACCACAGCTGCCCCGTAAGCGCCTAAAGCACATTGAACGAACATCACTCCCATTTGCGCCATCGTTGAAGCGACTAACTGCCTCTTATAATCGACGTGGACAAAGCTAATACCTGTACCGAGCAAAATAGATAGAAAGGCGATAATAAATAGCGCCTCATGCGCCGCTGGCATGTTAAATAGTGGGGAAAAGCGCGCCAACAGCAGGCCGCCAGCATTAACGAGTCCTGCATGCATCACCGCTGATACAGGAGTCGGAGTCACTGCAGACTCAAGCAACCAGCGATGAAACGGCCATTGTCCCGCCGGAATCAGCGCAGCCAATAGCAATAATCCGTTCATTGCTATTCTTCCCCAAAAGCTTATCTCTGCCAATTGATCCGCTAATAAAGCGGCCGACATGCTCCATTTCCCCGTCACAGTCCATATCCATACAGCCAACACCGCCACTGCCAGCCAACTTGCCAAAAACATGATTCCCATTTGCATCGCAGCCGCGCGTGACGGCGCCCATTCCCTTTTTAACCATGTCAACACGGCAAGACCAACGAATGGCAGTCCCCAACAAATGGCCATTACGCGCAAATCATTGCTGCTCCATATGACCGATGCCGCTCCAGCAGTCCATGTTAACAGCCAAAAATAATGCCGGTATGCGCGATCGCCATGCAAATAGCGCAGCGAAAACGTTTGAATGATCCAACTGAGTAAAGAAATATAGAAGGCCATAAGCCAACTAATTCCATCGAATCTCCATGCTCCAACTTCCGTCCCTGATCCCGCTCCGATCCATCCGATAAGCGCCGCGGCCGCCGGCAGCAGCAATAAACGGGTATGAATGTATACGTAACGCTCCGGAATACGCGAATATAGACATAGGGCACCGCTGACAAATACGATTCCTACTGAAATAAACCAACTCCATATAAATAACAATCCGTTTCCCCCTCTCCTTCTCCTCCGTGCATGGTGCTTATTAATGACGTTGGAAAGAAAAGAAAAAACCGACTATGCCATTGGACAGAGGCGCCTTTTTCAGCAAAAGGCTGCCCTTCTGTCTATCAATGAATCATAGCCGGTTTATCTTCATTCCATCTATGTGATTTCCAGATCGTAGAAGATCTCCCGTCCCTGCTTTTCCATGATTGGGTTTCCTCCAACAAGCCGAGGTGAACGCCACCCTGCTTTTTGAAGAACTCCCTGCATGGAAGAATATACAAATATTATGATATTTACTATAAAAAAGTTATTATCATTATACAACAATTTTGTCAACTTTGCATCCTTTATTTTTTATATGACTCATGATCGTAATAAATACAACGAAAAGATGCAAGCCAAGCGCTTATCAACAAAAACGATTTTGCTCCGAGGCAAAATCGTTTTTGATCCATTCGCGATTTCATTGGGAGGCAGAGGGCTCCAGATCCATCTAGAAAATGCTAGTTGGTCGAATGAAGCGAGATGAGTTCATATGTGATAATCGTTCGGTTATTCGCCAGTTCTAGCTTTTTAACTACTGCTTGTCCGCTTGCTTCGCTTTGCAACGTCCGCTTTACTTCAAGGGGGATATCGATTGGATAAAGGCGGTATCCTTCCTTTTCAAGCACAAACAAATTATCTTCAATTCGCTGTTCTTTTCCCTTTGTCACAATCAATGTTTGCAATTCTAATGGCATCCCCATTTATATCTACATCCTTTCCTCTTCGTTCTTTATTTATAGTATCATGACCGTCCCTGCTGTTTCATCCATTCCGCTAAACGATGAACCGTTTCCCGATTGTCCTTTGGTGGAAAATAATGTGTGAAGTCAGGGAAATACCAAGCCGTCACAGGCTTTTCTAGTTCTTTTAGCCGCTTTTCAAGCCGATAAGCATGTTCTATCGAGACGTTGTGATCTTTTTCGCCATGAATAATCAGCACAGGCGCTTTGATGCGATCAATGCTATAAAGCGGTGTTCGCCAACGATAGCGCTCCGGATATTTTGTCGGCGTTCCGCCAATGACCCGCTTCATCATTTTTCGCAAGTCAAGCCGCTCCCAATACGTCAACATCACATCGGAAACTCCTCCCCAAACAACAACTGAACAAATTTGATTTTCTAAGATAGCTGTATGGAGGGCCATAGCTCCTCCGCGAGAAAAACCGAACACGTGAATGCGTCTGCTATCTACCTGCGGGAGGTTTTGTAGCACCCGAAAAGCACTTAACGCATCATAGCGATCTTCTCCAACAAAATCTTCATTTCCTTCCCCACCCTGATTGCCGCGATAAAAAGGAGCCATGACGACAAATCCCTCAGCTGCAAATTGCGTAATTCGGGAAAGACGCACCTTCCCAACATTTTTCATTCCGCCGCGAAGATAAAGGAAGCCATCATAAGTCCCTTTAGCTTTCGGTATCGCTAAAAATCCTTTTACTTGCAATCCTTGCGATAAATAGGTAATTAAGAATACATCGATATGCGGATTAGGTGATGGAAATCGATGTTTCTCTATGATCTGTCCATCCATGTCTTTCTTCCTTTCCATAGGCATTCACACATTTTTTCCGACAGCATACGATAAGGTACATATTTAACATCTATTACTAAGGAGGTTTATAACAATGAAAAAATGGCTGCGCACCGCGCTGATTTCATTTTTCACCATTAGCTTCGTCATCTCGGCAGCCTGCGAAAAGCAGGATCAGCCTTCTGTACAAAAAGTTCGCGTTGCAGAAGTCACCCGTTCCATTTTTTACGCTCCTCAATATGTTGCCATTTCTAAAGGATTTTTTAAGAAGGAAGGGCTTGATGTCGAATTATCAACCGCATGGGGCGGAGACAAAACGATGACATCCCTGCTCTCCGGCGGCTCGGATATTGCCTTAGTCGGTTCCGAAACATCGATCTATGTCTATAGCCAAGCAACGAAAGATCCTGTTATTAATTTTGCCCAATTAACCCAAACAGATGGGACGTTTCTCGTTGCTCGCAAAAAAATCGATCATTTCTCTTGGGATTCACTAAACGGAAGCACCTTTCTCGGTCAAAGAAAAGGCGGCATGCCGCAAATGGTCGGGGAATTTGTCCTCAAAAAACACGGAATTGATCCGAAACAAGACTTAAAGCTCATTCAAAATATTGATTTCGCCAACATTCCTAGTGCATTTGCCAGCGGTACAGGAGACTATGTTCAATTATTTGAGCCAACTGCCAGTATTTTTGAACAGGAAGGAAAAGGATACATTGTCGCTTCCTTTGGAACAGAATCCGGGCATGTTCCATATACTTCCTTCATGGCCAAACGAAGCTTTATCAAAAATAATCAAGCAACGATCCAAAAGTTTACTCGCGCTCTTTATCAAGCGCAGCAATGGGTCGAAACCCATACCGCTGCAGAAATTGCAAAAGCCATCCAACCATACTTTAAAGATACAGATATTTCCATTATTGAAAAAGTCGTCGATCGCTACAAAAAACAAGGCAGTTATGCAACTGACCCCGTTCTTGACGAAGAAGAATGGAACAACCTGCAAGCCATTATGAAAGAAGCAGGGGAATTGCCGCCACACTCAGACTATTCCGCGCTTGTCGACAACTCCTTTGCGAAAAAAACAATCGAAAAATAAGAACGGCAGGTGAACAAGATGAGTTTTTTAGTTGTTCATGACATCAGCCACACGTATTTTACCGAAAAAACAGCTACTACAGCCTTAGAGCATATATCCTTGTCCATCGATCAAGGAGAATTCGTTTCTTTTATTGGTCCTAGCGGCTGCGGAAAAACCACCTTGCTTTCTATCATTGCCTCTCTTATTCAGCCGACAGAAGGAACCGTCACGCTGGAAGGGAAAAAAATGCAGGCCATTCATCCAGCTGTCGGCTATATGCTGCAGCAGGACTATCTATTCCCTTGGAAAACAATCGAAGAAAATCTTTTTCTCGGTTTAAAGATTATGGAGATTGATACCCCAGAAATGCGAGCCAGCGCGCTTTCATTGCTTGAACGCATGGATCTAAAGGGAACGGAAAAGCATTACCCGAATCAATTGTCAGGAGGCATGCGCCAGCGAGCTGCCCTAGCCCGGACGTTGGCAACGGATCCGAAAATTTTGCTGCTTGATGAGCCATTTTCCGCTTTAGATTATCAAACCAAACTCAGATTAGAGGAACTCGTTTGGCAAACCTTGAAAGAATACAGCAAAACCGCCTTGCTTGTCACTCATGATATTGGCGAAGCCATTGCCATGAGCGATCGAATTTTCTTATTCGCAGCTAAACCCGGACGCCTTGTACGAACGTTCCTCGTACCTAGCGAGCTTCGGCAGTTGCCGCCATTTGCCGCCCGGCAGCATCCGTCCTTTTCCGAGCTGTTCCAATTTCTTTGGAAGGAGCTGGATTCACTTGAAACCACTTACTAATCACAAGCCATCCTTGCATGACCAGTATCTTGCATCGCTTCGAAAAGAGAAACGGTGGGTTCGTTTTTATCAGCTCATCATTTTCGTTGGTTTTTTCATGCTTTGGGAGGCTGCTAGCCGCTATCAATGGATTGATCCGCTTTTGTTCAGCTCCCCGTCAAAAATCTGGTCATTGTTGATGGGAAAGATAGAAGATGGATCGCTTTTTTCACACATTGGTGTTACCTTATTTGAAACCGTGCTTGGATTTATTCTTGGTACGCTTCTTGGCACATGCTTAGCCGCATTGCTTTGGTGGTTTCCGCGCTTTTCTAAAATCGCTGATCCGTATTTAGTCATTTTAAACGCCATGCCCAAAGTAGCGCTCGGTCCGATTTTAATCGTCGCATTTGGACCTAATTTTTCTTCGATTATCGCGATGGGAACCGTTATCTCTGTGATCATTACCACCATCGTCGTCTATACCTCGTTTCGCGAAGTGGACGCGAATTATATCAAGGTGCTCAAAACTTTCGGAGCCAGCCGTTTTCAATGCTTTAAAGAAGCCGTTCTGCCCGCTTCATTCCCAGCCATTATCTCCACTTTAAAAGTGAATGTCGGCTTATCTTGGGTTGGAGTGATCGTCGGTGAGTTCCTTGTTTCCAAGCAAGGGCTTGGGTACATGATTATTTATGGATTCCAAGTATTTAATTTCACGCTCGTTCTGCTAAGTCTGCTTATTATTGCTGTTTTAGCCACTTTGATGTACCAAATAGTGGCTTTAATCGAAAAATCGCTGATCAAAAACCGATAGAGACGTTCAATTACAGAGAACGTCTCTTTATTTCTTCAAGTGTATACATAAGCACATCGTCTTTCATAATAAAACTGAAGCGTTCATCTGTTCTTACATGCTGAGGCAGTTCCTTTAACAGAACTGGGCCATCTGTTTCCAAATAGGTGGACTGTGGCTGAAGCGCTTCAATTTCAGCAAAATAAATATTTTTAATCATCTCATTTCCAATTTTGTACTGCCCGATATATTCCAGCTGTTCGATGACTCCCCCGGTCTCTTCTCTCACTTCGCGAATCGCTGCTTGTTCAGGTGTTTCCTTTCCTTCCCTCTTTCCTCCAGGAAACTCTAAACCACGTTCGCGATGATTGGTCAGCAACCACTGCTGGTGGTAACGGCAGACGACCCAAACATGATCGGGCGTTTTGGAAAACGGATGGTCAGCAAATGACAACTGCACTTGATTTCCATAATAGTCCCAAAAAACAAACATCCTTATCAAACTCCATTGTCATGATCTTTATTCCTATTATACTTCTCACTTTACTCGCAGTGCCAGTTAAGCTTAAGCGCTATATAATGTGTCGGCCAGCCAATAAAAGCCGATTGGCATCGCTTCATTCCCCGCTTTTCTGCCGTAGTCGCACACCGTTTGTTTGCCGACTGGAATGTTTCAGCATGCTTTTTTGAATTTACGGGCAAATGCGTTTGTTTCGAGGAGAAAAGCGGAAAAGCTTGTGTGTCATCCTATCATTCTGTGGTTTTTTATTAAAAACAATGGAGCATCAACACCTGTTTACTTGCTTATACCAAGAAGCCACTTGGCATGTCCAGCTTCAAGTGGCATTTATATTATAGAAACCTCAAACATTCGCCGTACTAACTTCTCGCAAAAATAAAGAGAGGCAGCCTGCAGCCGAAAAATCAACTGATTAGGCAGCCTTCTTCATAAGAAATACAAAAAACGATAAAGAAAATGAAAGAACTAGGTGAACTGCACTCCGTTATTTTTGAAATTCTTCTTCAAAGTTGTCGGCTAGCGAAAACACAATAATCCGTTCTCCTGTACGGGTGCTTATATCTGTATGAACACTCATTACTTGTTTTCCCGTCATCGTTACGATGATCTCTCTTAGCTGCTCGCTGCCTGATTCAATTAAATCTGAGCGAATTCTTTTAACAGCCAACAGCCCTTCTTTTGTCTCTGCCAATTTTTGTTCAGCAGGTGTTAAAAGTCCGCGCATTTGCACAATAATCATATTGCGGATAATATCCGTTTTAACGGATATGGGGCCCCTCCCCAAATACTCTTTCTCCCATTGCGTCAGAGCCCGGCTAATTTGATCTTCCATCTCTCCTTTAGATTTCATTCGTATTTCTCCCCCTTCGAAACAAAAACGGCATGCTCCACTATAAAAAGTGAAACATACCGATCCATCTCGGTTCACATCACATCACTTAATCCATTCGTTCGCTTCTTCCTTTTGCTCGTCTCCTTCACAAAAGCGCGAAAGCTGTCCATGTCATTTAGTTATCAAGTCCTTGTCTCAATTTATTTTTTATTATAGCGAATCGATTTGGACTGTCAAGAAAAACAAAGGTATGACATGAAGCGCAGCAGCCCATCCTTATTCTTGAACCCATCCCATTGAGCGAATATGCTGCCTTGCTTCTTCATTTCCTAATTTATAAATAAGCTGATAAATTTTTTTCATCGTATCATCGTATGCATCGTTTTCGCGATCATAATGATACTGTATATATGGAACATGCGCTCTCCAAAACGCCTGCCAATCAGAGGAATAGTTTTGATCAAAATATTCCCTTAATTGAATAATTTCTTCGTCCGTTGCCTCGATTTGAAAATCCCATGGAGACGCTGTCTTTACTTGAGAGATTTCACCGTGAGCAATCGACACATAATACGTTTTTTTATTTTGCTCTTTCACACCCTTCAGCTCCTTTACAATCTGTCCTATTCGTAGTGTGGATGAACAAATAAAAATTATGCTTATTTAGCCCGATCTTTTAATAATTCAATTGCTTTTATCAGAAAGCCCGGAATAGGTAATCCTGTCCTTCCTACATTTTCAACAATTGAAATGACTTCATTCGCCATATAAAAGAAGGTCGTTGCATCACGAATAAAATGATTGTTCTGTCCTAAGGCAAGATCGATTAGATGTGCCACTGCTACTAATACAAAAATCAATAATTTCCGCACAATCCCCCGAAAACCGATCTCGCTTGACAGCTTTCCTTCAAGAGCCCCTGCAACAATACCAGTTATATAGTCAATCACGACGAAGCAAACTAAAATCACCACTAATATGTCCAATCCTCCAAATACAGATGAAACAAATGAACCAATGAGCGAAATTCCGAAAAAAAATGAATGTTTGGCCACGGTTTCCCGCCTTTCATGTTTCATAGGTCAAAAGTGTTGATTCAACAATATCACATCTGTTGATGATCTATGATTTCATGCAAGAAATGCGGAAGAGCTAGACCGAAAAGAAGTCTTTCTTCCTTATTTCCTGAATCAAGGAGACAAAGGGGGGATCTTTTCCGTACTACCCCTTGTTAAAAAGGAACAGGCATAGAACATAATCATCAACACGCCTAATGGAGGGATCATGGACAGGCAGATAGCTTTTCTGATGCCACAATCGATTGATCCAAAATACGAAAATGGCTGAAAAGCCTCGTTATGTGGTAAAGTGATAAAACCATCGATGATCAACACGTAGTTACTCTATTTTATGAAAATAGAAAAAAAGAGTGTAAACAACTGCCCAAACAGCAAAAAAGATCGCTCCCGATATGGAAGCGATCTTTTTTGCTTATTTGCCAAGAAACGATTTTAACATCCACACGTGCTTTTCAAGGCTTTGGTGGATTCCTAAAAGCATATCTCCCGTTGTTTCATCCCCTACCTCATCAGCTAGCTGCATTCCATCTTTTAGCTCTTGAATCATCGTCTCAAAGTCGCTGACAAGCGCGCCAACCATCTCTTCAGCTGTTTCATTGCCTTTTGCTTCTTTAACAGACGCGCTTTCGAGACAATCTTTCATTGTAGCGACAGGCGCTCCTCCTAGCGCAAGCAGCCGCTCTGCTAACTCGTCAATATGGAGGGCTGCTTCATTGTATAATTCTTCGAATTTTGTATGCAATGTAAAAAATTGCTGTCCTTTGACAAACCAATGATAATTATGGAGTTTGATGTATAGTACACTCCAATTGGCAATCTGTTTATTGACCATGTCCGTTAGATTTTTCATCTTGATCCTCTCCTTCACCATATTTTTTACAAAATAAACTTACATTTCTAATTATAACCTATTTCATGCCCATCTCGCAAAAAACGGAAAAATTCTTCTCTCTTTTCAATTATAAATACAAGGTGGACGACCCATTATTTTAATCTATTTGCCCGCAAAGCATTCGTTGCTCTAGAAGAATATGCTCAAACTTACTCCCATTGGTTTTGTTCGATCATCCACCTACTTAACTACCATTGCTTCACTCCTTTTACTTGTGCCATATCAATAGAAACGAACATATGTATAAATCCGATCAGAAAGTAAATGGGTCGATTGTTTTTGCGGCATGCTGGTGCATGGGAACACCGTCGCTTTCAACCCTAGGCATCACGCTTCAAAGCAGTTCGTTTTTTGCCTCTTTATCTTATGTCACTGTTTCCATTTAAATGGCTACAATCTTATTCGTTCCCTTTCTCAGCGCTTATGATGAACCGCTCCCATCTATATTCCGTTAAGAGATGGGAGACTTCTCGGTGGAGTATGTTAAAATAAAGAGAGGAATCAAACATAGAAAGTGGGGAGCCAATGTTTACAATCCTTATCATTTCCATCATCATTATTTTAGTCGTTCTTATTCTGGCTGTCGCCACCACATCAAAAGCCTATCAATACAAGCATACCGTCGATCCTATTGATAACAATCCGCATTTACCAGAACACAAGCAGAAAGAAAAAAACGAAGGCGGCCATGTTTAAATGGCCGCCTTACGATTATCCAAATACTTTCTTCAGTTCTTCCTTATCTTGTTCCAGCCAAAAACGCATTAGACGCTTAGCTCCCTCTAAATCATGAAGCTTCGCCTGCCCGCATTGCTGTTCCGTTGCAGCTGGGACTTCTGTTGCATTTACCGCATCCTTCATTGTATCTTCAAGCAGATCGATAATTTCCTCCACAGTAGGAGAACCGCTGACAACTAAATAGTAGCCTGTTTGACATCCCATTGGTGAGATATCAATGATATCAAAATGATCGTATTTTTCCGCATGCTTGCGAATATTGAATGCAAGCAAATGCTCAAGCGTATGAATAGCATCGGGCTTCATCGCTTGCTTATTTGGCTGGCAAAAACGAATGTCAAATTTATTCACAACGCCATCGCTTCCCACTTTATGCACGCCGCAATGTCTCACATACGGCGCTTTCACAGCGCAATGGTCGAGTTCAAAGCTTTCTACTGAAGGCATTGTATCACTCCTATCGTTATTTTCTAAATACTATCATACACATAAATCCGATTTTTTTCATCTACTTTATACGGATTATTCAAAGGTGATGACTTGTGCGATTTATGATACATTGATGATAGTATATTTTATTCACTGGGTGTGATGCAAATGTTGAAACGCTTATTGATCGCTCTCATTCGTTTTTATCAAATGGTGATTTCTCCGTTAAAGCCGCCGACATGCCGTTTTTATCCGACATGCTCCCATTACGGTCTTGAAGCAGTTAAGCGCTTTGGCGCAATCAAAGGAGGCTGGTTGACGATCAAACGCATTGTCAAGTGTCACCCCTTTCATCCTGGAGGCTTCGATCCAGTCCCGGAAAAATGGGAAGATGCCAAATAAGCATGGGCTTGCGGCTTATTATCGTGCATTTTCATGTAATGGCAGCAAGTCCGTCTTTCTTATAGCTACACGTAATGATTAACTAACTGCATGGGTGAATAAAAAGAAAAAAAATACTATTCAAATCGTAATGATTACGATATAATAAATGAGACCATTCATCTCTGCTTGGTAAAAATGAGAAAGGAGAGCATTCATGAGACGAAAAACACTGTTAACCATCATTCTTCTTGTTGGATCAATCATGCTGTTTGGCTGCAATAAACGTGAAGAAGCAACCGATACAAACAAGCCAAAAAACACACTTACTATTTATACGACTGTTTATCCGTTGCAAGATTTTGCGCAAAAAATTGGTGGACGCTACATAAAAGCAGAAAGCATTTATCCTCCTGGCGTTGAGGCACATACATTTGAACCGACAACGCAAACGATGAAAAATTTAGCAGATGCTGATGCATTTATTTATATCGGCCAAGGAATGGAAGGATTCGTCGATCAAACGAAACAAGCACTAAAAAACGAGCATGTAAAGCTCGTGGAAGCTTCTAAAGGAATTCAATTGCTTGATTCTGCCCATCACGATGAAGAAGGGGAAGAACACGAAGGGCATGAAGAAGCGGAAGGGCACGATGACGACGGTCATCATCATGGCGATAAAGATCCCCACGTTTGGTTAGATCCTATTTTATGCATTACAATTGCCGAAAACATAAAAAATGCTTTGATTGAGCTAAAGCCAGATGCGAAGGAAACATTTGAAAACAATTTTGCCGCTTTAAAACAGCAGTTGCTTGATATAGATCAACAATTGCAAGCTGTAGTAAAAGACGCTCCTAAAAAAGAACTTCTTGTTTCTCATGCAGCCTACGGCTATTGGGAAAAAAGATATGGCATTGAGCAATTAAGCATCGCGGGTCTTTCACCGACTAATGAACCTTCACAAAAAGAGCTGGCTCAAATGATTCAACTCGCGAAAAAGAAACAAATTCATTATGTCATCTTTGAACAAAATGTCACACCAAAGGTGGCTGAAGTTGTCAAAAACGAAATCGGCGCTGAAGTTCTTCGCCTTCATAATTTAGAAACACTTACAAGCGAAGATATAAAAGAAAATAAAGACTACTTCACCATCATGCATCAAAATATCAACGTATTAAAACAAGCGTTGCAATAATAAAAAAAACGAAACCACACTGTCCACTTGACAGTGTGGTTTCGTTTTTTCCTATGATTTCTTCTCTGCATATTTTTTAGAAATATGTGGATAATAACAGCAGCTAATCATGAATGGAAGGACGGTCTTTTTATGGATGATTTGGTCATTGCCCGCTCTCTATTTGGCACTACTATGGCGTTTCATATTATTTTTGCGTCTCTCGGTGTGGGAATTCCGCTAATGATTTTATGTGCCGAACTGCTCTATCAAAAAACGAAAAATCGCGACTATGCAGTTATGGCTAAAAGATGGACAAAAGGGATAGCAGTACTGCTGGGAGTTGCCATTCCCTCCGGAACCATTGCCGGCGTCCAGCTTTCATTGCTATGGCCTGGATTTATGGAAGTGATCGGCAAAGTGATGGCGCTGCCTTTCCAAATTGAAATCTATGCTTTTTTTGTTGAGGCATTATTCATGTCTATCTACGTATATGCCGCTGATCGTATTTCGCCGGCCATGAGAATTTTGAGCGTTACTCTTGTTGCCCTTGGCGCAAGCGCTTCCGCTATTTTAATTACAAATGTTCATGCTTTTGAAGGCACTCCCGACGGTTTTCGCATCGAAAACGGCCAAGTCGTTGACGTAGATCCTTGGGCTGCATTTTTTAATCCCAGCTTTTTTGTCACCGCTGGACATGTAACAGTTTCAGCCTTTATGACAGGAGCATTTGTCCTTGCTTCAATTTCTGCTTACAAAATGTTGCGGGAAAAAAATAAACGCGTTCTTGAATTTTATCGTAAAGCACTGATGCTTTCGCTTGTTGTTGGCGGGATTTTTTCTATTTTAACAGCGCTGAATGGCCATGAAGCCGCACAGCTTTTGCATGAATATCAGCCGGAAAAGCTGGCAGCAGCTGAAGGATTGTTCGAAACGCAATCGCACGCTCCTCTTGCCATTGGCGGTTTTACAGATCCTGACACGCAATCGGTGAAATGGGCAATCGAAATTCCATGGCTCCTCAGCTTTCTTGCCGGTAATAGCTTTGATACCGTTGTACAAGGATTAAACGATTTTCCTAAAGAATGGTGGCCGCCATTATTTATCCATACACTATTTAATGCGATGGTAGGCATCGGCTCATTCCTTATCCTGCTCTCCTTGATCGGATTGGTTTGGAGCAAAGTGATGAAACGCCCTGCGTTTCCTCGTCCGCTGATGTGGGCCATTATCGCTTCCGGACCTCTTTCCATGCTGGCTATTGAATTTGGCTGGATCTTTGCCTGTACAGGCAGACAGCCATGGGTTATATACAGGATGATGAAAACAGAGGACGCTGTGACACAATCGGAGAATTTGGCACTGCTGTTTATCTTGTTCGCAGCCATCTATATTGTATTAAGCATCGCCGTCGTTCTCGTATTAAAATACTATTTTCGGCGCCATCCTGTCATCAACGAACTAGATTCACAGGAAACCGGACATTCAAATCATTTTACGCAATAAGGAGGCGAGGAACATGACAAATGAACTCATTGCCATCACTGTGCTATGGGGATTTATTTTTATCTATGCGGTCATGGCAACCATGGATTTTGGAGCTGGTTTTTGGTCGATGATTTATATGAATCGGGAAAAAACAGCCGCAACCAATATTGCCAATCGCTATCTTTCCCCTACATGGGAAGTGACCAATGTGTTTATTGTGGCAATCGTTGTCGCGCTTGTCAGCTTTTTTCCTGGAGCGACCTTTTTGTTGGGAACTGTTTTATTAATTCCCGGGAGCATTATTTTACTGCTTCTCGCGATTCGCAGCGCTTTTTTAGTATTTGCCCATATCGCTAAGGAATATGAAAAAGTGCTGACCTACATTTCGGGAATCAGCGGCATGATCATCCCAGCTCTACTGATTAGCGTCTTGCCAATCACACATGGCGAATTTATTGAAACGGTTGACGGGGTCGCAAAACTGAGAATGGATAAGCTGTTTACAAGCCCGCATGAATATGCGTTCATTGGCTTCGCCATCTCCAGCACATTGTTTCTTTCTTCCCTGCTGCTTGCCGACTACTCCAATGAAGCGAATGAGCTGGAGGCATATCAAACCTATCGCAGAGATGCTCTCATTCTCGGACCCATTTCCTTATTAATGGCGCTTTTTATTATGCTGACGATGCAGGATGAAGCACCTTGGCTGTACGAGCGAATAATGGACTATTTGCCATGGCTCATCGGTTCCGTGGCCATGTTTTTTGTAGCGGGGGCCGCTCTATTCTTGCCGTCTGCCAAGCATCAGTCCATACGGGGAAAACCTCGATTAGCGGTCGTCGCCATTGTCATTCAATACTTTTTAGCGAGCTACGCTTATGGAAAGGCCCACTTGCCATATATGATCTATCCGGATGTCACGATTCAGTCAGGTTTCACTCATCCGAATACTTTTCGCGCGCTGTTTATGTCATACATCATCGGGTTTGTTATTCTCTTTCCGGGATTCATCTATTTTTGGCGATTATTTATGAAGGATAAACGCTATCTTCAAAAAAATGATCCATCATAACGTTTGGCAGTTATTGAGATCGTCATAAAAAAGCCGTTTTGGCCATGGTCAAAACGGCTTCCCGGTGACTTTATTCAAGTGAACGCACATATTCCGCAATAGCGGCTATTTCTCCTTTTGTTAAGCTTGTCACCTCTTTTGTCTGATGGCGCTGAATGGCTTCTTCGATCGTTTTGGCGCTGCCATCATGCAAGTAAGGGGCCGTCGCCCAAACTCCTCGCAATGTCGGCGTATCCCATTGTTTTGGTGTGCGAGGGTTGGCAAAATGGGCTCTCGCGTCTCCATTTGAAGCTTTATCCTGTGGATTCGCTGTGCCAATATCATGTAAATAAGCGGTATTCGCTATCGTCAATACTCCTTGATCGTCCACTGCTTTTGTACTATCTGTAAAATATTCTCCTCGATGACAGCTGAGACAGTTCCCTTTACCGTTAAACAACTTTTCGCCTTCTTGCGCTTTTGCTGTCAAGCTTCCATCTTTATTTCGATACGGGCTTTTCGGTACAGGAAACGAATGAGGATCATCTAAATACGCAAGAATCGCATCATACATATGCTGCACATCCGATGGCAGCGGCTTCCCTGGATCAAGGGCCATCATCCCGCCCATTTCATTTTGTACCGTATGAATGTAATCGCTAAAATCATCGCGAGAGCCATCCCACATAAACAATCCCGTCTTGGTCGTTAGCACATTGCTTGGCACGTTGCGCGGCCCTTTGGGCGTCAAAAGTGTCAGCCCGTTTATTTCCCCGTCACTATGGCAGGAAGCACAACTCATCCAGTTATTTCCTGTAATATCGATCGCAAATTCGTCGCTATTCGCGCTATAAAAAATCGTCTTTCCTTCACGGACAAGTGGTGATAAAGAATCTTTGGCAATTAAGCGTATCGTTCCTTTTACTGATCTTGCTTTCGCATAAGGCGCTTTGCCTCCTGTATGAATGACGGCAAGATCATGGCTCATTGCATTGTGGACAAATAATTGCTTTCCATCCGGTGAAATTACAATCCCTCTCGGATTATTCCCTTCAATGCGCCGCAAAATTTGGGTTGCGTTTCCGCCGCGTTTTAAATCAAATACGACTAAATCTTCGCTTCCTGACATCACTGCGTACATTTTGCTTCCATCTGGCTGAAACACAATATCATATGGATTCGAAACAATGATCGTTTCATTTTTCACATCTTGGACATTGATTTCCGTGAATAATTCCTTTCTCTCATCCACCAATTCTCGATCGGATGCAAGATCAATGACAGAAATGGCCGGAAAAACCGTTTCTTCAAACTGAATCGGCGTATCAATATTCGTCAGTAAATGAGGAATGTAGGCTTTTTTTCCATCTGGTGCAATGACAAACTGCTCAAGCGTGTTCGGAATACCTTGGCTCTTTTTCCGATCCTCCTGATCCGGTGATGGCGCTAACGTAATTTCTTTGATGACTTGATTTTTTTTCGTATCAATCACACTTATTTTTCCATCTAGATAATGAGGTACATACAACTTTCGGCCATCAGCCGTTAGCGCCAGCGTACGCGGTCGATCACCAACTGGAATTTCTTTCGTTTCTTTTTGCTTTTCCAAATCAAATACTGATACCGTTCCTGAACGATAATTAGCTACGTAAAGCGTTCTTCCGTCCTGGCTTGTCACAACTCCAAATGGTTCAATTCCTGTTTTTAAATGACCCATCACTTTTTTCTCTTTAAGCGAAATAATATCTACTCGGTCATCATGCATACAGGACACGTATAAAAATTGTTCGTCCGGACTTAATGCAAGCTGTCTAGGCTCCTTTCCGACAGCAATCTCTGCTTTTTTCTGATTCGTCTTTGCATCGATTAGCGTGACAGAAGGAACATCAATATTGGCGATATACAGCATAGTTCCTTTTTTGTTAATGGCAATATTGTCGCTGTGGACGGCATAGTGGCGAATGGTTTTTTGGTCTGAATGAAACACTGGACTTGCCTGACAACTCGTTAGAATCAGAAAAAAAATAAGTAAGACCCCTCTTTTCATCAGCGTTTCCCCCATTTTGATTCACGAAAATGAAAACCATTATCATTTTATATGAAAAAGCGGCAAATCTCAATGCTTGCCGCTTTTATCCATTATTTATTCTTTTTTTGGTTTTACTTCCACATTCAATAAAATTGGCGCAATTCCATATTTTCCGTGTCCTGCTTGCACTTGTGGCACATTGTCCCCATCTGTATTGCCTGATTTGTCGCCTTTTATATACACATCTCCGGTATCCCAAAATTCACTGGCCTGCATTCCTTCCTTGATGCTTGGACCATCAATAATCCGATCATAAAAATCAACATAGCGCGAAATGATGGTCTCTCTTTCCAGTACTTTGACAGGCTGATCGGAGTCCGTGTTATTGAGATTGTTAAGGGCAATGCGCAGCACACCTGATAACGCTCCAGCTACAAATGGAGTATATTTCATTTCATTTTTTCCCGTCTTATAAACACGGAGTTTTTGATCCCAAAAATGCTTGTCCATCGCTTCATAAATTTTACGTGCCGCCTCCCGGTATTGCTCGTCTTTCGTCGCTAAAAATGCCGCTGTGAGACCGCGAATCGCACCGAGTTGGGCAAGAAGAGTAGGTTCGTCTGTTTCAGGACCTTGACCAATGATCCAGCCATTTGCTACAAGGCCATCTTCCCTTATTAATTCATTCATGATAAAATCAGCTTGTTTTTTGATCAGTTCAAGTGCACGTTTTCCTTCAGGAGTGCCAAGGCCTTGGGCATCTTCTCCGCTTGCGTAACCCACAGGCAATCCATCAATCGCGCGCTCAAAAATGCGCAGCGCTTCCATCGTATAGCCTGCCTGGAACGTATCTACTCGTTTTCCTTGTGCACTTCCGTTATTCTCTTCAACAAAAGCGCCTACTTCTTGATTAAAGTGCATGGCATCAATATTTTTAAACACCTGCAATAGCACATCGCGATTCACTGAATATGGATCATTCGAAACAACATCATTCGTTGGATTTTGATCGAGATTTTCTTTCGGCGCACTTGGATATGGCGATCCGTCAAATACAGCTAGAAAAGCAGGATTTTGATTTTTATTATCCGGCCGCTGATCTGTCACACCATAGAATTCTGATGCAGGCCAAAGCATCAGCCATTGATCTTGCAACAAGCTTCTTTTATCCTTCACAATGAGCTGTTTTACCTTTGGCGCCAATTCATTCCCATCTTCTATCACCTCAATTTCATGAGGCAAATATACCCAGCCGCTTTGAGGATTATATTGGCTTCCTGCTGCTTTTGTTAGCCCTTGCTGTTTCGCACTGTAAAATAAATGGTCGCGGACAAAATTAAGCTTGTTCCAAATTTCTTCAGTTAAAATCATGCCTTGCATGCCATCTGCGGAGCTTACTCCAAGCGCAATGTTAGGATCTTGATCGTCATTTTTGGTTTTCGCTTCAATCTCTTCATCTTTATCAACGGTATGTAAGCCACCTAAAAAATCTCCAGCCCATAATGCCTGTTTTAAAAATGTGCCGCCATAGGCAGAAGGAGTTAATCGTTTCTCCATTTTGCTCCGATCCCAACGAAGCGATTGAAAATCGACTTGATAAACCGGAACATAGGTTTTGTCATTATTTTCCGCATACACGTCTGTATCGACTTTTTGGGCATAATGCGGATCACCGCCTGCATATTCAATCATTGTCGGAAACATATTGCGGAAAATTTCTTCATGCGCATACCCTACACTGTCAGCCAATTGGTAAAATCGCTCTGCCAACACCTCATCGTTTGACTTCTGCGCTTTTTGCGCCTGCTGCTCTGTCATTGGGCCATAAATCAAATGCAGCCCAAGTCCCGACTTCTCCGTGACCTCGTACATTGCTTCTTCTGAGTATTCGTATGATTCAATCCCTGCAATATAATCAAATTTTGTCGGTTTATCCATTTTACGCGCATCCAATACATCCAAATCAAGTCCAAGCCCCTCGGCCAAAGGCTCCCCTGACAACTCAAATTCTGAATACGCAAACATGTTGCCGGCTGTATCAAAAGAATAATCGTTCACCGGCACAGAAATATTGGCTGATGTCTCACCTTTCTGTTTTTTCTCGCTCGCTTCATTGGTTGGTGAACACGCTGAAGCCAGCAAGAGTGATGAAATCATGGCCGTTGTCGTCATAACCTTCCACGGTTTTTTTCCCATAGCTACATCCCCCAGTAACTTTAAAACGATTTTCATTATCATCTATGTTTATTTTATCTTAATTTATTTTGTTTTCAACTGTTTTAAACGATTTTGCGCAACGACAGCCTGTATTTGGCATTGTCCAGTGAGAAGCGAACAAAATTCTACTGCTACTGTTTTAGAGCTCTCTCTTCTTTCGCTCTCAAATGCCGCTGCTATCCTATTCATATAATAAGAATAAAACGCTTCATCCTCTTGGAGGATAAATTTGCGGATGATGCACATTTCATCTTGTTTGTATGCAATATCAACATCGACATGTTTCGCCCCATATTCAATTCTCTCAAATAAAAGAAACCAGTCAATCGTCGGGTCTAAAAAACGAAGTAAATAGTCGGTCGTTTTCGCCAGTACTGTATAATAGTGGATGTTGGAATGAAACACTTCTTGATCTACGTGGCGCCAATGTTTTTCTACAAGCTTTAATACAAGTGAAGCGGATCGCGACGAAGAAGGAGCCTGATAATATTCTGTAATGATTTTTTTCATCGCTTCACCTACTAGCTGACACCAATTTTGAGGCATACATAGCTTGACGGCACTCATTTATGTATCCCTCCACCTCTCAATTCGCTTGTTTCGTTACTTTCGCTTTTTGCAGCACAGGATGAATAGAACTCCATGAACGCTTTACAAAATAAATCGGTTTTTCTTGGTTTTTCGCTTTTTGCTTAATTACTTTGGCTAAATTATGATTAACATAGTCGGTCATCACCAGAACAAGATCGATATGTTCAGGAATATCCCGCTTAACCATATTCACTTTGCGGCCATCCAGATGAATAATTTCCTTAAATCCTGAATTTATCAATTTATCGGTAATATTTCCGAGATGATCAGCACCTACTACAAGCAACGATGACATATTTTCTTTCCCTCCATTGCTTTCAACTTTATTTTTATTCTAATTGAGAATGATTCTCTATGTCAATAGATATAAAATTTCTTATTATTTCCGTTATATCTTTTTTTAATCAGTCAAAAATAAAAATGTATTAAATTTACTAAACTTATGGAGGGAATCACGATGGCAAAAGATGTGCTTTGTGAAGTGAAAAACTGTCATTACTGGGCAGAAGGAAATCGCTGCAGTGCAGAAGCCATTTATGTAGTCAGTCACACCGGAACAGAAGCTTCTAACTCTGGCGAGACGGACTGTAAAACGTTCGTACCAAACGACGAGCTATAAAAGAGCTTATCTTTATCCGCATTTTACCATAATTCGGAATTTTCCCTGTTATGTCATAGAAAAAGCGGGACACAGGCTGTGCAGAAGAAAACGAAATAGGCTAGCAGTTGTCTATCGTTTCAATTTGTATCAATTCCTTTATATGAATAGTTAAGCCATAAAAATAAAAAGAGGTTCATCCGTTTATATAGACGGATTACCTCTTTTTTTATTGTTCGTGTTTTGGAATTAAATGAATTAATTGGCGCCGCAACAGCTTTTTGGCCGCATTGCGCGGCAGCTCATCTACTATATATATACGTTTTGGCACCTTGTACTTTGCCAAGCGCTCCCGACAAAATTCTAAAAGCTGTGGCGGTGTAACCGATACGCCATTTCTCAGTTTAACAAAAGCATAAGGCACCTGTCCCCAGCGCTCATCTTCCACTCCCGTCACTCCCGCTTCTTCGACCGTTTCATGCGAAAGCAGTATCGCTTCAATCTCTGCCGGATAAATATTTTCACCGCCAGAAATAATCAAATCGGATCGGCGATCAAGAACATAAAGAAACCCTTCTTCATCTATATAGCCCATATCCCCTGTATAAAACCAGCCATTCCGTAACGCTTTTTTAGTTGCTTCTGGCCGATGCAAATATCCTTTCGCTACATTTGGCCCCTTCACAACAATTTCTCCAGGTTCATACGGCCTAGCTGTTCGCCCATCCGTTTCGACGCGAAGCTGAGCGGGAAAAAGCGTTTTTCCTGCTGACCCTAGCTTAGAAAAACTATACTCTGGCGCTAATGTAACAATTTGTGATGCCGTTTCTGTCATTCCATAAGTTTGATACACAGGAATTCCTTTATCGCGGCACGCTTCCAGCAGCGGCTTTGGCGCGGGTCCTCCCCCAAGCAGCATACACCGGAATGTATGGGGATATGTCAAGCTTCCCAATTCGGAAATCATTTGCTGTAGCATGGTGCTGACAACAGACATAATCGTGGCTTTTTCTCCTAGAATGATCTCATTTGCTTTTTTCGCATCAAAGTGCTGCATCACATAAACGCTCATTCCATAAATCACACTTCTCATCAAGATCGACAACCCACTTATATGAAAGAACGGAACAGCGGCAAGCCAACAATCCCTTTCCAATAAGCCTAAATTTAAAGCTGAGCCAATCGCGCTCCACCAATGATTTCCATAAGTTTGTAATACTCCCTTTGGCTTTCCTGTTGTGCCCGATGTATACATAATTGTTGCTACTTCGTGAAAATCATATTCTTGCTGAAGCGGCACCTCTTGCTCTGGCAATGAAGCAAGCTCTGTTGCCGTTACAACAGGAACTGAGCTGCTGTTGGCATCATCGCGCCATTGTTCATCGACAATCCACCATTTCGCTCCGCTATCTTCAATTTGCCAATTCAATTCTGAGGCTGTTAATCTTATATTTTGCAACAATACAACGGCTCCAATATAATGAAGTCCATGAATGATTTCCACCATCGCCGTGCTATTTTTCATCAATATAGCGACAATATCACCGCGTTGGACGCCAAGATAAGCTAGCCTTCCCGCCGCTCTTACCGCTGCTGTATGAAGCTCAGCAAATGTTTTTTGCCCACTTCCCTCGTAAACAGCAATGCGTTCTGGAGTCAAAAACGCACGCTGCATAAGCCAGTTTGGTGTTGATGTATACATAAAGTCCCCTCCTTTGCTTGATACAAAGAAGCAGCTTCAGACTGTTAACGAACGTTTTCATCCTAAGTGAATCGCATCACTCATCCGCTCATGAGCATCTCGGTTTGATTCGCTCATCTTCGTTTGCTGCGTTCCCTGTCCATCCAGCGTTTTCAAGACAGTCTAAATGAAAAGACCCTTAAAATAACGGTAGACAAAGTCTAAATGGACTTTGTCTACCGTTCTACAGCTTGATCCATCACATTCAAGCTGCTACGTTTTTGCATTATGGAAAACGCGGGAACTGTTTGAAATCCGGTTTGCGTTTTTCTTTGAACGCATCTCTTCCTTCTTTTGCCTCTTCTGTCGTATAGTAAAGTAATGTAGCATCGCCAGCAAGCTGCTGAATGCCTGCTAAGCCATCAGAGTCAGCATTGAATGCCGCTTTTAGGAAACGAATCGCTGTTGGGCTTTTTTCTAAAATTTCTTCCGCCCATTTTACCGTCTCTTCCTCTAGTTGTTCCAACGGAACCACTTTGTTGACAAGTCCCATTTCTAATGCTTCTTGAGCGTTATATTGGCGGCATAAGTACCAAATTTCACGAGCCTTTTTGTGGCCAACGATACGAGCTAAATAACCGGCTCCATAGCCTCCGTCAAAGCTTCCTACCTTCGGACCTGTTTGTCCAAAAATAGCGTTATCTGCTGCAATCGTTAAATCGCAAACAACATGCAATACATGTCCACCGCCGATCGCATAACCGGCTACCATTGCGATGACCGGTTTAGGGATCACGCGAATCAGACGCTGTAAATCCAATACGTTCAAGCGTGGGATTTGATCCTCGCCTACATAGCCACCATGGCCTCTCACTTTTTGGTCCCCGCCAGAGCAAAACGCTTTTCCGCCTGCACCCGTTAAAATAATGACGCCGATATTGGCATCATCACGAGCGTATGAAAACGCATCAATTAACTCTTGAACCGTCTTTGGACGAAAGGCATTATGTACTTCTGGACGGTTGATCGTGATTTTAGCAATGCCATTGTACGTTTCGTATAGAATATCTTCGTACTTGCGCTCAGCTACCCATTCAATCGCCATTCACACATCCTCCTCTTTCAATAAACTCATTTATTATTTTAGCAAAAATTTCTGGTTGTTCCACATGAATTGCATGTCCCGCATCGGAAATTTTCGACATGTACGAATTGGGCAGCAGTTCAACCATCTTTGACGCTATTTGGCAAAATTTCTGATCAAGTTCCCCGCAAAGAAGCAGTGTTGGGGCTTTTATTTGCGACAAGTGTTCCCACCAAGAGGGCTGTCTTCCTGTTCCCATGCCGCGCAAGCTATTGGCTAGCCCTTTGGCTTGATGCCTTAATCGTTCTGTACGAATTCGCCTTCTGGCCGTCTCAGGCAGCTGTCTTTGCGTAGCAAAAAGCGGCTGTTGCTCCCATTTGTCAATAAATGCTTGCACTCCATATTGCTCAATTTCCATCGCCAGCGCCTCATCGTTCTGAATGCGCAATTGGCGTTCCTCTTCGGTCTTTAGTCCAGGCGAGCTGCTTTCTAGCAACAATGTTTCTACTTGCTGCGGATAGCGAACGGCAAAGGTAAGCGCGAGCCTTCCCCCCATCGAATAGCCAAGAACGTGAGCACGATGAATTTCCAGCTGCTGCAACAATTCATGCAAATCAGCCGCTACGCTTTCGATATGATAGCGGTCGAGTTCATCCGGACACTCTGTTAAACCATGTCCTATAATATCAACCATAACGAGCTGCCAATTTTTCCAATACGGAATAAGCGGATACCATGTTTCTGTACTCCCTGTAAAGCCGTGTAGCAATAAAAGCGGCGGACCTTCCCCATAAACTTCTACATGATAGGAAACACCGCGAATCCGTTTTTTCATAATCTTCCCCTTTTTTGAAGAAACTCCGTTATTCTCTCTGTGACATTTTTCCAAAGCCATTGATGTTTGGTTACATTTTCTTTCCTTGATGTACACAGCTCGATGACATGCAGCCCTTGAGATTGGATAGAATGCTTTACGTAATAACGGAACTCGTCCCATGTATCCACCTTTTGATAATAGCCATCATACATGCGGATAATATGCTCAAACCGCAAATCGGTCGGAGTGCCAAACAATGCTTCAAAATGCTTTTCTTGCCTTGCTTGCGGCAAAAATGAAAAAATGCCGCCTCCATTATTATTAATAACAATAATGGTCGCATGCAGCTGATAAAGCTTCGCTGCTAGCAAGCCATTTAAATCATGATAAAAGGAAAGATCGCCAATCACAAGCACAAGCGGATCGGCTTCAAGGCTAGCTCCTAAAGCGCTTGAAACAACCCCATCAATGCCATTGGCGCCACGATTCGCCATTAAGCGGATTTGCTTATCGTTCGTCATAAAAAACGTGTCGGCATCGCGAACCGGCATGCTGTTGCCGACAAATAGCGTAGACTTCTCTGGTAAAAGCTCCGTCAGCTCGATAAATACTTTTCCTTCAAACATTTCTTCTTCTTTTCCTGCTTCCAAAAGCTCTTCTTTAGCCAGCTTATTGATGTCCTGCCATAGTTGCATCCATTCGTTTGGCACACGGCGATCAGCGGACCCAAGTTCCGCTAAGCGTCGGCAAAATTCAATTTCGTCACAATAAATCATTTGCGAAGCAGTAAAAGTTGGCTCACGCCATCCGCCTTCCCCGTCCACCACAATTTGGGTAATGGACGGATGCCGCTTTAGCATAAGTAAAAGCGGTTTTGAAATCGGCATGGCACCAAATCGAATAACAACGTCTGGAAGCAGCGCTTCCGCTATTGCTGCGTCTTTAAAAATAGCATCATAGCTTTCAATAATATAGTCTTTCGTATGAGTTCCACTGCGCAACTGAGAAAGTGGATCAGCCAAAATCGGGTATTGTAGCGCTTCGGCAAGTTCAGTGACCGCTTCCGCAAATTCCGGCTCATCCATATTTCCGCAAACAATAAGGCCTTTTTCAATACATGAAAGCTGCTTATATAATTGATGAAACTGCGCATCATCTAGTGTTTTTTTACCGATAGCAATTTGAATATAAGATGCTTCCTTTTCGTTAATTTGCTCCCATGTTTGATCTGTAACAGCTGGCACAAGCGGTTCACGGAGCGGAAAATTTAAGTGGACAGGACCTCGCGGCGCACTCATCGCCACGGCTGCCGCTCTCGCTGCCATCATTCGAGCATAGCGCAGCATTTCATTTGAGCTTTCTGGAAGCGCCATATCGACAAACCATTTGGCATGCTTTCCATACAAATGAATTTGATCGATTGCCTGCGGCGCTCCGACATCGCGGAGTTCATGAGGACGATCAGCTGTAAGAACGACGAGAGGAACCCTTGAATAATAGGCCTCTACTACAGCAGGTACATAGTTTGCCGCAGCCGTTCCCGATGTACAAAGAAGAGCGACAGGTTTTCGTTTGGCTTTTGCCATCCCCAATGCAAAAAAAGCGGCAGAGCGCTCATCAATATTCATATGTACGCGCATTTTTGGATGCTCTGCCATCACCATGGCAAAAGGGGTAGAGCGCGATCCCGGACTTACGACCACATCTTCTATCCCGGTCTTGGCCAGCTCATCTACAAACGCAGAGACATACAGTGTTAAATCATCGCTCATCTTGCTTCACTCCTAATGCGGATAACATTGGTTTCAATTTCACGTTTGTTTCTTCATATTCGCTGAACGGCTCTGAATCGCCCACAACACCGCATCCCGCAAAAAGGAAAGCTTCATTTCCTTGCAGCAAACCGGAGCGAATGGCAACGGCAAACTCTCCATCTCCCATTGCATTCATCCAACCAATGGGAGCAGCATACCATCCTCGGTCTAGCGGCTCAGCTTCTCGAATCATTTCAAGCGCCTTCTCTTTTGGAGCTCCTCCAAGGGCAGGGGTCGGATGAAGCCGTTCCACAACCGAAAGCAAGGAAACACGGCTGTCGCTTTTACCGATCACAGGAGTATATAAGTGTTGAATATCTCTCATTTTTAGCAGCTGTGGTTCCGGGGAAATTTTGACATCCTCACACACATCCTGCATCGCTTGTCTAATCATTTCGACAACGAACCGATGTTCGTGTAAATTTTTTTCATCCTGTAAAAGCACTTGGCCAAGGGATTCATCCTCACTGCTTGTACGTCCGCGACGAATCGAGCCAGCTAAACACGTTGAATAAAATGTATGTTCTTCTTTTTTTACAAGCTGTTCAGGGGAAGCACCGATAAAACAGCTGCCGGCTTGTTCAAATGCAAACAGATAGCTAAACGGCTGCTGCTCACACAAGTGCTCCAGCACGGCGCTTGGCGTGAGCTGTCCATCAAATTGAAGGCGTACCTCTCGCGCTAACACCACTTTATCAAAACTTCCTTGTTGTATTCCGTCAATGATTTGCCGCACAGCATGTATCCATTCATCCGTTCGGATCTCTTCGTATGTCACACAACGCGGAAGAGAGGGAGTTGAATGGAATGATTTGGTATATAACAACCCAAGCAGGCGATCAATTTCTTCAAGCATGCTCTGGTTATTTTTTGAAGGAACCGTAATCGTAATCATTGCACAGTCTTTTTTTAGAGATAATAGAACCGTCGGAACAATAAATTTTGCATTTGAAAAATGCGTCCATTTATCTGTTTTCTTTTTTAAAGGATCAAATGAAAAGCCTCCAAATAAAACAGGGGTTGCTTTCTCTTCCTCACCATGCACTTCTGTCATATTTAAAAAATCGTGCCATTTTTCTTCAATGATGGAAAAACGCGGGCCATCTCCCTCCTCATCGATGACATATGTACAGCCTATCCCAGCGTAAACAACCTCGTTTGAACGATCAGACCAATAAAAACGCTCAGAAAACGAGCTCGTTTCTCCCAGCTTAAACAAATAAACTGGGGCAATAGACGGTACGATTCCGCTCCAGCTTACAAACGGCTGACACGCGGATTTTGTTATCATCTCTAGTTTTTTTCGAATTTGATGCTGATATAAAGTCGCCACTGCCATCCCGCTTTCTTGTTATTACTAAACTTTTTGATGAAACTAGATTCCTGAAAAGTTATTATCACTTCCCATTATATATAACAGGAAATAATTTATCTATTCCTAAGGGGTTGACACCTGTGAAGGGTTTACCTACACTTATTTTGAATATTTTTTGAGCTATGCTTTGATTTTATCCTAATATGAGGGGTATGATTTATGCAATCACCATTACCTAAACATCAACCAACACCTTCGTTGAAATACAATCGAAGCTGGCGTGTATGGTGGAACCTGACACGTCCCCATACTTTGACGGCTGCTTTCGTGCCTGTTTCGATTGGAACTGCTTTAGCTTTTCGGGAAACAGCTGTTCATCTTACATTATTTTTGGCTATGCTTATTGCTTCATTATTAATTCAAGCAGCGACCAATATGTTTAATGAGTATTATGATTACAAGCGCGGCTTAGATTCCTCCGAGTCTGTTGGTATTGGCGGAGCCATTGTTCGGGAAGGAATTGCACCTAAAACCGTATTGTTGTTAGCGTTTTCCTTCATCGCAATCTCTATTCTAATTGGTGTATATATTTGTATGAACAGCAGCTGGTGGATTGCTGTCGTCGGCACGATTTGTGTAGCAGCAGGATATTTTTACACAGGCGGACCGATTCCGATTGCTTATACTCCATTCGGAGAGCTTGCGGCAGGATTTTTTATGGGACTTATCATCATTTTAATTTCCTTTTTCATTCAAACAGGAACCATTACATTCGTTCCAATTGTTGTTTCTATTCCAATTGCCATTTTAGTTGGGGCCATTTTGCTTGCTAACAATATTCGCGACCTTGACGGGGATCAGCAGCACGGACGGAAAACCCTTGCAATTTTAATCGGCAGAACCAACGCGATCCGTCTATTAGGAGGGATGTTTATCGTCTCCTTCGCTTGGATGATTGGATTAATAGCTTTACATGTCGTTTCTCCTTGGACGCTGCTTGTTTTCCTAAGCGTGCCGAAAGCTGTGGCAGCTACAAAAGGATTCATTGGAAAAACCAAACCGATTGAAATGATGCCTGCGATGAAAGCGACGGCACAAGCCAATACACAGTTTGGCTTTTTGTTGGCGATTGGGCTGCTCATCGGTCACTGGCTATAACACGGTTGCCTAACCGTGTTTTTTTTTATTTTTCGTTCATACTACATCATAAAAGCGAATTTTGAGGAAGGGGTATTTCCTAATGTTAACCAATCAACAAATATCTGCCTTACAGGCACAGCTTCTAAAGGCAAAACAAGAGCTAGAGAATCGCCTTCATCATAATGATCATTTCGGCTTGGAAAGAAGCCATGCCCACGATTCAGTCGGCGAGTTAGCAAGCTACGACAATCATCCAGCTGATGAGGCAACAGAATTGTATGAGCGAGAAAAAGATTTGGCACTTAATGAGCATGCGGAAAGAGAATTAGCTGACATTCATCATGCGTTGGCGGCTATCGATGACGGAACCTATGGCATTTGTGAAACATGCCGAAAGCCGATTCCATATGAACGTCTGGAGGCATTGCCAACGACTACATTTTGCAAGGAGCATAGTGCAGATCAATCCGTTTCACACCAGCGTCCTCTTGAAGAAGGCGTGCTGATGCCCCCATTTGGAAAATTTGATTTTGATCATCGCGATGTTGTAGCGTATGATGCCGAAGATGCCTGGCAAGATGTAGCACAATACGGAACATCCGATACACTATCCGATCTTTGGCAGGATGTGGACCATTATAACGAAGCATACGCAGAAGCAACAGAAAACGTAGGATATGTCGAGGATTTCGAAAACTTTGCTGCTGTTGATTTATATGGTCAGCAGATGGCCGTTTACCCTACGCAGAAACATCAAAGCTTTGAACGTGTATTAGATGAAGAACAGATCATGTCAAATATCGGCGATTTGCCAGCATATGAAAAGG
The DNA here is from genome assembly GCF_002075365.1 of Anoxybacillus sp. UARK-01. Classification (NCBI taxonomy): domain Bacteria; kingdom Bacillati; phylum Bacillota; class Bacilli; order Caryophanales; family Anoxybacillaceae; genus Anoxybacillus; species Anoxybacillus sp. UARK-01. The sequence continues at coordinate 14,385 of NZ_NASY01000042.1, read as the reverse complement.
AGCCTTATACGCAAGACGAAGCTAAACCAAAAAGATCTTAAGATGAAAAAGGCCATGGATCTGCATCTTGTTATAAGCAGCACTGGCCTTTTTATTCGCACACTCAGCTCTCCATCATCCTAAAGCAAAACAGAAAAGCAGCATTTTCAAACATCCTAACCGATATAAAAAACACTTTAACATGTGGGATTTTGCAACGCCTCTCCCTAGCGAAGGCAAGCCGCCCGCTCGCCTCCGACTAGCAATATTTCGTCAAGGATTGGTTCGATTTTTAAGTTATATTGATGGAAAAAACATTGGTTTGTTAGTGAAACTAAAAGGGATTTCCTTCCGTATAAAGAATAGATTCATCATAAAAAGTCATTTAGAGGTGAAAAAAATGAATGCACACGACATTGACTACACCCTGCATGGAGATGACATGCAGTTCGTAGAAATCGAATTAGATCCACAGGAAAGTGTTATTGCTGAGGCAGGCGGCATGATGATGATGGAAGATGGAATTGAAATGGAAACGATTTTTGGTGATGGAGCAAGCACCGGCAAAGGATTTCTTAGCAAGCTTGTTGGTGCCGGAAAACGGCTCTTGACCGGAGAAAGTTTGTTCATGACCGTCTTTACGAATAACGGAACAGATAAAAGACGCGTCGCCTTTGCCGCTCCTTATCCCGGAAAGATTATCCCTGTTGATTTAAGCGAGCTAGGCAGTAAAATCATTTGTCAAAAGGATTCGTTCCTTTGCGCTGCTAAAGGAGTCTCCGTCGGCATCGACTTTCAGCGAAAGCTCGGTACCGGCTTCTTTGGCGGTGAAGGGTTTATCATGCAAAAGCTGGAAGGAGATGGACTTGCCTTTTTGCATGCTGGGGGAACCATTTATAAACGTGAGCTTCAGCCTGGGGAAAAGTTGCGAATCGATACTGGCTGCTTAGTCGCTATGACAAAAGAAGTGAACTACGATATCGAGTATGTCGGCAAAATCAAAACAGCCTTTTTCGGCGGAGAGGGGTTATTTTTTGCTACGTTAAGCGGTCCGGGAACCGTTTGGGTGCAATCGTTGCCGTTCAGCCGTCTCGCTGATCGTATTATCGCTTCCGCTCCAAGCTCAGGTGGCCGATCTGTAGGCGAGGGAAGCATTCTTGGAGGCATTGGAGATTTGCTCAATGGAGACGATTAATCTCTTATGTATAAAAGAGGGCACAGATGGTTCTGTGCCCTCCATACTTCATCCTGCGTCATTGGCTCTATTCCTTGTTTACCAAGTGTTTATTTTCAATCCCGACTGATGTAGTTGAACGGATGATGCGTCAAATGATTGTAGACATAATCAAGATGGACGTTGTCGACCACCTAGAGAACACAGATGGCTCTGTGTTCTTCTTGTTCATTAGATAAGAGGATGAATGTCCCATATTTCATTTGCATATTCTTGAATGGTTCGGTCGCTTGAGAAATGGCCCGAATGAGCAATATTGATCGCGCTCATTTCCATCCATTTTTCCCTATCCTGGTACACTTCGGAGATTTTTTCTTGCGTTTCGGCATAATCAGCAAAATCGCGCAGCACAAAATATTCATCATTTTGCATTAAAAGCGAATCGTAAATCGGTTCAAAATGATCGTGCGCGTCTGGAAAAAATCCATTGACTAACTGATCAACGACTTGCTTGATTCTTCGATCATGGTGATAATACTCATGAGAACGATAACCACCATTCTGATAATAATTCAAAACTTCCTCAGCCGTTAATCCGAAGATGAAAATATTCTCCTTGCCTACTTCCTCAAAAATTTCAATATTGGCTCCATCCATCGTGCCAATGGTAATGGCACCGTTCATCATAAATTTCATATTCCCTGTTCCCGAAGCTTCCTTGCTAGCTGTGGAAATCTGCTCGCTAATATCGGCTGCCGGAAAAATATCCTCTGCTAAAGATACGCGATAGTTCTCTAAAAAAATCACTTTCAGCTGTTCATTTGTTTGGGGATCATGATTTACTTTTTCCGCAAGAGAATTAATCAGCTTAATAATTCGCTTCGCATAATAATAGCCTGGCGAAGCCTTTGCCCCGAAAATAAAGGTACGAGGATAAATCGAAAAGCTCGAATCCTCTTTCAATCGATTGTAAAGGTACATAATGTGCAAAACGTTCAAAAGCTGGCGTTTATAAGCATGAAGCCGTTTAACCTGCACATCAAAAATCGAAGACTCGTCAACGGCGATGCCAGTTTGCTCGTAAATGCGTTTAGCTAAAATCGCCTTTCGCTGCTGCTTTACTTTAGCCAATGCTCTTTGAAAAGAGCGGTCTGATGCATAGGACGTTAAATCGAGCAGCGTTTCCGGCCGCTGAATCCACCGTGCTCCAATCGCTTCCGTAATTAACGAAGCAAGCTGCGGATTTGCTTTTAGCAACCAGCGGCGATGCGTAATGCCATTGGTTTTATTATTAAATTTTTGCGGAAATACTTCATAAAATTGCTTCATTTCACGTTTTTTTAAGATTTCCGAATGAAGCTTTGCCACTCCGTTTACACGATAACTTCCGACCACTGCTAAGTGGGCCATTTTAACAAGTCCATGAGCAATAATCGCCATATCCTCAATTCGTTTCCATTCACCTGGATACTTATTCCATAAACCACGACAAAAGCGCTCATTAATTTCTTCGACAATCATGTAAATGCGTGGAAGCAATGGCTGAAAAATATGAATGGGCCATTTCTCTAACGCTTCTGATAATGTTGTGTGATTCGTATAAGACACTGTGTTCGTCGTAATCTCCCATGCATCTTCCCAGCTCATTCCTTCTTCGTCCAACAACACCCTCATTAACTCTGGAATCGCTAAAACTGGATGCGTATCATTCACATGAATGGCTACATGCTTATGCAAGTTAGATAAATTCCCGTACTGACGACGATGAGCGCGAACAATGCTTCCGACACTCGCCGCTACAAGAAAATATTGCTGTTTAAGACGTAAAATTTTCCCCTCATCGTGCGTATCATCTGGATATAGAAATTCTGAAATAGCTTCCGTTTCCCGCTTATACTGCATGATACTTTTATGTTTAGGAAAGGTTTTAGAAGGTTCGGCGCTCCAAAGGCGAAGAGTATTAACCGTTTTGGTTCCATAGCCAATCACAGGCATATCGTAGGGAACAGCTGTTACTTTTTCGCTATCTGTATGACGGAATACCAGCCTTCCTCCTTCATTTGATACCTCTACTCTTCCCCAGAAGTTCACTTCAATTGCTAAATCTTCCTTTCTCACCTCCCAAACATTCCCATGTCTCAACCATTGCTCTGGAAGCTCCACTTGATAGCCATCGACAATTTTTTGATCAAACAGCCCATGCTTATATCGTATTCCACAGCCATGTCCGGGCAAATTTAACGAAGCAAGAGAATCCAAAAAACAAGCGGCAAGGCGGCCAAGACCGCCATTCCCTAGTCCCGCATCCGCCTCGCTTTCCTCAATTTCTTCTAAATCAATGCCCAGCTCTTTTAATCCTTTTTCGACTACATCACGGATTCCAAGATTTAATAAGTTACTTCCCAAAAGACGGCCAAGCAGAAATTCAATGGATAGATAATACACCTGCTTGCTGCTTTTCGCGCGACTCCGCTCATTTGTCCGAATCCAATCCTGGCTTATATATTCGCGAACCATATTCCCTAACGTATGATATTGATCGCGCACGGTCGATTCCTCAAACCGCTTTCCATACATCATCTCAAGTCTTCTTAAAAAAACCATTTTAAACTCTTCTTTGTTAGAGAACATGACTTCCACTCCCAGCCATTAATTCGTCATAAAGCTGATTATACTTAAACGCCGACTGCGCCCAGCTGTAATCTCGGCTCATCGCTTCTTTCACAAGCTTTTCCCATATTTCTTTTTGCTTATAAAATTCAAGCGCTCGACGAATGGTATACAGCATATCATGCGCATTAAAATTTTTAAAACTAAATCCATTGCCTTCACCCGTAAACTCATTAAACGATTGGACAGTATCGTTTAATCCGCCTGTTTCTCGCACAATTGGAATCGCGCCATATCGCAATGCAATTAATTGCGCCAAGCCGCACGGCTCAAACTGGGATGGCATTAAAAATAAATCGGTGCCTGCATAGATTTGATGAGCCAGCTCTTCGTTAAATCCAATATATACTTTTACTTGATGAGGATATGTCATCGCCATTTCATGAAAGAAATGTTCGAACTCCCGATCTCCCGTTCCCAGAACAATAAACTGGACATTTTCCGCAATGATTTCATGAAATACACATTTCACTAAATCAAGTCCTTTTTGCTTCGTTAGACGGGTCACCATGGCGATAATCGGCGTATCTTCTTCGCTGCGCAAACCGAATTTTTGCCTGAGCGCTTGCTTATTAATTTCTTTGCGCGCAATCGTGAACTGATCATATGGAATCGCAATGTGCTGGTCTTTTTTTGGATTGTATATTTCATCATCAATTCCGTTTAATATGCCGAAAAGATCGCGTCGGCGAGCTCTCAGAAGCCCATCGAGCTTTTCTCCGTAATATTCCGTTTGAATTTCTTCTTTGTAGGTGGGACTAACAGTCGTAATCATATCTGCAGACACAAGAGCTGCTTTCATAAAGCTGACGTTCCCATAAAACTCTAAATAATCAATCGTAAAATAGCGCTCACTGCTCAAATTAAGCAAATCCTCTAAAATGCTGCGAGGGAAAATCCCTTGAAACTGTAAATTATGAATCGTAAATACCGTGCGGATATTTCCATAAAACGAATTGTTTTTATACTCTTCCCGTAATAAAAATGGAATCATCCCTGTGTGCCAATCATGGCAATGAATAATTTGCGGCTGGAAGGAAATAGCAGGAAGTGCATCTAAAACAGCTCGACAGAAATAGGAAAATCGTTCTCCGTCGTCATAATGGCCATATAAACTATCACGTTTAAAATAGTATTCGTTGTCGATAAAATAATAGACAACTCCTTCGTATTCCAGCATTTCAACTCCGCAATATTGACGGCGCCAGCCGACTCGAACAACCAGCTCCGCGACCTTTTTCATTTGCTTTTTAAATTCTGCTGAAATCATTCCATATTTAGGAAGAATCACACGGATATCTGTGCCTAATCGTTTGAGTTCTTTCGGCAACGCACCAGCTACATCTGCCAAACCGCCCGACTTCACAAAGGGTACGCATTCTGACACAACAAACAAAATTTTCACTGATTCATCAACTCTCCTTGTACAGTTCCTTTACGAACAACAAATGGATGCTGCTCCGAACCTACGATCTTAACGCCATTTTCAACCTTCACATCTTTATCCACAATAACAGAATTCAGCTCGCATTGTTCACCAATATGGCTTTTTTGCATAATAATACTGTTTTTAACAACCGTCCCCTTTTCTATTTTTACTGCTCGAAAAATAATGCTGTTTTCAACATGTCCTTCGATCATGCATCCATTAGCCACTATTGAATTTTTGACAACAGCATTTTCTGTATATTTAGTAGGCGGCGCATCCTTCACTTTTGTATAAATAGGACGCGATTTAACAAATAGCTGATTCCAAATGGTTGGATTAAGCAGCTCTAAGCTATGACGAAAATAGCTTTCGATAGAGTCAATGACAGCCACATATCCATAATGCTCATAATCACATATTTTCAATTGATGAAGATGATCGTGGACAACATCGATGATGCTATTGTAGCCTGTATGAATTCGGTTCGCAATTAAATCCAGAAGGAGAGAGGTTTCTAACACGAACATTCCAAGCGAACGGCCTTGATGACGTATTTCTGTAATATCGCACTGATTATCGATATGACGCTTTAACACAGCCTCATAGTCAATATTGCAAACGGTATAGCTATTGCAAATGAGCGCATACTTTTGTTTGCTGCGTAAAAAGTAGTCAATATGCTGTTCAAAATGTTGGAAAGCCCCTAAATGATGCGCCGGAATATTTAAATCTGAGGAAGGAAAGAAAAAGAGCCCATCTCGTTTTCGACTCAAATCCCAATTTTTCCCTGAACCTAAATGATCCATCAATGATCGATAGTGATACTTTGGGAAAATAGCGATGCTTTGCATACCTGAGTTCACCATGTTTGATAGGACAAAATCTATTAAGCGGTATCTTCCTGCAAATGGAATTGCTGCAATGGAACGATGCAGCGTCAGCTCATATAGCGACTCCATATACCTTGTGTCATCTATTACCCCTAACATCGTTTTATTCATCGCTGTTCATCCTTTCTCAACGATTTCTGAGCTCTGTGCCTGCAACCATTCTTGTGTAACAAGAAAAATCTCATCATCAAATGCAGACGGGCGAATGACCATTCCCGGCGGGATCTCAAGCTCTGACGGTACAATGGCTCTTTCAATATAGGCATTTTCACCAATCACTACATCCGGCATAATGACACAGTCTCTCACAATCGCTCCCTTTTGAACATAAACTCCCTGAAAAACAACGGAATGGTCAATGGTTCCCTCAATAATGCATCCTTCATTCACCAGCGAGTTAATCACTATTGCATCTGGAGAGATATACTGAGGAGGTTGATTTGGATTAACGGAATAGATCTTCCATGATTGATCAAACAAATTTAATTCACATTCTGGATCTAATAAATCCATATTTGCCTCCCACAGGCTTTTCACTGTTCCGACATCCTTCCAATATCCTTTAAATGGATAAGCCATAAGCCGTTTCTTTTCTTTCAATAATAGCGGAATCACATCTTTGCCAAAGTCATGACTTGAACTCGGATTTTCATTGTCGATTTGCAAGTATTCCTTTAAAACACTCCAATTAAAAATATAAATTCCCATCGAAGCGAGGTTGTTTTTTGGGGCAGACGGTTTTTCTTCAAACTCTACAATCCGCATTTCTTTGTCTGTGTTCATGATCCCAAATCGGCTCGCTTCGGCCCAAGGCACTTCAATAACAGAAATCGTCACATCCGCATTTTTGGCGATATGATAATCCAGCATTTTGGCGTAATTCATCTTATAAATGTGGTCACCTGAAAGAATCAACACATATTCCGGATCATACTGCTCAATATAGTTCATGTTTTGATAAATGGCGTGCGCTGTTCCTTCATACCATTTTACCCCAGATGATTCAGAATACGGGGGTAAAACGGTCACTCCTCCATTTCTTCGATCTAAATCCCAAGCGCTGCCAATACCAATATATGAGTGTAGAAGAAGCGGCTGATATTGAGTCAATATTCCTACCGTATCAATACCGGAATTGGAGCAGTTGCTTAGCGTAAAATCAATGATTCGATATTTTCCTCCAAACGGAACGGCTGGTTTGGCTAGCTGTTTGGTCAATGAATTTAATCGACTACCTTGTCCGCCGGCCAACAACATGGCGACGCATCTTTTCTTCACCATCTACACTTCTCTCCCCTCGTTTTTTCATTGGGCGCAACACAGAAATTCCAAAAGGTGGGATAGTCATTTCGATGTGGTATGGTTTTCCATGAAACGGCTCTTCGAGAGCAGTCATCGGTTTTTTATTAATATAACCACATCCTCCATATAGGGAAGCGTCGCTGTTAAAAGCTTCCTTATACGTGGCAAGCAGCGGAACGCCTACCTTGTAATCATGGTATGCCGTTCCAGTAAAGTTACAAACGACAACTAATATATCATTCTCTTTATTGCTTTTGCGAACAAACGAAAAGATGCTCTGTTCAGCGTTATGCACATCAATCCATTCGAACCCTTCTGGCGAATGATCCAGCTCATAAAGAGGCTTATGACGTTTGTAAAACTTTATTAAGTCTTTCACATACACACTCATTTTTCTATGCATCTCAAAATCAAATAACATCCAATCAAGTTGATCCAAATCCTTCCATTCATCAAATTGACCGAATTCCCCTCCCATAAACAATAATTTTTTTCCTGGATGAGTAGCTAAATACCCATATAATAATCGCAGTTGCGCAAATTTCTGCTCATATTCGCCAGGCATTTTATTTAATAATGATTTTTTTCCGTGCACTACCTCATCATGTGAAAATGGCAAAATAAAATTTTCTGAGTATGCGTATAGCAAAGAAAAAGTAACTTTATGATGCAGATATTTACGATGTTCGGGAGCCGCCTCCATATAGGTCAGAATGTCGTTCATCCAGCCCATATTCCATTTATAATTAAATCCTAAGCCTCCTTCATAAGTCGGCGCAGTCACCTTCGGCCAATCTGTAGAATCTTCAGCAATCATTAACAATGAAGGATCATAGGAAAAGACAGCTTCATTTAGTTTCTGCAAAAATTCCACGGCGTAGTGGTTTTTATGAAGGACATGACTGTTGGGCCAATAAAGCATATTAGCTACTGCATCAACGCGAAAGCCGTCAATATGGAAATACTCCATCCAAAATAATGCATTCGAGATGAGAAAGCTTCGAACCTCAGGCTTCCCTAGATCAAAATTGGCTGTTCCCCACACCGGATTCTCACGATCCTGTATATTGACATATTCATATGTTGGGGCTCCATCAAACATGTATAGGCCATGTGCATCTTTACAAAAATGACCAGGGACCCAGTCTAAAATCACTCCTATTCCAGCTTGATGGCACTGATCAATAAAAAACATGAAATCATGTGGAGTTCCATAGCGGCTTGTAGCGGAATAATATCCTGTTCCTTGATATCCCCATGAGCGATCGAGCGGATGCTCAATTAAGGGAAGCAGTTCAATGTGAGTAAACCCATTTTGCACTACATAAGGGATTAGTTCTTCTGCTAGCTCTTGATAGGAGTAAAAGCTTCCATCTTCCTTCTTTTTCCATGAACCTAAATGAACTTCATAAATGAATAACGGTTGATCGTAAGCTGGTTTGCGGCGTTTCTTTCGCTGCCACGCTTTATCATTCCAATGATATCCATCTAATGAATATACAATAGAGGCCGTACGAGGACGAAGTTCGGAATAAAATGCATATGGATCCGCTTTAAGTAGTACTTGCTCATTTTCTGTAACAATTTCATATTTATATAAGTGTCCCTCTAAATTTTCAGGGATAAATATGGTCCATACGCCTTGATCGTTTATTTTGGTAAGCGGGTGATCTTTCCCGTTCCAGTTGTTAAAGCTTCCTACAAGTCGCACAGCACGCGCATGAGGAGCCCATACACTAAATCTTGTTCCAACCACCCCTTCATTTCTTACGATATGAGCGCCAAACATTTTATAGCTTTTATATAAGCTTCCTTCATGAAACAAATGAACCTCAAAATCTGTGGGATTTGTTGCTATCAACGAGCATCTCATCCTTTCACTATAGTTTTTTTATTTTGCCAATATTTCATTACGATCCTAATTGCTCCATGTTAAATGAAAGATGAAGCAGTTTGTTTTTTCTTCTGAACCAACATCTTCTTTTTTCCATTGTCCAACGCCATACACTGCTTCACTTATTGGCTTATCCATTAGTATTTATTTAATTAGATTCGACATTGATTTATAAATTCCTTGATAAAATGTGTTTATATTTTGTGACAATTCTCACCAGGAAATTTCATACAAAAAGAGGATGAAGGGATTCTCTTTTTCCCCTGCTTTTGCTTGTTCAATCATTGGATGTCCAAACAATATTATTTTTCAGGCTAAACCATTAGATTCGCGAACACTTTGTTGCTTTGCCACGCGTTTATGTGATGAAAGATAGGCTACAAACCTCTGTGCACACATTCGTCATATTCTTTTCTAGAGTCGCTTTGCTCAATCTTCAAGCTATATTTATTATGATTGACTGATAAACATTCCCTTATCTCGCGCAATTTCCAGCTATATGCCCTTTCTCTTATAGGATGGACACAATAAGGCATTTGCCACTCTCGGAGAACAAGCGGCTATATTATGAACAAAAGATTAAGATAAGAAGCTTTCAAAAATGGTACAAAGCTATGATTTGCAAATTGCTTGTTTGCGGCATATAATTTATAATAAATATCTAATGATAATTATTCTAAAAAAGGGGTGTACTATGAGTTACTCTGACTATCATCACCTGCCTCATGTCAAAGAACAAAACAAATCAAAACGAACATTATGGATTACCCTTTTCCTAACGCTGTTTTTTGCCCTTGTTGAAGTCATTGGCGGAGTTTTATCTAATTCGCTTGCACTTCTTTCTGATTCAGCTCATATGGCCTCAGATGTGCTGGCGCTCATTTTGAGTATGGTTGCTCTGTATCTCGCATCGCGGCAGCCCAATAAAACATTTACGTTTGGATATTTGCGATTTGAGATTATTGCTTCCTTTTTAAACGGATTGGCACTTGCAATGATCGCTATTGGCATCTTTATCGAAGGAATTCGACGGTTCATTCATCCTGAGCCTGTTCATTTTCAGCTGATGCTTACAATTGCTACAATTGGGCTGATCGTTAATCTTATCTTAACAATCGTCCTTAGCAGAAGCACAAAAGAAGAGGAAAATTTAAATGTGAAAAGCGCTTTATGGCATTTTATCGGCGATCTTTTGAGTTCAATCGGAGTTATCGCTTCAGCTATTATCATCTATTTCACGGAATTTGCCTTAATAGATCCATTGATTAGTATGATTATAGGAGGAATTATTTTTACAGGAGGAGCAAAAATCATCCGCGAATCGTACTTTATTCTTATGGATTCTGTTCCATCGCAGTTTGATCTTGAGCAAATACGCTCTGACATTAGCGGTATTAAAGGGGTAGAAGATGTACATGACATGCACATTTGGGCGATTTCTTCCGACCATTATTCCTTAACTGCTCACGTATTTATCAATGAACACATTCAGCCATTCTGTGTTATTTTAGCCATTAATGAAATGCTGGAAAGGAAATATAGAATTAAACATTCCACGATTCAAATTGAACATGCTTACTTTCATGATCATGGAGAGTACGGAGAAAAATTTCTTCGCCAAAAAAACAAAGCACCAAAAAAGCCGAGTAGCCCTAACGAATCATTTTGAGTTTAGGGAATATGAACATGAGTAGAAAAATTATGCCGACCTTTCTGTTTTTATGGTCGGCCTTTCTTTGTATTTATTATTCATTTACATTTGACATTTTGTCAAGTTAAAAATTCGGAATAATCAAAAACAGAAGTGCACAATATTATATAGATCAAGTTTTTTTATAAATGTTGCTCTCTAAATAATTGGAGGAACGAATATTTTTGAGGCGTATGATGTAACTTATTATGTTAACATAATAGAGTTATACCGTTTTTCCACGGTCGGTGATCGAGCATCATCTCTTCTCCCGTGTGTTTTGAAGATGACACTCGTTTTATCTTTAAATGATTTTATATAAAGTAAAAAACACTATGCTTTAGCACAGTGCTTTTTACTTATGACCCGTACGGGATTCGAACCCGTGTTACCGCCGTGAAAGGGCGGTGTCTTAACCACTTGACCAACGGGCCTTGCATTCAGCAGTGGCGGAGAAGGCGGGATTTGAACCCGCGCGCCGCAAAAACGCGACCTAACGGTTTAGCAAACCGTCCCCTTCAGCCACTTGGGTACTTCTCCAATGGCTCCGCAAGTAGGATTCGAACCTACGACCTACCGGTTAACAGCCGGTTGCTCTACCGCTGAGCTATTGCGGAATAGTGGATAAACACAAAAACTAACGAATCATTATTCGTATTTTTCTACTGCCTCTTCCTCTTCAAGACATTCGAAGAAGTACAATGCGTCGAGGCAACTCGCTGTTTGCTCAGAGGAGAAATGCTCGTCGCTGAGCGATTGCGGAATAGTAGATGAAAACAAAAGCTAACTGACCAATGTTATAGAAGAAATTCACAGAACACCTATAGATAGGCAGCACATGTCACCAAACTTTATGCAAAGAAAACGCTTTACAAAAAGAAAGATGGGCCTAAGTGGACTTGAACCACCGACCTCACGCTTATCAGGCGTGCGCTCTAACCAGCTGAGCTATAGGCCCGTATACAAGCGGGTGATGGGAATCGAACCCACGACATCAGCTTGGAAGGCTGAGGTTTTACCACTAAACTACACCCGCATAATTATCAAATTTTTTATTACAAATTTCTAGTGTCCCGATATACCATGCCTCTTCCTCTACCAGTTCATTCTAAGATGCTTTGTGCGTCGAGGCAACTCGTCGCCTATTCAATGATGTATCGCTCGTGGCTGAGGTTTTACCATTAAACTACATCCGCGCGACTATCAAATCTTTTATCACAAATGTCTTGGGATAATATGTATGGGGCGACTAGTGGGAATCGAACCCACGAATGCCAGAGCCACAATCTGGTGCGTTAACCACTTCGCCATAGCCGCCATTACTTTAATAAATCGATGCCGGCTGCAGGACTTGAACCCGCAACCTACTGATTACAAGTCAGTTGCTCTACCAATTGAGCTAAGCCGGCTTTATCTATAGAACTAACCATAAAAGCACATGTTCTGTGCCTCTTCCTCTTCAAGACATTTCAAGATGTCCAATGCGTCGAGGCAACTCGCAGTCATTTCACCGATGCTCCGCTCGTCTCTACCAATTGAGCTAAGCCGGCATTCATAAGATGCGTTGGATAAAATAAATGGTGGCTCGGGACGGAATCGAACCGCCGACACAAGGATTTTCAGTCCTTTGCTCTACCGACTGAGCTACCGAGCCATACATATTTTATGGCGGTCCCGACGGGACTCGAACCCGCGATCTCCTGCGTGACAGGCAGGCATGTTAACCACTACACTACGGGACCAACCGTTTTATTTGGTTGCGGGGGCAGGATTTGAACCTGCGACCTTCGGGTTATGAGCCCGACGAGCTACCAGGCTGCTCCACCCCGCGATGACAAAATTATATTTTTTTCAATCAATAGTATGTATGGTGGAGGATGACGGGATCGAACCGCCGACCCCTTGCTTGTAAGGCAAGTGCTCTCCCAGCTGAGCTAATCCTCCTAAAAGTGACCCGTACGGGATTCGAACCCGTGTTACCGCCGTGAAAGGGCGGTGTCTTAACCACTTGACCAACGGGCCATTACATGAAATAGTGGCGGAGAGCAAGGGATTCGAACCCTTGAGACGCTGTTAACGTCTACACGATTTCCAATCGTGCTCCTTCGACCACTCGGACAGCTCTCCAAAATGGCTCCGCAAGTAGGATTCGAACCTACGACCTACCGGTTAACAGCCGGTTGCTCTACCGCTGAGCTATTGCGGAATAGTGGATAAACACAAAAACTAACGAATCATTATTCGTATTTTTCTACTGCCTCTTCCTCTTCAAGACATTCGAAGAAGCACAATGCGTCGAGGCAACTCGCTGTTTGCTCAGAGAGGAAATGCTCGTCGCTGAGCGATTGCGGAATATGTTTAATATAAAGCCTAGCAACGTCCTGCTCTTGCAGGGGCGTTAGCCCCAACTACCATCGGCGCTGGAGAGCTTAACTTCCGTGTTCGGGATGGGAACGGGTGTGACCTCTCCGCCATCATCACTAGGCTTATTATTTCAAACAGACAAGTATTATTATAACGAGCATTTCGCCCATGTCAAGAACTTTTTGTTCTTTCAAAACTAGATAACAGATCAGAGAAGAAAGGATAGGCGGTGCTTTTCTTGATGTCTTGCTCCCCTTTTCGTATTGGTTAAGTCCTCGATCGATTAGTATCCGTCAGCTGCACGTGTCGCCACGCTTCCACCTCGGACCTATCTACCTCGTCATCTTCGAGGGATCTTACTTGCTTATGCAATGGGAAATCTCATCTTGAGGGGGGCTTCACGCTTAGATGCTTTCAGCGCTTATCCCTTCCGCACATAGCTACCCAGCGGTGCCCTTGGCAGGACAACTGGTACACCAGCGGTGCGTCCATCCCGGTCCTCTCGTACTAAGGACAGCTCCTCTCAAATTTCCTGCGCCCGCGACGGATAGGGACCGAACTGTCTCACGACGTTCTGAACCCAGCTCGCGTACCGCTTTAATGGGCGAACAGCCCAACCCTTGGGACCGACTACAGCCCCAGGATGCGATGAGCCGACATCGAGGTGCCAAACCTCCCCGTCGATGTGGACTCTTGGGGGAGATAAGCCTGTTATCCCCGGGGTAGCTTTTATCCGTTGAGCGATGGCCCTTCCATGCGGAACCACCGGATCACTAAGCCCGACTTTCGTCCCTGCTCGACTTGTAGGTCTCGCAGTCAAGCTCCCTTCTGCCTTTACACTCTTCGAATGATTTCCAACCATTCTGAGGGAACCTTTGGGCGCCTCCGTTACTCTTTGGGAGGCGACCGCCCCAGTCAAACTGCCCACCTGACACGGTCTCCCACCCCGATCAGGGGTGCGGGTTAGAACTTCAGTACGACAAGGGTGGTATC